>JBKQRS010000498.1:0-7887 GCA_052143915.1 Bradyrhizobium sp.
CGGATCGGTGCTGTTGCCGTTGACGCCGTGGCAGCGGTCGCATCTCTCCGCCCATTGGGCGGAGGTCAGCGGCTTGCGCACATTCGGTGGTTGCGGCTGCAGGCTCGCATAATAGGCTGCCAGGTTCTTGATGGCGGTGTCATCGAGTCCCCCCGCCAGGCCCTTCATCGTTGCGTCGCTGCGCGAGCCGTCCTTATAGCCGTGCAGCGCCGCAGCCAGGTACTGGGCGTCCTGGCCGGCCAAGCTTGGCGTTGTGGGATTGCCGCTGACACCTTGGGCGCCGTGGCAGCCGGCGCAACCGGCCGCGAGGGATTGGCCTTCCGTCGGGTTGCCTGCGGCAGCAGTTTGCGCCCGCTCCGGCTTTTGCAGCGCATAGAACAGCGCGATATTGTTCAGATTGGCGTCGGCCACCGGCGCGATCATGGCCTTCATGGTGTCGTTCTTCCGCTGGCCGTTCTTGTAGGCGGCCACGGCCGCGACAAGGTATTGTGGCTCCTGCCCGACGAGGCTCGGCATGCCGGGCGTCTTGCTGATGCCGATCTCGCCATGGCAACCGGCGCAGACGGCCGCTGCGGCCTTACCGGCCTGCACCGGGTCGGCCTCGCCCTTGGCATTGCTTGCCGCGGCCGGTTGGGCAGGATCCAGGCTGGCATAGTACGCCGCCACATTGACCAAGGCATCGGCGCTGAGGAACTTGACGGCGCCATTCATGGTGTTGTTGTCGCGAGCACCCGACACATAGGCGCGCAGCTCGCGGTAGAGATAGACGGAGCGCTGGCCAGCCAAGTTGGGTACGCCCGCGGTCGTGCTGATTCCTTTCGCGCCGTGACAGTTCGAGCAGGCGGTCTGCGCGAGGTGCTTGCCTTCCTCGACATCCATCGCATTGGCATCGAGCGGGCGAAGCTCATCACTGCTGCCGGCCGGGGTTGCCGTCCCCTGCGCGAGTGCGGCCGGGGAACCGCCCATCCAGAACAGGATTGCAAGCGTTCCCGCCGCAATGACCGAGATGGTGTGGTAGGGTCGTACGCCGAACCACGGCGTGACGATCCCGGTATGCGTGACGGATTCCATGCGAGAGGTCGAGTTCCCCATCATCTCCCCATGACGCCGATCAGTGGATGAGACCCGACAGCGTGTTGAGACGGGCCCGGCGAACGGCGCCATTCGTATACCTTTCGTGAGCTTCGCACACAAGTCATTGATCCATATCTCTCGCGCAACCACTTCGCCTCGAAGTAGCCGTCCGGGCGAGAAAACATAACGTCTTGTTTATTTCATTGGAGCGTTTCCAGCAAGGAATCGCTCCGAGTAACCCCGATTTGGGTAGCAGACGAAGGAGGACAGCACCCCCCGTGCCTATGATCGCGCGTATGGTCAGCCATATGGTCAAACCAATCTTATGGTGTAATGTGTTTTGGCCTTGATCTAGATCAATCCGGAGACGGCCTTTTTGAGTGCCATTAGGCCCGATGCAAGTGAAACCCACACCTACCGGCAGGAACGGGACAACCTAGGAGCGCACCATGAAACTTCCACTTTGCGTATTTGTCGTCGCGGCGGTCTTGATCGCGGCGGGAACGGCGCCGGCGTTTGCCGACGGCCAGGCGGTCTATAATGCAAATTGCGCCATGTGCCACAACAATATGGCGCCGAAGGCCGGTGATAAGGACGCCTGGGCGGCGCGGATCAAACAAGGCACCGACGCGATGGTTGCCAGCGTCATCAAGGGCAAGGGCGCGATGCCGGCCCGCGGCGGGCACGCGAACCTGTCCGACGCCGATATCAAGGCTGCGGTCGAATATATCGTAAGCAAATCGCAGTAGCGTTCGGCCCCGCAATCCAGCGTCCGCGCCGGGACAGTCAGTTGTCTTTGGCGCCCTGGCGTATCCAGGTGTAGATAGCGGCGCGGTCGCAGGTCGAAAGCTGCTTCTTGCCGTGCGGCATGCGCAAGTCGGGTGAGGCGCGCCATTCGAGCAGCCAAATCAGGTTGCTGGTTTCCGGATTGCCCGGAATGACCACGGGGCCGAATTTGGTGCCCTTCATCAGACCAGCATAGGTCGTAAGATCGAGACCGCTTTTCTCGAATCCCTCGCCGCCGGATTGGTGGCAAGATACGCAGCGGCCTTTGAAGATCGGCGCGACGTCCTCGGCATAGCTCAACGGCTCAGGTCCGGCGGCGCAGGCTTGCCACGTCGGCGCCGATACCAGGGCGGCGATCGCGAAAACACCAGAGGCCGAGACGGCCAAGCCAGCGAGTCTACGATTGCGTGGTTTCATGCGCCGTCCTCCTTCTTCCCAAAAATTCAACGTAATTTCAAAACCCTATCGCCAATCCATTCCCTGATCCAGGTCAAAATCGCCCGACATCGGCAATTGGATAGCCTTGACAGCGCAAGTTACGGCGGAAGCGACGTGGATTTTTTGTCGCACCCGGAGCGCGGCGCGGTACGGCATAGGATCGAGGGGCGGATGATCATCGAGTTTGGGCCTTTTTCGATCATTCCCGCTATTTGCGTCGCATTAATGCAGAGCGGCTTCGCGCTCGAGGACGCACGCAGTTCATGCAGTCGCGCCTCCTTGAGGAGTCGATGATGTAGGAGAAGTTACATACCTGCCGCGATCCGGGGCAGACTTTTGGATGCGATGAGTTCAATGCCGTCGCATGGCGTAATGTCGTATCGCGCCAACCTGGCGCTGAGATACCCTGAAATCTCCGCGAGTAGTAAAGATAGTAAAGGAGGTTGCGGCGGCGAAGCCGCGGCGCAGTCACTCGAGAATATCAGGCTCCAGCACCCTTATTGGGTTGCGGGGGAGTAAGTGACCAATTGTTGCAGTTCCGCGTCGGTCGCGTTGACTATTATATATATGGCCGGTTCGGTTCTTGAGTTCGGCCGTCAGCTTCGCAACCGCACCGGACTGACCCCTATACTGCGCCGCTCAGCATCTTGGTGGCGGCGTATCTCATATATCGCTTTCCTATCGCTCTACTCATTTCGTCCATCACGAAAGATTTGTTGCAACGCAGCAGCAAACGAATGGATTACGCGCGTCGCGGCAAGCTTGATATAGATCAAAGACGCTTAGTGTTGTTGCTCTTAGAATTCCAGCAATCGCCAGAAGAGGCATTGGATCGACTTTAGGAGCAAAGCCATGACGATTCAGAACAAATTGCTGTGGGCAGCCGTCGTCTTACTAGGTGCTGTTTCGTTCGGGATCGTCGCTCTCACCCGTGGCGAGCCCGTCAACGCCGCGTGGCTCGTTATCGCAGCGGTGTGCATCTATTTCATCGCCTATCGCTTCTATGGCCTCTTCATCGCCAACAAGGTGCTTGGCGTCAATGCGGCGCGGCAGACTCCGGCCGTCCGCCGCAATGACGGCCTCGATTACGTTCCGACCAACCGCTACGTGCTCTACGGGCATCATTTTGCGGCGATCGCCGGCGCGGGTCCACTGGTCGGTCCGGTGCTGGCCGCGCAGATGGGTTATCTGCCCGGCACGCTCTGGATTCTGGCTGGCGTTGTGTTCGCGGGCGCGGTGCAGGACATGACCGTGCTGTTTCTGTCGACACGGCGTGACGGTCGTTCGCTCGGCGACATGATCCGCTCCGAAATGGGGCCGGTCGCCGGCACCATCGCCGGCATCGGCATTCTGCTCATCTGTGTCATCATCCTCTCGGTCCTGGCGCTGGTCGTGGTCAACGCCTTGAGGGGCAGTCCCTGGGGCACCTTCACCGTGTTCTGCACCCTTCCGATCGCGCTCCTCATGGGCGTCTACAGCCGATTCATCCGGCCGGGCCGCATCGCCGAGATGTCGATCATCGGCGCGGTGTTGCTCCTGGCGGCTCTGATCTACGGGCGGACGGTGTCCGAGACGCCGGATCTCGCGGTCTATTTCAACCTTCCCGGTACGACACTGGCGCTGATTATCATCGGTTACGGCTTCGTTGCTTCCGTTCTGCCGGTGTGGCTGTTGTTGGCGCCGCGCGACTATCTGTCCACTTTCCTCAAGATCGGCGCGATCGCGCTGCTGGCCATCGGCGTCATCATTGTCCGTCCCGATTTACAGATGCCAGCTTTAACGAAGTTCGTCGATGGCACCGGCCCGGTCTGGGCAGGCAGCCTGTTCCCGTTCCTGTTCATCACCATCGCCTGCGGCTCGGTGTCCGGTTGGCATTCGCTGATTGCATCGGGCACCACGCCCAAGATGATCGAGAACGAAAACCAGATCGCCTTCATCGGCTATGGCGGCATGCTGATGGAGTCTTTCGTCGCCATCATGGCCATGATCGGCGCCTCGGTGATCCATCCGGGCGTCTATTTCGCCATGAATAGCTCGGCCGGCCTTATCGGCACCACCGCCGATTCGGCGGCTCAGGTAGTCACCACATGGGGCTTCGTGGTAACGCCCGATGTCTTGACGCAGATGGCGCATGATGTGGGCGAAACCAGCATCCTGTCGCGCACCGGCGGCGCGCCGACTCTTGCCGTCGGCATGGCCACCATCCTGTCGAGCTTCCTCGGTGGTAGGGCGCTGATGGGCATCTGGTACCACTTCGCCATCCTATTCGAGGCGTTGTTCATCCTGACGACGGTCGATGCCGGCACGCGCGTCTGCCGCTTTATGATCCAGGATCTCGTCGGCAATGCGATCCCCGCGTTCAAGGAAACCAAGTCGTGGGCAAACAACGTCATCGGCTCGGCGCTTTCTTGCGCACTGTGGGGGTATCTGCTCTATGCGGGCGTCATCGATCCCTATGGCGGCATCTGGACCATGTGGCCGCTCTTCGGCGCTACCAATCAGATGCTGGCGGCGATCGCGCTCACCCTCTGCACCGTGGTGCTGTTCAAGATGAAGCGCGAACGCTTCGCCTGGGTCACCATCCTGCCGACGGCGTGGCTGGTCATCTGCACCGTGACGGCCGGTCTGGAGAAAGTGTTCGATCCGGATCCGGCGGTTGGCTTCGTCAGCCACGCGCTCAGGTTCGGCAATGCGGTAGCGGCCAACCAGGTGCTGGCGCCTGCCAAGTCGCTTGCCGAGATGAACCGTGTCATCTTCAACGACTATCTCGACGCCTCTCTCGCGGGCTTGTCGGTGGCGATTGTCGTGATCGTGGTGATCTACGCCTTCTTCGATATCCGCAAGGCGTTGGGTAACCCAAAGAGCACCACTCATGAGATCGGCGGCGCGGCCGGCGCGGTGGCTGGGGATGACTAAGATCAAGTTCGTGTGGGGCTGGGCGGTTCGTACCGCCCGCCTCATGGTCGGCGTTCCCGACTATGACACCTACGTGGCGCATCGCATGGCGCACCACCCGGAAGAGCCGATCATGACCTATGTCGAGTTCTTTCGTGAACGGCAGAACGCGCGTTATGCGGTCGAGAAGGGCCGGTTCAGGGGCTGTTGCTGAATATCGAGCGGCGCGAATACCTCACGTCGCTGAGACGAAATGAGGATCGCCATGGAACGAGGGACATTACACCGGTTACTCCGTGACATGCTGTTGGCTCGCGTATTCGAGGAGCGCGCCGCGGAGGAATACACCAAAGGCAACATCGTCGGATTCCTGCACCTTTATCCCGGCGAGGAGGCGGTCGCTGCCGGCGTCATTAACGCGGCGGGCCCGTCCGATTACATCGTCAGCACTTACCGCGAGCATGCTCATGCGTTGGTGCGCGGTGTGCCGGCGGGAAAGGTCATGGCGGAACTGTTCGGCCGCGCCGACGGTATGAGCGGCGGCATGGGCGGCTCAATGCACATGTTCGACCGCGAGCGGCGCTTCATGGGCGGCTATGCCATCGTGGGCCAGACCTGCCCGATCGCCGTCGGCATCGCTTACACCATCGCCATGCGCAACCTACCGGAGATGGTGATCTGCTTCTTCGGCGACGGCGCCATGAACCAGGGCGCGTTCCACGAGGCGCTCAACATGGCCGGGCTTTGGCATCTGCCGATCCTGTTCGTGTGCGAGAACAACCATTACGCCATCGGCACCGAGGTCCATCGCCATTCTGCCGTGCCGGAACTCTACAAGCGCGCCGCGGCCTACAACATTCCAGCCGAGAAAGTCGACGGCATGGACGTGCTCAAGGTCTACGACGTCGCCCGTCAGGCGATCGCCCGCATCCGGCGCGGCAGCAGCCCGCAGTTCATCGAGTTCGAAACCTACCGCTATCGCGGGCATTCGATGGCGGACCCCGGAACCTACAGGCCCGCTGTCGAACTGAAGGCATTCCAGGCGCACGATCCGCTCTCCGCAGCGATCCGCGAGCTCGAATTCCGCTATCCGAGCGCCGAGGAACTCGCAGCCGCCGGACCCGATAGTGTCTCCCGCCTTACCGAGCATATGATCAATTACGGCCACGCCCGCGAGGCCGAAGTTGAGGCGATCAAGATGGAAGTGCAGAAGACTGTTGAAACCGCGGTCAAATACGCCCTGGCCAGCCCGCAGCCGAGCATGGACGCCGCCTGGCAGGCGATGCTGTGCAACCGGCGCCAAGAAGTTCTGATCTGAGGAGACATCCGATGACAGAGGAAATGCTCTATTGGCAGGCTCTCAACCGGGCCATGGATATCGAGATGGAGGAAGACGAATCGGTCTTCATTCTCGGTGAAGATGTCGGGCTCTATGGCGGAAGTTACCGCGTTACCGAAGGGCTCTATGCCAAATACGGCGAATGGCGCGTGCGGGATACGCCGATTTCCGAGGGGGGATTTACCGGCCTCGGTGTCGGCGCCGCCCTTACCGGCATGAAGCCGATTGTGGAGATCATGACCATCAACTTCGCTCTGCTCGCTATGGATTCCATCGTCAACGGTGCGGCCAAGATTCCGCTGATGTCGGGGGGCCAGTTCCCGATGCCGCTCGTCGTCCGGGTGCCCGGCGGCGTGGCGCGCCAGCTCGCCGCCCAACATGCCCAGCGCCTCGAGCAGATGTTCATGAACGTGCCGGGGCTGCGCATCGCCGTGCCCTCCACGCCGCAGGATGCCTATTGGCAGTTGCGCCAGGCGATCGCCAGCGACGAGCCGATCATTCTGCTCGAACACGAGTTGCTGTATTTCAGCAAGGGCATGGTCGATATCACCGCCGATCCCCCGCCGATGCATCGCGCGGTCGTTCGCCGTCCCGGCAAGGATCTGACGATTCTCGGCTATTCGCGCATGGCCATTCTTGCACAGGAAGCCGCTGCCGAACTCGCCAAGGAGGGAATCGACGCCGAAGTGATCGACCTGCGCAGCCTGAGCCCCATCGATTGGGAGAGCTGCGCGGCCTCGGTCAACAAGACGCATCGTCTGCTTATGGTGGAAGAGGATTGTCGTTTTGCGGGAACTGGAGCGGAAATGCTCGCGACGCTGACCGAACGCTGCTTCTTCTCGCTCGACGCCCCGCCGCAGCGTGTTGCGGGTCTCGATCTGCCGACGCCTTATAACGGGGCGCTGGAAGCTGCCAGCATCCCGCGCGTCCCGGATGTCGTCATTGCGGCGCGCCTGCTGTGTAAACCGGCGGAAACCAAAGCGGCGGAATAAATAAAAGGCGTGCCGGATATGAAGCAGGCGGTCACCATGCCGGCATTGTCCGATACGATGAATGTAGGGCGTTTGTCAAAGTGGCTCAAGAAACCAGGCGATCCGGTCAAAAAGGGCGAGGCAATCGCCGAGGTTGAAACCGACAAAGCCGTCATGGAAGTCGAGGCCTTCTATGACGGCTACTTAGCTGGCCCCCTGGCTCCCGTTGAAACCGATCTGCTGCTTGGTGCGCCGATCGCCTACATCGCCGATAGCCCCGCAGAAGCTAAAACCGTCGCCGTGCCTCCGCCCGTTCCTGCTCCGGCCAGGACGGCGTCGCCTGTCACAGCGCCGCCGCAGTCCGCCGCGGCGGCGAAGGAGCCG
>JBKQRS010000499.1:0-7842 GCA_052143915.1 Bradyrhizobium sp.
CCGAGCGTCACTTTTACCGCATTGTTGAGAATTTCAACGCCGCGCAACATCCTGTCGCGGGCATCGACGCCGAATTTGACTTCTTTGGCTGACATAATGATCTCCGTTTTCAATCGATCCCGCGCCGCTCAAATGGGCGGGTTCTTCAGGGATGAGATTTGAACTTGCTGGCCTCGTCCTTCGAGACGCCGACTCCTCAGGATGAGGAAAACTGACTGGCACGCTTACGCGGCCTTCTTCTTGGTAGCGGGCAGGTCGGTGAGAACGCCCATGATGTCGCTCTCCTTCATGATCAGCAGTTCCTGACCATCGAGCTTGACCTCAGTGCCTGACCATTTGCCGAACAACACGCGGTCGCCAACCCTGAGATCGATCGGGATCAGCTTGCCGGCTTCGTCGCGGCCGCCTGGGCCAACGGCGGTGATTTCGCCTTGCGAGGGTTTTTCCTTGGCGCTGTCCGGAATGATGATGCCGCCAGTGGTCTTCTCTTCGGCGTCGATGCGCTTGACCACGACGCGGTCGTGAAGCGGACGGAATTTCATGGAATCCTCCTTTAGCATTTGAAGATGTTCTGATTTTTCGGCGTAGCAGTCTCGATTAGCGAGTGCTAGTCACGCTGCACATAAGCCCGCCTCGCGGGCGCACAAGGCCTTGCCGGAACGATATTCGGCTCTCGATTAGTTCCAAGGGTAGAGTGGAATTCCTTCGGCGACGCAGGCGGCAAGGGATAGGTGCGGGGTTCGACTACCTAGGACATCAAGCAGCAAAGCCCTGATGAACTGCCCTGCTTTGGCACCGTCCCTTAAGGGGTGGGGGCCATTTGCCCAAAGGGAATACTCTGTAGTATCTGCCGAAGCCTCATGCTCCCCATGGAAGGTCGAGCCGATCTCGGAGGAAGTTATTCCATGGACGAAGATATCTTGCGCAAATTGGAGGAACGTCTCGGACCGCTCCGCGCGAGACAGCGATTGGGTATCGAGACGGACCATGGGGCGAAAATCTTCGGCAAAGGTCTGCTCTCCTTTCACATAAAGAACTGGTATCCGGTTCATTCTGTCATTCGAAACGCACTGAAGCTGACCGGTCTCTACTGGCGCGGACGCCGGAATACAGGACGCATTCTCGTCAAGCGCAATGACATTTTGTTCAAGGAGTTGCCGGCGCGTTTTGACGGCTTCACCATACTCCACCTTAGCGACATGCATGTGGACATGAACGAAGCTGCCGTGCAGCGCCTGATCGAACTCGTCGGCGACATGCGTTACGATTTATGTGTTCTAACCGGCGACTATCGAGGGAAGAATTGTGGGCCGTTTGAGGCAACCTTGGACGGCGTCGCACGAGTGCGGGCTCATCTAAAGGAGCCCGTTTATGGAGTGCTGGGCGATCACGATACCATCCAAATGGTTCCGGGGCTGGAAGCCGTGGGAATACGGATGCTGCTCAACGAAAGTGAGGTGATCGTGCGCGGTGATCAGCGGATCTATCTAGCCGGAATCGATGACGCGCACTGCTTCAAAGTCGACAATATCGAAAAGGCTGCATCACAGATACCGTCTGGCAAGTTCTCCATCTTATTGTCGCACACACCGGAAATCTATCGCAAGGCGGCTCATGCCGATTTCAATTTGTTGCTTAGCGGACACACGCACGGTGGTCAGATCTGTCTGCCAGGATCTATTCCGATCATACTTGACGCAGTATTGCCTCGACGGATGGGGGCGGGAGCTTGGCAGTATCACAACATGACTGGCTACACGTCCGTAGGTGCTGGATCGAGCGTCGTTCCTGTTCGTTTCAACTGCCCGCCGGAAATCACCCTGCATTGCCTTCATTCGGGCTAACGTCGCGCTAATATGGTTCGTCGCGCAGGTGGGCCCGGAATAGAAGACGGGACAGAACTAGCGCGCCAATAAAAAAGATCCCGACGCCAAGCGCTATGTCTGCGATCGTCAATGAAAGTGCATCGCGGCACGCCAGCATAGGAAATAGGGATTCGGGCACCTGGTCGAGCCCGAGCGCCTTGCCGCTCGACGGCAAGTTTAGGCGGCGCTTCACGAAACTGGAGAACAGATCGCCCGCCATTGCGGCGCCTGCTACCATGGCGCCAATCGTCAGGTCCAGGCCGATTAGCGGTGCACTCGCGGTGGTGATGAGGATCGAGACCACAGTCCCACGGATAGTTTTCGAGCGACCAAATAACGGCCGCCCATCCAAAAATACAGTTCCGGCATCCAGCGGAAAGGAAAAACGCGGGCCAAAAATCTTCTTCGCAACGATCGGTGTGCCGTTCGCCAACGTCATTAACACCAATAATTGCACGATGTGCAAAAGTTGCATCGCTATAGTCTATCTCAGCTAGTGCCGTTGCGCGATCCTCGCCCGCCGGTGCCCCGGCGGTCACACGCAGCTTCGTCGCCGGAAATCATGCATAGCAGGAAAGATCACGTGCTCGGCTCCCACCGGCATGATGCCGGTGGCCGACGATTAGAGCTCGATCTTCTCAGCGATATTTAGAGCGTCATCCACCTCAATCCCCAGATATCGGACTGTGCTCTCCAGCTTCGTATGTCCGAGGAGGAGTTGCACAGCGCGCAGGTTGCCAGTCTTACGATAAATCTGGGCGGCCTTCGTGCGCCGCATCGAGCGTGTGCCATACGAGGCCGACTCTAAGCCGATGCTTTCAACCCAGCGATGCACCAACCGGGCGTATTGGCGGGTGGATATGTGAGGCCTTGCATGAAGTCGACTTGGGAAGAGATATCGGGAGCCAGTGGTCCGGAGCATCGGTAACCAGGCTTCAACGGAGCTCCTCGACTGCTCCGTGATCTCGAACTGGACTGGTCGCCCCGTCTTCTTTTGGACGATCGTTGCTCGATGCCGCACCTTTGCATCTGAACAAATGTCGTTTAATCGAAGTTTGACCAGGTCGCAGGCGCGAAGCTTGCTGTCGATTGCCAAGTTAAAGATGGCAAGGTCGCGCCACGATCGTGCGATTTCCAGGCGAACTCGAATTGACCAGACGTGTTTCGGTTCGAGAGGTTTTTTCTGGCCGATGAGCAATCCCTTATTCCAAGGTCGTTGGTCTCTGCCGACAGAACGTACAAGCATGGGTGTTCCTTCGCCACCCCGCCCTCCGCGTCGCTCTATCGCGAGCGTATCACTTATAAAGACTGAGCAGTCTGGCGCTCCCAAACAGAATTCTCGACCGACCACTTCTGGCACATAGAAGCCAGGTAAGGAACACACGCTGAGCTGCTCCTTGTGTTTTGGGCCTCGATAGGTTTTAAGCCCGGTGACTTCATGACCATAGCCATGAACAAGAAGCGAACTGCGTGGCTTTGCTGCGTTTTTAACAGAGTGACGCACCCGCGTAGCTCGTGCGCTTTAAATTGTTCTGAGCCTCCACAAAGGAATCCATCATGGCCAAGATGACCAAGAATCAGTTGATCGATGCAATTGCAGAGGGAACGCAGATTTCCAAAGGAGACGTAAAGGCCGTCATCGAGCAGATGGCGACTGTGGGCTATAAGGAACTGAATGAATCCGGCGAGTTCGTCATTCCTGGCTTCGCCAAAATGTCGGTCGTGAACAAGCCTGCTACTGAAGCCCGCAGCGGTGTAAATCCTTTCACGAAAGAACCTATGGAGTTCGCGGCCAAGCCAGCCAGCAAGTCGGTCAAGGCGTCACCCCTGAAGGTTGTTAAAGACGCTGTTTGAAGCGGACGGGTGGGTTGATGCGTGTTCGTTCGTCTGAACTGTGGGTAATCCCATCACACCCTAGACAGGCACCTCCACCCGTACACTATGCGCCCCGAGACGGAATCTCTGGAGGCCCTAGGGAGACAGTCTCGCAAAGGCCATGCGGTGCAATGCCCGCGTGGCCTTTTGTTTTTTATTGTCTGACGGTGAAAATAGGGACTCTGGGTAAACGGCCGCCTCTGGCGCGGAGCCGTCATTCACTTGGGATATGATTTCGTGCCTTCCCGGCTGCCCCTGTTATGGTAATCGCGCCGGCGCGTGAGTAGCGATTTACTTGGGGTCTCCGACCACGGGCGGCCTCGTCGACGAGCGATGTCGCCTATTGCCACGGTTGAGACATGCCGAGCGGGTCTGAAGATGTCTGTTTATCGGGTGCCGGCTAATGACCCTAAGGGGAATCCGCGATTTTCGCCAAAGCAGGTGGTGATGAGCCCGCGGTTCTCGTCCCTTGGGTTGAGGAAGAGAGAAAGTCGCCCGTTAGGAGCTTCACGATTTCCGGCGATTTAGCTGTATCGGTCGGCGGGGCCACTGTGGCACCCCCTCGACGACGAAGGTGCGAAATTTGCTACCTCCTCGCGGGTCGGTACTTCGGTGTTGCCACTGAGGCGGCTAAAGGAAGCCGGGGGAGCGACCCCCGGCCCCTCGGCCTAACAATGGGCCGGCTACTCGACCGCACATTTGGGGTGCGACCCCGTGCATCAAGGATCGTCCATGCCCTAGGGTTAGACCAACCCTCAAATACAGAATATCATCGCTCAACAAGACCGCCAATCGAAACGGCTTGATCAGGCTTGGAGAGCGTCACTTCCTGCTAGTTCTAATTGCGCCAACCGAAGCTTTGCAGGAACGACGGTGCCTGGGCATTTTGCACAGACTGCCCCTGTGCTCGGGCGTCTTGTGCGGGCGGGACCTGTACTCGTGCATTTTGCTCCCGCCGGGCCTTTTTTCGGGGATTTTGCACCGGCCGGACCTCTGCCCGCGCATTCTGCACGTGACGGACCTGTCGGTGCACTTCCATGGGCCGGACCTGTCGTCGGGCATCTTGCACAACCTGTGCTGGGGCATCTTGAGCGGGTTGTACGGATCTGACCTGTGCCCGTTGATCTTGCTCTGCCGCCCACGCTTGGAATTGCTTGAACAAGTCATCGGCTGACGGTTGACCCGCTTCGGCCTGACTCTGATCGGCAGGTTCAAAAGCGGCAGCAATTTCGTTGCGTGTTGGCGCGTCCGTTGCGGCGGTCTTGCCGTCTGATGGCGGCGCTGACTCGGGGTTAGCGCCGGGGTTAATTGGCGGCTCGTCCCTTGCGGTCGGCAGCAAATCCTGAGTGCCGGCGGTTGATTGAATTGTTGGCGTCGATTGACCGGTGCCAGGCTGAAACGCCGATGTGTCGAACAGCGAAGCCGTGACGTTCGCAAGGAGCACGACTGGATTTCCCACCGATATAACCGCGACACCGATCGCTGTCGCCGTTACAATCAAAATACTCGTCTTGAGGATTCGCGACGAGATAACCGCTCTGTCCCAAGCTTTCCCGACATCCCACTGCTCGGGTTCTTCGGCATGTTCGGCGAGAAAGAGAGGCAAAGGATGGTCGTTAGTCAAACCGTCTTTCGTCGGCATTGGGTGATGCCTCCTCATTATTCTGGTTGACCAGTACCCTGCTATTGAGGGCCAAAAAGCGACAATCACTGCCACGATCTAGGAGAATCCTTGATGTCACGGGGGTTCGGGAACCGATGAAGCGGGAGCCGGACTTTTGTGAATAAGAATGCAAAACCTTCGCTGGCTATAGCCTGGGAAACGCTTGGCAATGGCGCGGCGCGAATAGCAACCGGGGTAACCGGGAAGACAATTTGCTCAGACTGAGTTCTCTGGGGACGGGTTTGCGAAGGTGATTCTTCGTCTGGAACCGCTGCCGTGGGAGTAGTGGGTCAGTTCGATTGTGGCAGAGTTCCGGGCTGGAAAATCGACGGTCCGAAGCGCATATTCGCGGGATGGCGACAATTGTGCAATGCAATTGCGGCGCCGAGTACAGACGCACTGAAGAGAAGTTTTTGGTACCGCATACGGGTGACGCGGTCTGCACGGTCTGCGGAGCTGCTCTAGAATCGTGGCGAGAAAGCCCCCACGTTCCCACATACGAACTTGTTGAACGTCCCGAGAGAAAGCCGGAATGACACTAGCCCAATGCGCCTAATTTGATTCCGGCAGAAAGTTGATATTGAAAGTTCTGGCGCTTGTCAGGATCAGGGCGCACACTTTGTCATCACCGCCCGGTCTCGTGGCAGTTATCGGTGATGAGAACGCCGGTCGCGCTCCCGCCAATCCTCAGATGGATGGAGCAGCGTATGCCAGAGCGTCGCCGTTTCGCACAAACTACCTCCCTTGAAGAAAGCCTTGCCAAGGAAGCAACGCAGTTACGCAAGCAGGCTCAAGGTACCCCGCCGGGCGTTGAGCGCGACCTCCTGGTTCGCAAAGCCCGCCGAGCCGAGACAGCTTCTCATATGACGAAGTGGCCGGCCTCGGACAGGCACCAAGATAAGTTCAATTAGAAATGGCTATCTATCGCCTATTAAAGAATTCTACCTTGGAGCCGGAAGAGATTAGCCGCATCACAGAGGCATACGAGCAAGCGTTGCGTACCCTCTGCGTCAAGGATCGCGACGACGCTTTAACGGAAATGATCGCGAAGCAGATCATCAAGATCGCGCAAGCTGGTGTCCATGATGCGGCGCAGCTTTCGGCTCTGGCGGTCGCAGAACTACGCATCCGATAAGGCCGCCTCTGTTGGCGGCCTCCCCTAGGGTCCACGCCCGAGGAGCAACAACATGACCCCACACATCCCCGAGCAATTTTCCACCAGGTTGAAAGACTGGAGTCCCTTCGTGATCATGGGCAACACAATGCCGCCCCGAGATCCTGATGAAGACGAAGCGGACGAGGACGAAGACGAAGACGAAGACGAAGAGGAAGAGGAAGTGGACCGCGCCGACGAACCGCCGGTCGTGCGTGAGCCGGACGAAGACTAGAGCATGTACGATGGAGCGCTTTGTCCACAACGCAAACATCGAGCATTATCGACGTCTGATCGCTGAACGAGTTTGATCAGCCGCCGGGTATCATCCGGACGATGACAGGCGCGGGCGGCGGCCTAGATTAGCTAAATGCGAAAGCGAGCAAGCTCGAGCAAAGAAGCACGAGGCCGGCCACAGTCACCGCGAGGAATCCGGTGGACACGAAGTCATTATTACGCATGGTACACCTTCCGCTCCGGAGATTGGTCCGAATTTATTAAAGATTTCGGAATCGGCTTTTTGGTAAAAGGTGCTGCGTGGTGCTCGCTGAGATCAGGCTCTCGAACGAAAGCCCTCAAATGAGTTGGCCAGCCCGGCCTGCGTGCACGCGAAAGCACGAGGCTGGTCGCGACCGGGTGCGCCGCCCTTGAGCGTGGCGTGCTCGGGGATGGCAAACAGCCGGTGAGATTGGACGGCGTGCAGACGAGGCCGACACTGCGGTGAAGCGCCGGCACCGATCGCATCGGAAGCGTAACCGCCAGCGGCTGGCGAGCCATGCCCGCCGGCTAAG
The DNA here is from genome assembly GCA_052143915.1 of Bradyrhizobium sp. Classification (GTDB taxonomy): domain Bacteria; phylum Pseudomonadota; class Alphaproteobacteria; order Rhizobiales; family Xanthobacteraceae; genus Bradyrhizobium. The sequence goes on from JBKQRS010000499.1 coordinate 7,348, forward strand.
GCGGTAACTAACCGTCAAAAAATTTGCGCCGTCGGGCTCGAAATGTCGTGTCCCGGCGGCGCCTGTTAATGGCCCTTAAATCCCCAGCACCATCAGATTTAGCAGGCTCTACGCCGAGCAGATTTGAACTGGTTCGCAATCGTGGTCGCTCTTTCCAAACGCGTGCGGGCTTCGGTCCAGCGCTCACCAGGTCCGCGGCGCCGGACTCGCCTGTGCGCTGCCGCCGATCGGCTTTGTGCCTAGCTATCCGGGCTGACGCTTCATGCCGCGCGGCCCGGATTCGTCCCTTTGAGGTGGCAACAGCCCTGGCAGAGCCTACTTGTTTCATTGGGTCGTGTTTTCCAGCGATCACGCGGCCTGCACGGTCGCCCCATCTGCAGCCCCCAAAGCCCGTGGGCGCGGCCGTGCTTGGGGGGCATGCCATGCGCTGGCGCCGTTCGGCCAGAAAACGGCTGAGGCGGTAACAGCTTAGGGGCGCGGACCTGAGCCCGCGCC
>JBKQRS010000500.1:0-2731 GCA_052143915.1 Bradyrhizobium sp.
CGACATCCTTGGGTTCGATCTCGAGAAACGTTCGCAGGCCCTCGACCCATTGGGCGAGCAGCTCGCGCCGATGGACAAGGATGAGCGTATTGCGTGCCCGGCGGGCGATCAAGGCGGCCGCTACCACCGTCTTGCCAAAGGCGGTCGTGGCGGCCAAGACGCCAAAATCATGCGGCGCCAACGCCTCAAAGGCCCTGATCTGCGGGACGCGGAGAGCTCCTCGAAACCGCGCCACCGAGGGCAGCGGGTTGCCCAAGACCCGCAAGTCCTCATTTTCAGCGCCGACGCCACAGGCGCGCAGCAGCTCGATGACCTCGTCCAGGCAACCCCGCGGCAATCCGATATGGCGAGCGTGAAGCTCGGCGCAGGAAATGATGCGCGGTTTACCGAACGTTGGAAACCGCATGGCCTGGGCCCGGTAGAATTCCGGGTTCTGGAAGGCCGCAAGGCGGATCAGCCTCGCCGTGATCGTTGATGGCAGCTCTGTCCGATCAACGTAGGTCTGGTCGGCAATGACAATACGGACTCTGTCGGGGAGCGGAGCGCCGATCGGTCCCGGCTCGCGCCGTCGCGACGGCATCATGCGCCATGGTTCTTCGGCGTCCTCGTCGTCGACCGGCATCCGGACGCCCAGAACCCGGCCGCGAGTTTCGGCTTCGGCAGCGATTTGCGCCGCTGCATCGGCGGAGAGGCGTGGGAGGGAGGAAAGGAAGGCCCACTGATCCTCGTAAGGACGAAGGTCCCTGTCAACGAAGACGCTGTTGCCTTTCTGCCGCGCGCTCCGCTGGAGCGGTAGGGCGATCAGATTGCCGAAGCCGCCGATCGGCATCGTGTCCTGGCTGGGGAAGAAGCGATCATATGAGGCGAAGCCAATTTTCGGACGGCGTTCCATCGTCTCCGTGATGATCGCCGCACCGAGCTGGCGGGCTACGCGCGCCAGTATTGGCTCCGAGAAGAGAATCCAGACATGACCGCCATTGCCCGACCGGGACCGCTCGAGCGCTGCGGAAATCCCTTTCGCTTGGCAAGTGTCGATCACCGCCAGCGCGTCGGCGGCCCAATTCTCCTTGTCGAAATCGGCGGCGAGGAACCAGCAGGTTTCATCCGGCAGCAGAGGATAGACGCCGGCCACGAAATCGCGGCCGGTTGCTGGACTGTCGCCGCCGCGAAGATGCCGCTCGATCATCTCGTCCGACACAGGAATGAACGCCTGGTGTGGACACTCCCCGCATTTGACCTGCGGCTTGCCGCACAAGCCTCTCACCCATTCGTTTGCGCAGGCTGGGGCATAGCCTCCCTTTCCCGTTTTTCGATTCTCCCACCGGATTGGGAATACGTCCACGCGCCCGGCGAAAAGGCGGCGGAAGAGCGCGACCTTTTCGGCTGTGGACGAGGTCGCGGTTATGTGTCTGACGGGGGAAAGACGGCGAATTCTCGGCTGAAACAAAGAGTGATGGCGCGCGCTCCAGCGCGTCGAGCTTGTGTTGGAGCTCCGACCGCTCGGTCTCGATGGACCGAAGTCGAGCTCGTATTTGGGCGATCGCCGCGTCCTTCTCACGATCATCTACTCTGGCCATAGCATAGGGGCCTCGCGCGCACGCCCGCGCAGCATAACGCCGCCGCCGATCGGCGTCGCGAAATTCGAACTGGATCGTAGGAAGAGCAACCAGGGGCGGATACGGTCTGAATTGAGAACCTCCAGCGGGCTCATTGTCCACAACTTTCGAAAAAGGCTTGTAGAATCGAACCTCCGCGTCTTGCGTTTTCGTCCGCTGCGTCCATTTATTGCGCGTCCGTATCGCACTGAGTCGCGGCGGATTGTGGAGCATTCCGAGGGTTCGTTGACGCATAAATCGCGCTCGTTCACCGTTGAAATGAGACGGCGTCGCGGTCGGCCGTCGGCCGAACACGCAAAGCCTATTTTGGGAGAGGAATTCACTGACGTTGGGCTTGGCGACGCTTGCGGAGCAGACAAGACTGCCGCACGGATCACCGATCCGACAGGCGAACGTGTTTTCGAGGCGGCCCCTGCAGGGCATGCAGGACGTATTCTTCCCAGTCTCGTCGAAAGCAGCTCGTGGCTGGTCACGACCTCTGAGATCAAGCCATCGCAGCGGCGCGCAAACGGCGCCGATTTGGAAGGTAGGTCTGCGAAACGGGACCATGAGGTCGAGACCGATGCCGCCGACTCTCGAAGACCAAATTCGCCGCGCAGCCAAGCCGACGCACGCTCGATGACCAGTCTGGACGCGGCGCGTCATTTGCCGCCACAAGCGCGCTCAAATGACGCCCTGACCGCGTTCCTCCCCTCGCAGGCCAAGACGTCGACAGAGGCCGAACGAAGCGCAGAGGCGTCGACAGCAGGCAAGAGCCCGCAGCGTCGCGCTCGTCGAGCGGAGACTCATAAGAATCCGCAGACCGCCCCCACGCCCACTGACGTCGAATTATGGTCCATCCCCGACGCGCGGCCGGCGAACCCGTCCAAATTGGGGGATGGCGCGTCCCAAAAACGGCGTCGGACCGTAATGGCTCGCTACGTATTTCGCACGGAGCTAAAGCTCGGCGAGCGCTGGAAACGGCGACTGCGCCACGTGCATTGACGACAGCGCGCGGGCAGTCAATTCCGCTCGGCGAAGACAATGTATTGATCCGGCACACCAAGTTCAGCGGCCGCGCCCGCTACCTGATTCCATTCGCCAAGATGGATCGGGGATGTCCCGATGCTTGGACG
>JBKQRS010000501.1:0-3196 GCA_052143915.1 Bradyrhizobium sp.
GGACGCCGGCCACTGGTGTATGTCGCGCCGCTGTCGCTGGCCGGCATCCGAAACCCTCAACAACAGCGGAAGTGCGAGGTGAGCTGGAGGTCTCCCTTGGATGATTGCTCGCTTCCTCCAAGCTGCCAATGTCTTGCCCATCAACAGAGCATGGTGGCGAAGGTCGCCACCATGCTGCTGTCGTCTACGTTAGGGCAGCACGTTGGTGAAGCCGCCGCCGACACCGATACCGCCATTGTTGGAGAAGGCGCCGCTCAGGGCCGCGCCACCCGGACCGGCCACTGCACCGGATTGCCCGGTAGACTGACCGATGGACGTGCCGATGCCAGCACTGAGGCTCCCCGCAGGCGTAGCGACCGCAACGCCGCTACCCACCGACGTATTGAGACCATTGGCCGCCGAAGCAGCCGCGGCGTTGCCCAACGCTCCAGCGCCGGTGAGCGTAGTCACATTACCGAGATTGGCACCGCCGCCGATGGCGAGCGTGGAGGCGGCATCAGCCGGTAAAATGCTTCCCACCAGAGCGATGAACGAAACAGTCATCAACAGCTTTTTCATTGTGACTTCTCCTTCTTTTCGGTTGCCGCCACGACGGTTGTCGGGGCGGGCGATGCTGCCGTGTGAGGGGTTTCACCACTCGGCATCGACTTCTTCTTCGGTGCCGACTGGTGCACGGTGTGAGCCCAGACACGGCAGCGCTGCCGGGTCACATCGTATTCGTTGCAAAGACGGTTCTTGCCGATCGCCCCTTCGACCAGCCAAATGTCGCGGATAGTGTGGGGCTGCTCCTCGGAGGCTTGCGCCTGCGCGTAGCGGGTGGGGACCAGCGGCAGGCCGGAATAGCTCGGCGCTGGCGGCGGCAGGTACTGGTCGCAGACCTCCGGCATCGCGCGGTAGATGTCGCCGTTGAGGCAAAGCCGCGCCACCGCGGCCTTCTTCAGCCCCATGCTCCACAGTGTCCGCGCATCGAGCCGCGCCGCGCAGCCTGGATCTGGGACCGTGGTGCCGAAGCTAAATCCGGTCCCGACAAACGCGCCGCCGCCGGAAACCGACCCGAGGCACGTTTCGAGCCCGGCCGCGGCCAAGCCCGGTGCGACAACGCCCGGCACGTTCTTGACTGTCTGATCGGCCGGCACGGTGCTGTTGGTGGTGATTGCCGCGACGCCGACCCCCGTGCCGCCTTGCCCCGAGATGGCTTGCGAGCTCGATGTCGATCTGGCAGTGCCGACGCCCGTCCCCGACGCCGTCGATGATTGAGCCCATGCAGGTCCGCTCGCCGCCATCGCAACGATGGCAGCCAACCAAGGCCGCTTCATGTGTGAGTCTCCGTGCGCCGGTGAAATGAAAATTCACAGCCGCCCGCCGACGGCAACACGAAGAGAAAAAGCTATTCTCGCTTGCTCACGCGTCGCTGTGCGTCGGTGAGCTCTCTAATTGATTTTAATTTATCTTAAATTTTACCATTTTGCATCCGCAGACCTGTTTCATGGTTAACAGGCGCGATCATCATCACTCGCTACGCCGCCGCCGATGGCTGCGCTCTTGAAAAACAAAGATGCGTCTGAGCGTGAGCGCCTGATCATATCGATCGCCGATGACGCTACCTCCCCTCGACCATTCGATGCTGCCGGGTGGCAAGCTGACACTCCCGTAGCAATCGTTCGTGGTGATGGCTTCATCCCGCTGTCGCCTTCGGGTCAGCAGCGCCGCTTTGATGGTCAGCCAATCACTTCCGGTGTTGCCCGATTAGCAGACGTTCGCAGCGTGCGTCGGCATGTCCCTAACGTGCCGAGAGGCGACATTGCACGCTTGGTTCGGAACGAAAGGCCACCCACCGAGGCTGCCTTACTTCTCGCCCAGTAGCTTGCCTGTCGAACTGTTGATGAAATGCAATTTGGAGCAGGCCGCACAGACTACAGACCTGTGAACGCCCGCCTGTTCATTCTCAGGCAAAGCGGGCAGCCAATGCTGCACGTTCATTCCGGTATTAGGACATTTGAAGATCACAGGGTGGTCCATCCACGACAGTATGATGAAGCCAATGGCTCCGGATACTCCGGATGTCTGCGTAGGTACAAGTACCAGTCGGATGTTCGTCGCCGCCTAATGCGCAATTGGTCGGCCATTTGGAGGTCGTCCACTTCGGCAGTGGGTCAATCGCGTCACTTAGACCGCAGGCCGGTCACTTCCGGTCTTCTCCGCTCAGGATCATTCGGCATGTCTCAAAAGTGCCAGCACCTGACATCCGCACCGCAAAAATGATCGAGGAGACCTTCACCTATCATCATGACTGAGCCATGCCCGACATACCGAGCACCGCTCCTCATGCCCACCCGAGAGCGATTACGACGACGATAATGCTAAGGGCATCAAGGGCAACAGCGGTCACGATCCTCATATCGTCAAGCGTTGTTACCCGGTATCGGACAAAGCCGATGGTAGCGAAGCTGGTGTCGACGATCGCCGCGGCCCACGCATCGCGCGTCAACACGTAGGCAAAGGATACGAAAAGCCAGACAACGATCAACGGGGCGGCCCGTGCCCAACTGTTCCACGGCGGAGAATGAGTGAAATGATACAGACCGAACAGCACACTCGAACCGATCGCCGCCACGACCGACGCCCACGGCGGGCGAAGCATTGACCCAGCGACCAGCTCCATCGCGTTAAACAGAATTGACAGGAAGACGAGAACTTCGGCAAGGCTGACGGCAAATAGTGCCACGAACAGCCGAAGAATTCGGGGAAGTTCGGACATCCGCGGCCCGCGCAAAGCGAGCGCAATCAGACCAAGGCCCACGACAAGCGTAACGCCCAATAGGGCTGCATCGCCGCCATCGACGGGAAGATCGCTCTTCATCCACCCGCTTCGCGTCAGCCATCGGACAACCAAGATCGGCACGGCCGTTCCGGCTATGAGGACAACCGCCAGCGGATAAACCAACGTGCCACGCCTGGGCCGCCCAGTATGGTTCGCGAGATAGTTGGCAAGCGGCAGCGCGGACGCGCCGATGAGCGCTCCGATGGCGACGGTCGGCGGAAACAGCATTGCGGGTCTCTTTCCGACAAAGGACGGGCGGCCTTAGTTGGGGCGTCATTCTCGTGGATGCGGCGCACATCAAAATGCCCCTGATCGAAAAGGGCTTTTCAAGTGCAGAATATCGGGCAGCGCCGTAGGGCGCAATGCGCTGCGCAT
>JBKQRS010000502.1:0-8110 GCA_052143915.1 Bradyrhizobium sp.
GCGCGTGACGCAGGAACTTCAAATCGGCGGCACTAGGCGCCGTTGCAGCCCTTGACGTCATTGGGCAGGCTCCAGGTCTCATGCGTCCTGAGATTGGTCGTCTTGTAGACGCGCCCGCGAATATCACCGGCCGGGCAGCCCGTCGGTATTTCGACAAGACACATGTTGACCTTGTCGAAGATCTGGGACCGAACGATCGAGCGCTCTTTCACGAGGGAAACCTGGACACCCGAGTTGCTGAACCTGACAAAGGTCCCTTTGTCGGATCCCTTTTTGGATGGCGTCAGATCCGCGCCGAACCGGTCCGTAATCGAGGTGATCGTCGTGTCGGCGCACTCGCCGATCTTGCTCGGCAAAATGGAAGAAGGCGCTACCGATTCATCGACGAAAACGGGATCGGGGGGCGGCTGGAACCTGTCAGGCGAGATGTTGCCAATCGATTGATGGGTGCGATCGGTTGAAAGATCGCCGGGCGCATTCGTGACGCCTGAATTCAAAAAACTTGGCTGTGTGCACGCCGCGACCATCAGTAGCGGCAGCAAACCCAGCCGGGTCAAGCACTTCATCTTTTTCTGCCTAAACATCCGAGGCCTATTTCGCAAAGCGGTAGGCCCCGCCCTTCTCGATCGAACGCTGGAACGCCGGGCGCGCATGCATGCGCGTGAGCCAGGCGGCGAGGCTGGGATACGGTCCGAGCTTGTCGAACACCTTGGCCATTTCGCCGACGAAGCTCATCTGGATATCGGCGCCGCTCAGCACGTTGCCGACAAAGAACTCCCTGCCCTTCAGCGCGCCATCGACGTAACCGAGATGGTTGGCGATCTCGCTGTCGATCCGCGGGTGTAACGGCGCGCCGGCCTCCTTCAATCTGGAGACATAGAAGTTCAGCATCAGCGGCAGCATGGCCGAGCCCTCGGAATAATGCAGCCATTCATTGTAGGCCTCGTATTCGGGCGTACCCATTGGCGGCATCATCGCGGGCTTGCCGTTTCCTTGGCCGTAGGTGCGGATGACGTAATCGACGATCGCGCCGGATTCGGCGATTCTGACACCGCCGTCGATAATCACCGGCGCCTTGCCGAGCGGATGCACCGCGGCAAGCTCCGGCGGCGCCAGCCGCGTGGTGGCGTCGCGCTGATAGCGCTTCATCTCGTAAGGCATGCCCAGCTCCTCCAGCAGCCACAAGATCCGCTGCGAACGGGAGTCATTGAGATGATGCAAGGTGAGCATGGGGTTCCCTGGGGGATTCTGGTCCGCTGACGTTTACCAGAGGCCTCTGAAAAAAGGCAGCAACAAGATGGCCAAGCATCCCCGCTCCCGCGGCGCGATCCGCGCCCGGGTTGTGCATGAATCCGTCGCGCCGATAGAGGGCGCAGGGAATGCTGGGCGCCTGGTGCGCCCGTAGCCGCGCGTGGTGGGTAGTAAACACGCGCGTTAGTCACCACGGTCACACCGGATACACCCGGCATTCCCCGCGCAATGGTTTTACGGCTTATTTCGCGCTCTCCCCGGTGACCGGGCTTGTTTGCCACCGTCATCCCTGAGAAGCTTGCTTCTCAGGGACTTGATGCCAGCGTCGGGGCATCAGGACCACATGACTTTGCCGTCCGCTTCAAGCGTCGCTCGTCTTGCGTCGCCAAAACGTCCATCGCATCCCGCACCAACGTTCGTGACGACGCGTACGCCCCTCTAGTGGGACGGGATGGCAGAATCAATAAAGCTGCGTCTAGCAAATCGCGAAGCGAAATATTTTTCGTTCAGGCCCTAGACACGAAAATCGCGAAGCCAGCCTGTCGGGCAAATCAGTCAAACCGCATTCGCCAGATGAAGCGCCTTCAACAGGATGATGGCCTTCTCGGTCCCGATTCCGAACGCGTTGATGAGGGCCGCCAGCGCCTTTGCCGTTTCCGGAACGGTTGATGCGGGCCCAAGGATGCAAGCCCTGCAGGCGGCATCCTGTGCCGTCGATGGCACCGTGCTCGTCTCGCCGAAATCGATCATGGCACAATAGCAGATAACATGGTGGTCGCAGAGCAGGTCCAGCCTGATGCCCGCCTGCGCCGTCAAGGGTTGGATGATCGTCGCCTTCGAAAGCGTAGAGTACCCTATGCCGGCTGGAACGTGCGGGACGAGATCGAGAACGTAGTTGAAGAGATCGTATTGGCGTACATTCTTGTCAAAAATGCCGGCCCACACCGCATCTCCGGTTCGGGGCGACGCAAACAGGCACGCCGTTGCGCCCTGAGCCAGCCTTTCAGCGACGTCTTCCACAAAGAACGTCGCCAGCGCGCTGCCAAGACTATGGCCCGTGACAACGATCGTGCCGCTCCCGACGAGATTGTCCACCCCTTCCGCCGCGTTCTGAAAAGTGGTGACGCCCGTCGCAGGATCGGCAAGGCTCATGGTTTGATAGATGCTCCAAAAACCCTGTTCGACGCGAGCCCCGGGATAGCGCGGGTGCGGGATCGGGACGAACTCGGCGTCGATGACCCATTCGATCATTCCCTCCGTACCTCGGATCGCGGCGACGTAGGAGCTTGGCGTCGCCAGGTTTTGGGCCACGAACCCGTAGAACACGCGCTTGCCGTGATCGACGCCCAGCTTCCGGTTCGATGCTCCCTTGGTCGGGACAAGCGCGTCTTGGGCCGTCAGATAGCCAACGACTTTCCAGCCGGCCGCGGCAATCCGGGCATCCGCCGGGGGATTCAATGTACCGGGCGCGGCGGCGTACATATCCTCCGCGTACATCGCGAGTAACCCGAATTGAACGGCAGCTGTGGACATGTCGCATCTCCCCTGAAAGCACGGCAAGCAGCCAACTGCCTCCGAGGCCTCACCCGAGAGCCAGCTTCGAACGTAAGACCCGCCATCATGGTTGAAATATGGACATTTTACAACTCAAAGGTCGAGAGGATCTCGGCCGCGCCCAAATCTGCCGATCGAGCCGTTCCGACAGATCACGCCTTCCTCAACGCGGGCCGCTCCACGCTTTGGACTGTTTGAAACGCATATCTCCCTACTTGCCGAGCAAATTGCGCGTAACCGCCTGGTGGTAAAGACCGATTTGATCTTCCGGGTAATTCCTTAGAAAAGCGCTCAGTTCGCTCTCGGCGACCGCGAGCGGCCCGTTGTGAAGCGCCGGGTAGACCGCCTCCCATTGCCGGCACAGTTCGTCGTCCGCCATGTCGCCTTCTCCGCGTTCGCCTCGCAATTCATAGATCTCGAACGCCTCGGCAAAACCTTTCGGGCTGATTCGATCGACGCTGCGATACAAAAATCGGGACGCCGTGCGCTGCCGCAGCGCCTCGCTGACGAGTATCGACGTTCCATAATTCCTGTTGAGCCCTTCGAGGCGCGCGGCGAGATTCACGGTGGCGCCGAGCACAGTATAGTTCATGCGGTCCTCAGACCCGATGTTGCCGACCACGGCCTCCCCGGTATGGAGACCGATCCGCGTTTGGTAGGTCCGCCATCCTTCCTTCTCGAACTCGGCATTGAGACCGGCGTTGGCTCGCTGAAATGCGAGCGCGGCGGCGCACGCATTGGCAGCATGGTTGGGGTCGTCAGCCGGCGCATTCCAGATCGCCATGATGGCATCGCCGATAAATTTGTCGACGGTGCCGGAATGACTCATGATCTCGCGTGACATGGCGGCGAAATAGCGCGAGGTATATTTCATGACCAGCGCGGGATCGGCTTTCTCGGTGATCTCCGTAAAGTTGACGATGTCGGAGAACATCAACGTGACTTCTCTTCGTGTTCCTCCCAGCTGAAGCGGTGTCCCCGTCTCGATCAGCCGCTCTACCAGCCGCCGCGGCACGAACCGCGAAAAGGTCTCCGTCACAGTGCGCATGGTGGAAAGAGAGTGGCCGAGGTCATCGATCTCGCGAATCATCGAATGCACCGGCGGCGCGGTCGAAGGTTCGAACCTTTGAATTCGATCGGTTTCCTCAGCCAGCGCCCGGAGCGATTTGGACAGCAGCGAGCCAATGAAAAAGACAATCGGCACCATGGCTGCGACAAATCCGAGCGTAACGGCAAACAGCCGGCCGCGCTCGGACAGGATTCTGCCAAAGAACTCGTCGACCGGGGCCACGACCGCGATGCGGAGATTGGCCGGGCCCGAATTGGGGATCGACTGGAACGCCGCGGCATACACACGTCCCGCGGTGTCCTGAAAGAACTGCTCGGAAACTCCGTCGGCGCGCCAGGCGCGAATGGCCTTGAGCACGCCGGCCATATCCGTCTCGCGAAGGTGGGGCATGCTGCCCGTAACCTCTCGCCCCATCATTTCCGTCATTTTTGGATGCGCCAGAATGCGGTCGTCGTCGTCAAACAGGAAGGCAACGGCGGAGGGTGTGAGTTGCTCACGTTTCAGGAGCTCTTGCGTCACGTCCAGCAGCAGATCGCCCGCAATCACCCCGCCTCTGCCCCGCCCTATCGCCGACTGGACGGTGTAGCCCTGCTTTCCCGTCGCGTAGAACACGTAAGGGCCGGTCAGCCAGGTGCCGTCACGACGGCTGGCATCCTTGTACCAGGGACGCTCGCGCGGATCGTAGTCGAGAGGCCACGGCAACTCCCTGACCGTCTCCAGCCGGTCAGACAGAAAAAGCCTTTTCGACGTGATCCGGGCCGGGTCGGACCTCGAGATCACGACCAGGCGGAATGACGCCTGGTCGGGTGCCTCCAGCCTCGCGCGCGCTTCCCGTCCCGCGCCGTCGATAGCATCCATCTCGATGAAGGAGCCATCGTCGTAGCCTACATAGAGGTTGAAGAGCAGACCATTGCTCTTCAGTATCGCCGCAAGCAGCGCAATCAGCTGCGGATCGTTCTCGATCTCCTCGGACTGAACCGACGGCAGCGCGTTCAGTATCGTCAAGTTGTCCCGAACCAGCTTCAATTGCGAGCCGATCCGATCAGCCGACAATTCGGCCACCTTGCCGATAAACTTGCTGGCGGCCGAATCCGTGATCGACGTGATCCGCGAAAAGCTGAGATAGACGAGCGTGAAACCTATCACGAGGACGATCGCGACGAACAACGCAATGATGGAAGTCTTGAACCCGAATTGAAACAGCCCGCCTCTTGTCAGGGTCTGCCGGTTGACTGGTGCCATCGATCTGCTCCCAGATTCCTGCACTCGCCTTGGCGCCGATTAGAACGGATTGATCTATCTCCAGTAATAGCACCTTGCGGATGATGCGGGCCAGTTTGACGGGATCAGTGTATCATGGCGAATGGGGAACCGACGAGTGAGCAGACAACGGACGTCGTCGCATTCATCATTGCCCTGCGCGACAAATCGGCAGCCCGCCCAATAAACTGCGGCCGGCAATGAAAATGTGCGGCGCACAGCATCAGGCCATTCGAATCACCCTCATCGTGAAAATCGACCTTGCCGCCAGCTTTGCAAGAATCCCTCCTTGCCGCCTTTGTTTCTCGCGTGATTGTAATGTTTAGCTATCGAAATGCTGCGCAGATGCATTTATCATGAGCCGGGAGGTCGCTTCGGATCGCCTGATTCTACAACAAAAAGGGTCTCGCCGCTGGTTCCGCAGCGAGGCGCAGGCAGCCGGGTGCCGCAAATCCGCGCTCCAAGCGTACAAGACTGGGAAGTTGGATGAACGCGGCTCAAGGTAAACAGTCTGCCATTGCACGGCTATTGAGCTTGCTGGGCCAGCCCCAGCATTCGTATCGGCCCAGCACCGAGATATTTCTCGATTTGAACGTCGATCGGGTCGCCGACAATCTGAGTCTCGCGAGTAATGGCAGCGACCGGGGGGCCGAGAACCGGCCATCGGCCGACGCGGAGACGTACGACGACATCGAGCATCGGGTCGTTGAACTCATCGAGACCCACAAGCAGGATGCCCATTCAATCTATCTTGAACACCTGCACACCTACGATGAGCGTCTGACGGCGCTCAACTTCGAAGAGCGTTTCGCGATCATCCAGCAGGCGGCGCCGGAGTCGGTTGGCGAATTCCGTGCCGAAGCCGCCCTCGGCCGCGACGAACTGTTCAGTCTGCGGCGGCGGCTTTACGATTCAGAACAGGAACGCGACGATTTTCGCCGGCGCCACCGACTTGCGCGGCCTGCCCGCCTGTCATCGCAAGGCAAGACCTTGCTGAAGGTGGGAATATTGGCGATCCTCTTCGTCATCGAAGTGATCATCAACGGCAATTTTCTGGCCAAATCAAATCCGCAGGGGCTATTGGGCGGCGCCGTTCAAGCGGTGAGTTTCGCAGCGCTGAATATCATCGCCAGCTTTCTCTGCGGCCTGGTGCCGATTCGCCTCATCAACCGCCGGAACTTCTTTTTCAAATTGATCGGCTTGTTGTCCGCCATCGGTTATCTCGCCCTCGCGATAGCTCTGAACCTCACGCTCGCGCATCTTCGCGAAATACCTCCTACCGTCAATGGTGATGTCGGACAGGAAGTCATGACGCAGCTGCTCAAGACACCGCTCATTCTGAACGACATCATCTCCTGGGTGTTTTTCGGTATTGGCTTCATCTTTTCGCTGGTTGCCATGACCGACGGATTGCTCTTCACCGATCCGTACTTCGGCTATGCCTCGCTGGAACAGCGATGCAATGAGGCCCGCGCGCAATACACCGAAGGCAAGGCTGAATTGATCGAGCGGCTGCGCGAAATCAGGGACGCCGCGAGCGAAGCCATGAACGGCGCAGCGCGCGATCTGTCCGTCAGGCGCGGCGAATTCGATTCCATCATTCAGGCGCGGGGACGCCTGGCGCAGCGGTTCGCCGAACACCAAAATCACATCGAGAGATCCTGTCGCGCCCTGCTTTCGATCTATCGCGAAGCCAATCGCAAGGCACGAACCACGCCGGCTCCGGCCTACTTCGCAAAGCCTTACAGCATGGATCGAATCGTCTATGTCGGAACCGACAAGGATGAAACGGCACGAGATCAGCTTCGCCAGTCAATTCTTCAGACACAGGACATCTTGAATCGCCAGATCAAGGCCATTCACGAGGCTTTCGATGAGGCTGTGCGCTCGTATCGCGAAATTGACGACCTGATCCCGGAGAGCAAGCGTGGCCCGTCGGCAGTCAAGACAGCGTAACAGCGCGCGCGGCACCGGCGCGGCGATCGGCGGCATTGCGTTGATATTCCTTGCGCTGGCGGCATTGGGCATCCTGGCCTTGTTCTACTTTTCCGTGACCCCGAAGCCGAAACTTGATGCAGCCTCGTTGTGCCCGATCGACGGGCCTCGCGGCATTACGGTGGTCCTGGTCGATACTTCCGATGACCTGCCGGAACCGGCCCAACGCCAGGTTCTGGGTTTGCTCGAGGACCAGATTTCCGGCCTTCCCGACTATCACAAACTCGACATACGGGTGCTCGACATCGCGGGCAGCCGAAGCCGGTCGCTGTTTTCGAAATGCAATCCGGGCGATGGAACAGGCCTGAGCGAGTGGACCGATAACCCGCGTCTGGCACGGATGCGCTGGCTCGAGAGCTTCCGGCAGCCTGCAAAGGATGCCATCAAAAGCAGCCTGGCGTCCGCGAAATCGAAAAGTTCGCCGATCATGGGCGCGATCCAAGACATCGCGATCGACCAGTTTTCCTCCGCGGCAGCGCAAAAAGTCGAAAAGAAACTCATCGTGATTTCTGATATGCTGGAGTTTACCTCGCTTTACAGCCAATATCCGAGCGCCGGCGACCTGTCCTATCAGCGGTTGAAGCGATCGCCCGCCTACCTGAAATTCAGGACGGACTTGCACGATGCGCACGTTAAGATCGAATACGTCCAACAAACGCAGGTGACAATCGATACGGTCCGTCACATCGAATTCTGGAGGGAGTGGATCACGGACAACAAGGGGGTGTTCGATGGCGCTCGGCGACTGCAGGGTGCAAGGTAATGGCCTCTACCAATAGTCTTCGCGATGTGCCGCCCGGACTATTGAGCGGGCTGCTGTTCTTCGCCGTCGTGATGTCGGGCGCCGGCTACATCGTGTTCTCCAAACTTCACGAGTTCAGCGCGCTCCAAGTCACCCTGGTCCCCGTGCTGATCATGATCGCCTATGCATTGGCGCTTGGGCTGGCGCGCCTGTTCCGTCTGCGCGATGACCAGTCGGGC
>JBKQRS010000503.1:0-5085 GCA_052143915.1 Bradyrhizobium sp.
CTTGAGAAATTTCAGCCGCGCCGGCGTCGCATAGAAGAGGTCGCTGACTTCGACGCGGGTGCCCTTTGAAAGCGCGGCCGGCATGATGGCCGATTTCACCCCGCCTTCGACCGACAATGACCAGGCATGCGGCTCGCCGGCGTGACGCGTGATGATGCCGAGTTTTGCTACCGCGCCGATCGAGGGCAACGCCTCGCCGCGAAACCCCAGTGTGCGGATCCGCAACAGGTCCTCGTCGTCGAGCTTGGAGGTGGCATGGCGGTCGACGGCCAGCGCAAGGTCGGACGACGGCATGCCGCTGCCGTCGTCGGTGATGCCGATCCGCCGCCGCCCGCCGCCATCGGTGAAGATGTCGATCCGGCTGGCACCGGCGTCGATGGCATTCTCGACCAATTCCTTGACCACGCTCGCGGGACGTTCGACCACTTCGCCGGCGGCGATGCGGTTGACGACCTGTTCGGGGAGCTGTCGGACGGGCATGGGTGCTAAAGCGACTCGGGGCCAGTGAAGCCTCAATTTAGGGGCTTTTGCGGTCCGGCGGGAGGGCGGCGGTGCCATCTCTCCCCACTCTTCATGGAGAAAGATCGCGTTCCCGCGCGGCGCAGCGCCAGTGGAACGGCGCCACGTCCGGGACACATGGCTTCAATCGTCGAAGCCGCCCGAGCCGCGCTTCGCCTTGATGTCACTGCGGCGCTTTTTGCCTTCCAGCCGGCGCTTTTTCGATCCCAGCGTCGGCCGCGTGGGCCGTCTGGGGGCGGGGCGGGTCATGGCCTCGCGCAAGAGCTCGACCAGACGCTCGATGGCGTCAGCGCGGTTACGCTCCTGGGTGCGGAAGCGCTGCGCGTGAATGACGATCACGCCGTCCTTGGTCATGCGCTGGCCTGCGAGCCGGGTGAGCCGCGCCCCGGCGTCGGCCGGCAGCATTATCCGCCGCGTATCGAAGCGCAATTGCGCGGCGGTGGAGAGCTTGTTGACGTTCTGGCCGCCCGGTCCCGAGGCGCGCACGAAGGATATCTCGATGTCGTTCTCATCGACCGTGAGGTCGCGGGAAATCCGCAGCATGGCGTCACCGAACCGATCATGATTCCTGGCGGGAATCGGGCGGAGACAGGATAGCGGTTTTGTGGGGAGTCTGCGTTGCCGCGCCCTCAATTCGTTCCCGCTCCCGCTTGCGGGGGAGGCCTAAGGAGGGGGCTAAGCCGCAAACGCGGCGCCACTGGCGGTCCCACTCCAACTCCTCCCCGCAAGCGGGGGAGGGGGCCGTCGTTTGAATGCGAAGGATCAGTTCGCCCTGGTCTCGGCCGCGGGCTGGGCTGCGGTCTGCAGGGTGCGGCCGACGATCACGGTGAGAAGACCATGTCCCCATAGTCTTTGGGCCGCCTGCCTGGCGTCATCGAGGGTCACAGCGTCGACGATGGCATTGCGCCGCTCGAGATAGTCGATCGGAAGATGATCCAGCTGATATTGCAGCAGCGCCGCCGCCAGCTTCGATGACGTATCGAGTGACAGCATCCGCGAGCCCTTGAGATAGGATTTGGCCTCATCCAGTTCCTGCTGGGTCGGACCGTTCTCGGCCATGTGGCGGACTTCTTTGTTGACGGCATCGATCGTTTCGCCGGCGCGATCGGCGCGGGTTCCGGTATTTCCGACGAACATTGCGGAGTGATCCATCCACAGCAGCGAGTCGTAGACGGAATAGGCGAGGCCGCGCTTCTCGCGGACTTCGTGGTAGAGCCGCGACGACAAGCTTCCACCGCCGAGAATGTGGTTGACGACATAGGCCGCCATGAAATTCGGATCGTTGCGCTTGATGCCGGGGCCGCCGAACATCACCGCGGTTTGCGGCACGTCGAGCGCAATGAATTCGCGTTGCGGCGGCCTCGCAGCTTCGATGTCGGGTACCGGTGTAAGGCTGGCCTTGGCCGGCAATCCGCCGAAGGTCCGGTCGAGCAGCCTGCCGAGCGAGGCGGCGTCGATATCGCCGACCACGGCAATCTTCAGGTTCTCTTTCGCCAGCACGCGGCGGACATATTCCCTCAAATCGGCAATCGTGATGTTTGGAACGCTTTCCAGGGTGCCGCTGGCCGGCTGGCCATAGGGGTGGTCGCCATAGGCGATCTCCAGGAATTTGCGGCTGGCAAGCGCGCCAGGACTGGAAGTATCGCGCTTCAGGCCGGAGAGGATCTGCGCGCGAATGCGTTCGACATCGGTGCTTTCGAAATGCGGCGACGTCAGCGACATCCGCAGCAGATCGAAGGCTTCGTCCTTGTTGTCCTTGAGCATGCGCAAGCTGCCACGGAAATAATCCCGCGTCACGCTGAAGCTCAATTCGATGGCGCGGCGATCGAGGCGCTCATGAAACGTCCTGGAATCCAGGTCGCCCGAGCCTTCATCGATGAGATCGGCGACCATATTGCCGACGCCGGGTTTGTCGGCCGGATCCTGTGCCGCGCCGCCGCTGATGCCAAATTCCATCGCCACCAGGGGCACGGTGGCGTCCTGCACGAACCAGGCCTCGATACCTCCGGGCGAAATCAGATGCTGGATCTTCGTTGCGGCGCGCGAGGGAGCCGACATCATCGGCGTCATTGCCAGGCATGCGGCAATAAGGAACCCAACGCGCCGCGCGCCAACCTTCGAATGAATCACGACCGCTTCTCCTCGTGTTTGGGCTTGGCATCCTTGATGAGATACCCGGTCACTGAACGTTTCTTGTCGAGCCATTTTTGCGCGGCCTCGCGGACCTGCTCGGCGGTGACCGCGCGAATGCGGTCCGGCCAGCTCCGGATGTCTTCGATGCTCAGCCCGGTGGTCAACGCTCCACCGTACCAGCGGGCCAGCGTGGCCTGGTTGTCCTGGGCATAGATGGCTTCGGCGATAAGCTGGGTCTTGACGCGATCGAGATCTTCGGGGCGAACCGGGTTCTGCCCGATATCCGATATCAGATCGTCGATCATCTGCTCGATTTGCGCGAACTCGACGCCTGGCCTTGGCGAAACCGATATCGTGAACTGCGTCGCGTCGAGCGAGGTTCCCTGATAGGTGGCGCTGGCGTTGACCGCGAGCGGCCGGTCGACCACCAGCCTGCGATAAAGATAGGAATTGCTGCCGCCGCCCATCAGTTGCGCGAGCACGTCGAGCGCCGGGCTTTCTCCGGCGGCGGCCGTGGCCGCGGACGGAACCAGATAATAGCGCCGCAGACTGGGCTGTTCGACGCGGGCGTCGGACAGCGTCACCGTGCGCGGCGCGACCGGCTCGGGTTCCTGGGGACGAAGGCGCCGCGCCGGTATCGCCGGCTGTGCGGCGACGGCGCCGAACGTCCGCTCCACCATCGGGCGAACATCGGTGGCATCGACGTCGCCGGCGATCACCAGGATGGCGTTGTTCGGCGCGTAGAAGCGTCGGTAGAACGCCAGCGCATCCTCGCGATCGAGCTGCTCGATTTCCTGATGCCAGCCGATCACGGGGCGGCCATACGGGTGATTGAGATAAAGCGCCGCCATGATCTGCTCGGTCAGCCGCGCTTCCGGGTTGTTGGCCACCCGCATGTTGTATTCCTCGAGCACGACGTCGCGCTCAGGCAGCACGTTCTCGTCCTTGAGAATCAGGCCGGTCATGCGATCGGCCTCGAACTCCATCATCTTGCCGAGCTCCTCGCGCGGCACGCGCTGGAAATAGCCGGTATAGTCCGTCGAGGTGAAGGCGTTCTCGTTGCCGCCGATCCGCAGCACGGTCTGGGAAAACTCGCCGGCCGGATGTTTGCTCGTGCCCTTGAACATCAGGTGCTCGAGGAAGTGAGCAAGTCCTGATTTGCCCGGCGTCTCGTCGGCCGAGCCGACCTTGTACCAGATCATCTGCGTGACGACCGGTGTGCGGTGATCCGGGATCACCACCACCTGGAGGCCATTGCCGAGGGTAAAGGTCGCGGGCGGAGCCGAGGTTACCGTGGTCTGGGCGAGAGCGCCGCCGGCGGAGACGGCGAGCGCAGCGGCGAAGAGGGAAACCCTAAAGCGGTTTGGCGACATCATGGCCTGTCTGGGTGCCCGAAAATCCCTTCGGGGAGAAATCATTCTGCCGCGCATAGCGCGGCAGCCGATAAGCGTTGGGAAGTCGGGAGGCAGATGGCTCTATTTTTCCATGCTAGTTGCGCTGGACCTAGAGGCCAGCGGGTTGCGATCGGGGTTCGACTGTCCGCTCAGCCATCCCTTGGATTCGGGGGCATAGGGATAGTTCGGGGACGGTGACTGGTAGCCGACAGGCGGCTGCGTGAGGGCTTCTCGCGTCGGCTCAGTTCCGGGCGTCACCGTCAAACCCGTCTTCTTGTCGCCGAAAAGGCCGAAGGGGTCCCCGATGGAGTCGCTGATCATACTGGCACCGCCCGTGAACAAATCGCCCGGCTTGTCGTAGACCGGATCGATCTGGGCTGTACCGTTGCGATCATTCCCGTAGGCTGGGCGAGTGGTGCCGGGGATCGGGGGATCTTCGGGCGGGGGTGCGATGTTGATCGGGTGGGCCGGATCGGCGGCTGCAGCACCGACGGTCGTCACCTGGACGCGGGCAGGCGGCGGCGCGTTCTTCTTCTTGGCCGCGATCACCGCCCTGCGTTGACGTTCATCCGGATCCTTTGGCCAGTTCGCGATCTGCACGTTGTTGCTGGAGGCGGCCGGGGGCGGCAGATCGAGCGTGGGAGGCACCACCAGCGGCGACCGCTCGCGATAGTCGATCCCGCGGTTGTCCATGTTGGTGCCGCGGACCATGTTCTTGAAACCGTCGCTGATTTTTTCCGTAATGCTTCTATCGTCTTGCTGGTCGTCGCCGGCACGTGCGGCTCCGGCCGTCATGACCAGACCGATGCCCAACGGGACGACGGCGAGCCGCAAGGCACGCATTGCCGCGCTCGACGAATTCCGTACCATCCAACCGCTAGCTTTGGTCTGGCGCATCGCGCTCTTCCTGTCCAAATTTCCCGCGGCCGCCAATCTAGGCGCACAATCAGCACATCCCGCAGGCCTTAGCTCAGAGGGTTCGTATCAGCCGGGATCAGGGCGCTTTTGCGGCGGGTACCCCGACAAATGAATCATACAG
>JBKQRS010000504.1:0-40998 GCA_052143915.1 Bradyrhizobium sp.
TCACGCGAACCGGTATCCACTTCGCTCGAAAACGCTCTAAGCAATCTTGGTTGCGCCGCTAGTCTACCGGAGGTGCCTCCAAGCGTCATCCGGGGCAGCGCAAATTGTCTGGTTCCTCGCCAGATCGGAACCTCGCGACCAACGGATGTTGCAGCATCCCGCGACGACCCGGCTTGACAGTGCGGGGCAAGCGGAGGAGCATTGCGCTCTGTCGCCACTGGCGACAAATCGCGAGCAAAGGAGGTTTTGATGACACCACCTCCGCAGAGAAAGCCGCGTAGGCTGATGGAACACGTTCGGATCATCGCATAGCGGCCAACCACACGAACGGGACGCCGGGAGGTTTAAGTGGGCCGCATCAGTGAGGCATGGCCCCTTGCCTTCCCGGCGCTGTATCTGGCGCGCGGCGCAGTCGTTCCGCAGGAAGTTGTGTGATGGCTGACTAACGCGAAAACTTCCGCCTGCTTTCTTTCCCTCACATCCTCTCTCTCACATACTTTCTCTCACATTGGATTTTTTTATTGGTCGGGATTTTTTCGCGGCCACGTCAGCGGCGTGATTTGCCCGGCAGGCAAGCAGGGAAGGTCGGCGTGAACCCGGTGAACCTGTGGTGACTAACGCGTGTGCTTTCTACACACCACACGCGGCCGCGGGTGCAACGGGCACCCGGCTTTCCCTGCGCCCTCTTTTCTTGGTGAGGGACATGCTTGATGCACAGCTCGGGCGCGTCGCGCTGCGGGATCGCGGAGCCGCGTCAAGACGTCATTCCGGGGCGATGCGAAGCATCGAACTACGATGTGCAATTGCACATCGGAGAATCTAGTCATTCCGGATTTGGTGCTAACGCACCATCCCGGAATGACGAAGGATGGATTGCTTCGCTTGCGCTCGCAATGACGGTTCTTAACTGAATCGGCCGTTGGAAAATCCAATCCGAGCAAAGGCAACATCTTGCGAGATGCGATGGCGCGGCGAGCCACTTTCCGCGCGCCGGGGGCGCAGGGCTTGACCCGGGTTTCTACGGACAAAAAAACGGCCGAAAGGCGGCCTTTTTCTCGCATCATTAGCACACAGCGAATCAGAATCACTGCGGTGGCACGAACCCTGCATGGCTGAACTCAAGACCGGGTTTTCCTTACCAACAAAGGGCACCAATGCTTGTTACTCTCGTCGCCGTTCTCTGCAATGGCCAGCTATGCATGGAGAAAGTCGTCACCACCAGCGAGCAGTCGGGCATCACCATGATGGCTTGCCAGGTCCATGGGCAAATCGGCATTGCCGATTGGCTCGCCAAAGGTCCGTACCACGAGTGGACACTACAGCGGTACAAGTGCGTCATGGGCAAATACGTTCCCAAGAACGAGGCATGAGGCGCGTGGCTCGCCGGGCGGCTTAGCCCTGCGGGCCGGCGCTTCGCGCGGCCGGTTGGCGATCGCGCGCCCCTGCCCACTTGCACCGGCAACGGAACGCGGTCCACGTCGCGTGACTGCGGTCGGCGTCACTTGGCGCGAATAAACCCGGCAAGCCGCGTCTTCTGGGTTTCGCACCAGTTCGTCATGCCGAGGCGTCGCTGGTCGAGCTCGGTTGACTGCGTCGCGATGGCGACTTCCGACATCAGCTCGTCGTCGCCCCGCTCGCCCATCTTTCCGCCGGTGTGCAGGTAGGCGATGGCCTTTCGCACCTTCTCGGTGGTCCCGTCCGGCATTTGCATCTCTTGCGCCTTCTGGACCAGGTCCTGATAGGCTACGTCGGTGCCGGGGCATTCCACCTTGGCGGCGAAAGCCTGTAACACCATTGTCACATAGGCCAGGCGTGGCTCCGCATGCGCCGGCACTGCAAAGGCAATCAATCCTGCGATCAATGTCACGTAACGCATCGGCGCCTCCCTGGGTCGCGGAAAGCTAGCGTCAGCCGTATCAGCGCGCAACCGGCGTTTCCCCATCTTGCGGAGCCTGTCGGGCGGCGCGGAGCCTGTCATCGGGCGCGCATTCGCGCGACCCCTTGGCACCGGCCCGTTGGCCCCGGCTACTTGCCACTGGCCTGCCCTGCGTGCTTATCTTCATAACTCGGGGAACGAATTTAGAAACGGTTAAGCCCTCACCGGCATATTCGACGTTGAAGGCGCCAATCGGCACGGCGGTGGCCAGGCGCCTTCTGGATCTCACATCCAGCGGTTCTCGAACAGAGCCAGGATATCCGAAAACCCAGCGCGACGAATTGAGGCCCTCAAGGGCCTCGCCCTCTTGAGCCGAGGATGCGCAGTCGATGAGACAAGACATACGGAAATCCCTGCTTCTTCAAGAGTGGGATCGTTGGATTCGAACCCAGCCTGTTGATCCCCCGGCGGCAACCGCAAGAGACACGTTGAAGTTTTATTGCGAGCTTCAGGACAGGCGGTCTCCGCTTTTGGATTTCCGACCAGCCAGAGGCGACAAGTGGCAAGTCGTGCATTACTGGTTGCTCAGCGAGGGGCGCGTCTCCGATTGACGCCATCCCCCCGCGCTTGCCCGGTGGGCTAATTCGCCCGGCGTGCTATAACTCTCCCCTCCCCGCCGAGCGTATCGCGATGGGAGGCCGCCGGGAAAATGCCTTCAGATCCGAAAGCCAACACGCGCGTACGGACAGCCCTGCTGTTGTTGTCCGCTTTCGTGATGGTCGCTTCGGTTGCGGTCTATCTTGTTGCCGATCTTGGCCAACTGCAGGATCGTATTGCCGCGCGTGAAGGCCAGGCGGCGTTGCAAGGCATCACCGACGCCAGCCAAATAGATGAGGCGCTCAGGCAGCATCCGCAAAACAGATTCCTGCGGATGATGGCCATGGCGACCAAGGCAGCCGACGACGCCAATGCCGCCATTGCGAAATTGTCCGACGAAGTTGAGCCGCCGGCGATTGCAAAAGCCGGCAATTTGTTCGCGGCGAGCCGGAGCGATCTCGAGGCGCTACGCCGCGACTTGAAAACGGCGGAAGCCGATGCGACGACATTGATGCCGCGCGCCGCCGCCGTCCTGAAGGCCGAACGCAACGACGTGGAAAAATACGCCGCCTCCCTCCATCTGGGAAAGGATGCCAGCAACCGGTTGCTGGACGGCATCGACAGGCGGCATGCAGAAATCACGGCCCTTACCTCCAGCAGGATGTCGGCGCGCGCCGATTTTTATCGGGCCTATCAGAACTATGTCGCGATTCTCGTCGGGGAATTCGGGGCCTATAAGGTCGAGGGCGGCCAGTTCATCTTCCCGCTCCAGCGCACCGTGGACCGCTACAATGTCGCGGCACAGGCGATGACGGCAGCCGCAAAGCGTGTCGCCGAGCTGGATGAAGAAAGAAAAAACCTGCTGCAGGCACAGCAGCAGCGCTGGCTGAAGTTGGTCAGGGGTGAATGAGCCGAGCCGCCCCGACGGCGCAGACAACGGGGTAGCGCCCTCGGCTGACCTGTCTCAGGCCGCGCGGACCGAACTGAGGAACTTGCTGACTTCGCGCCTGAGCCGGCCGCTTTCGCCGGACAGCGACTTCGCCGCGGCGAGCACCTGGGAGGATGCCGATCCTGTCTCGCTGGCGCCCCGCTGCACGTCGGAGATGTTAGAGGTTACCTGCTGCGTGCCATGCGCGGCCTGCTGTACGTTGCGGGAAATCTCCTGTGTCGCGGCACCCTGCTCTTCGATGGCCGAGGCAATGGCAGATGCAATCTCGGACATCCGTCCGATGGTGCCGCCGATCTCCTCGATGGCACCAACCGATTCCTGCGTCGCGGCCTGGATGCCATTGATCTGCTGGCTGATCTCGCCGGTCGCCTTGGCGGTCTGTTCGGCCAGCGCCTTCACCTCGGACGCCACCACCGCGAAACCGCGCCCCGCCTCGCCGGCCCGCGCCGCCTCGATGGTGGCGTTCAGCGCCAGCAGATTGGTCTGCCCGGCGATGGTATTGATCAGCTCCACGACATCGCCGATCCGGGCCGCCGCCTTCGCCAGCTCGCCGACGCGATCGTTGGTCTTCTGCGCCTGCCCGACCGCCTCATTCGCGATCCGCGCCGAATCCTGTACCTGACGGCTGATCTCGTTGACCGATGACGCCATCTCTTCGGTGGCGGATGCGACCGATTGCACATTGGTGGAAGCTTCTTCAGAAGCCGCCGCCACCGCGGTGGTCAGCTCCTCCGAACGCTCCGCGGTCGCCGTCAACATGCCGGCGGAGGTTTCCAGCTCGGTCGAGGCAGACGACACGATTTCGACGATCTCGCCGATCGTCGCTTCGAAGTCACGGGTAATCGTGTCGACGCGCTGCCCGCGCTGGATCTTTGCGTCAGCCTCCACCGCAGCCGCCTCGTCGGCGGCCTTCTTGGCAACAAGAGCCTCCTTGAAGACCTGCAGCGAACCTCCCATTGCTCCGATTTCATCGGCACGCTCGATCGTCGGGATAGTCACCTCGTGCCGGCCAGCGGCCAGATCGCCGACGACTTCCGTCAGGGTCGCGAGCGGCGTAATCACGCGGCGACGCAACATCAGGGTAACGCCGGCAAGCACACCGAGCAGTGCCACAGCGGCAAGGCCCGCCAGCGCCAGCATGATCAGGGCGCTGTCGCGTGCCGCGCCCGCGCGCTCTGCCGCCTCGGCCAATGCAGCATCGCGTACGGCGAAGAAGCTCTGCACCGCCGGCACGACCTTGGCGGCCAGTTCGTCCTCGGTACTAATCCCGTATTTTCCGTCACTGCGCCCGACCAACACCTCTTTTTCGATCCATGGCGCAGCCTGTCCAAAATAGGCATCGACCGCGTCCTTCAATACTTTCGCAAGCCGTGCCGGGCTGCCGATCTGATCCACGCCGGCTTCGATCCGCTCGCGATCGAGATCAACGCGGCCTTGGGCACGGTCGATCGAGGATATTTCAGCCGCGGTCATCGGGCGGTGCGCACTGATCGCAGCAGACATCGATGCAGCGCGGCCGCCGGCGGCGACCCGCAGATCCTGGGCCGTACGGGCGACATTCAACAGCGCCGTCAGCGACGCGTCGGCGCTCGCCATCTGATTTTCAAGACGGTTCAAGAGCGGTTCGACAATCGCAACGACCTGGGCAATGCCGGGCAGGAAGCCTTTGAGCACCGCCGCATCACGCGCGCTCATTGGCACGCCAAGCGCGCGATCCGTCGCACCGCGGACGTCGCTGAGCTTGGTCGCGGCCTGGTTGAGGCCTTCGACGATGGTGGCGCCATCGCTGAGTGCGCCGACCGCCGCCCGGGCGTTTGCGAAAGCGGCATCCGCCTTTTGCACCGCCTTTGAAATCGCGTCGAGCTGAGCGGGTGTCGCAACACCATCGCGGAACAGCGGACTGAGATAGGGGGCCCGATGGCCGGCTACCTGTTGACCAACCGCCAGAACCGCGCCAAACGCCTCCACGGTCTTGATCGCTTCGGTTTTACTCGCATAGGTACGATACTGCGGGGCAAGGGCCCCGGCGCCGAGGATGACCGCTAACGCTGTCACCGAGAGCATCGATACCGCAAAAAGCCGACCGATTCGCATGATACGTTTCCGCTGTCCTAAGATTGGTTAAAATATTCAAGAACGGCTTAAGGCCACCTTAATGAAGGCGGTCGATCGGACTGTTCCGGGCTCGGTCCCGCCACGGCGTGGCGCTGGCCGCAGCCATGATCGTCTCCCGGTTCACGTCGGTGTCCGCCGTGGGCACGCCCGCGCCGACAAATGCTGCATCTCGGCTTCGCATTAGGCGGACTAGCCCCAGGAGAAACTCCGCGTAGTCCAGAGCGGGTTGTGACCATCAAAGACATCGATGACCGGGACATCCAGCGCGAAGTCGCGCTCTTGCCCGGCCATGACGAAAATGAAAAACGCTCGACCGGCAGGCCTAATTTTGCGGGCCGGAAAGCGAGATCTCGCGTTCGGCGCGGAAGACGTTGGCATAAAGGCTCGCAATCCACTGGCGTCCGCTCGATGTCATGTTGAGATAACGTATTTCGGTCTGAATGTGGGGCGCCACAATGTCCCAATAAAATTGCGGATAGCGATCGACGATGTCGGCGGGCGATTCATAGCCAAGCTGGCGGTTCATACCCACCTCTTCAAACTCGTGGTAGAGCGCGTTGGCTTTCCTGATGTAGTTGGGATCACCGAGTTGTCCGATGAAATCCGCCGCGCGAACGATCGAGGCCTCCTCATCATATTGCTGACCCTCGCGGGGAGGAAATCTGGTGCCTTCGATCGCATCGGCAATGCGCTGCTTGTCCAGGGACGCAATGCCGTTAATTCTCTGCATCACGTAAAGCTTCGATCGGTCGACGTGGTAGGGCATCAGGCCTGCATCCGACGAACCGCGCGGCAAGGTCACTTTCCTGCCGGTCGAATCGATCACGAAACCGTCCGCGTCGTCGTCCCGAAACAGGCCACGTACATAGCCGATGTCGTGGGCAAGGCAGGCGATGATGACATGCGCGTAATCCTCCGCAGTCACCTGGTTATGCAACGCACGACCGCGGAGAATATCGAGTCCCGCCAGCGTGACCAGCAGTGTGTGCTCGACGTTGTGGTAGAGGGCGTCGCTATTTCCAATGCATTCGAGCGCAACGCGCGCGGCCCCGGGCACCATCTCCACGAGGGGCGTCTGCGAAGATCCGAACCGGCTGCGCATAAAGGAGCGAAGAAACTCTTCCAGGGCATCTGTCGCCAGTTCCGGTAACGTCATCATTGATGCTGACCCGCTTAGGTAGACTTCTTGTGCCGACTCCCGACTTCTCGTTCATTCTCGATAGGGGACAGCATAGCGCAACTTCGGTGCTGTGACCAAACGCCGAATGTCGCCCCAAACAAAAAAGCGGAGGCTATGTTGCGGTGCCGCTTGCTTGCGCGTCGGCTTTCCCAAAAGGCAATTCGGTTCGCACCGTAACCACGGATCAGGCCCCGGGTCCGCGCTTCGCCAACTACGGGGAACCGCACAGCCGCAAGATCGGCCGCATCTCCGTAGCCGCCCTTTCCGTAAATCCCCTTAGGGACTCTATCCGAATTTTCCGCCGCGATTCCCGCTGCTATCGATACCGCATGAACTTCGCTTTTCGCAGGAGGCGGCCGATGGCTCAGGTCTATTTCCATTGCACCAACACTGAAGCCGTGTGGATCGATCGGCGCGGCGCCGCCGTTGGCGATCTGGCCGAGGCGCGTGAGCACGCTGCCCTCGTGGTGCGGTCGCTCATTATGGCGCCAACCCAGGAAGACTGGCGCGACTGGGTCATGCACGTCAGTGATGATCTCGACGAAGAGATCTTCAGCGTGCCCTTCGCCTCGCTGCTCGGCAAACCGCATTGAGAGGGCGCCATGTCGATCACGCAACCGTCATCGCTGCCGCTTCGTCAGCGCCTGAATGTGATCATGACGAGATGGCACAAGTTGGTTGAAAGTGCCCGCGATCCGTATCGGCCCGAGCTTCACTACATGCGAGGTCCCGGCCCGAAGTGGCGCGCCAAACATCAGCGCCGCACCGGAATTTGCGCGCTTTGAGGTGAAGTGACCGGAAGTCGAACTCCTCAGATTCCTCAGCGACGGCCTTCTGCCGATCTGAGCGGCGTGTAGCGAGCTTCTAGAGCCAGCGCCGGACGCGAGCCCTGTAAGCGTCGTAGGTGGAACCGAACTTGGCCTGCATCACGCGCTCTTCCGGAATGATCTGGAAGCGCGTGATATAGAGCATAAAAAGCAATGGGCCGAGCAGCAGCCAGGCGTTCGACAACAGCAGCGACAGCATGACAAGCAGCATCGTCAGCCCGACATACATGGGATTGCGTGTGAACGCGTAAATGCCTGTCGTCACCAGCGACGAGGCGTTGTCGATCGCGACCGGGTTTGTCGTGGTGCCGGCCCGACGGAACGAGGAAAAAGCCAGGCCGGCGGCGCTGACGCCGATGACGAACAGCACACCAGCCACGCCGTAACGGATAGCGGCGGGAATAGGGATTGTGGGCGTGACCCAAGAAAGGGCCCACATCGCAAGCGCGCTAACAACCATCACGATCGGCGGCGGAATACGGTTTTCGAGTACTTTCACCATGGTCGCTTCCTTCTCTGGGTCGCAGCGCGCACATGCCCTGACACCGCGGAATGGTTTTGCCATCGGCTCGATCGGGCGTCGAACACGTCTCGGTCGCCGCCCGCATTTTCCAATTATTAAGCAATCGGTTACCCGGAAGACCCCCGCGGCCAAAAATTGCCAAATTCTTTTTTATTCAAATTGAGTTCGTTTTCGAGAAGGAGAACCCGAGATGCGGATTGCACGACTGATCTTCGTTGGTTCGATCGCCGCCCTCGCTGTTGCGGCTGCCCCTGCGCCGGCGAAGAATTCGAATTCCGCTGCCAATGCCGATGCCCAGAAGGTCGAGGACACGCCGGTTGCGCAGGGTTGCCACGCCTACCAGCAGGCGCCCGATGGGTCCTGGACATCGCTTCCGTGCCAGGAAGGCGGCCCAACTTCGCAAGCGCCGACGCCGCACAAATCCGGCACGCGAAGCCCGGACGAAGAGACCCGCTGAGCGGCGTGTAGCCCAAACCACGCGTCGCCGTCGTCCCCAAACCACCCGGGCGCCTTGTACCGCGGGAACGGTGAGGTTTGCGTAATATCAGCGCAGCTTCTCAGCCTCGGCCCGCTTGCAGGGAGAGAGAAAAATTATCGACCTTGCGGAGCCCTCCATGCTGCGCATCGCCGGGGAATGACGGGTTCTGAAATGCTTCGACACGGATAAGAAACAAATGTCGGGACCGGCGGCCGCGGAACGTCCTTGGGGCACTCCGCCAACCCACCCCCAAAGAGGCACCCCATGCTCTACGCCATCCTCGCCTATCACGTCGAAGAAGAGGTCACCTCCTGGACCCCGCAAGAAGACACGGCGCTGATGGCGGATCTGAACAAGGTACACGACCGCCTGGCGCAGCAGGGACGGCTCGGACCGGCGGCGCGGCTCGGGGCGACGAACGGCGCCTGCGTCTTGCGCGGCCGGGACAAGGGGGTGGTGACCGATGGCCCCTTCACCGAGGCCAAGGAACAGCTGCTCGGCTTTTACGTCCTCCACTGCACCGATCGCGATGCCGCCATCGCCGCGGCGCGCGATCTGCGCCAGGCCAATCCCAGCGCCATCTATGAAATCCGCCCCGTGATGCTCTATCTGCCAGGCGTGTCCTTCCCGAAGGCCGAGGCCGGCCCAGAGGCTTGAACCCGCGGCATGCGCGCCCCGACCAAATGCGGCGGGCTGATTTACGCCCCGGCCTCACCCGGTAAAGACGAACATGCCGTATTACTGCCGCGCCTGATATCGACAGGCCCTGGCGTTGCCGCGATCGGCTCCTTGACAGAGGTCAATGCGGCTGACCGGCTTTCGCGATTGACTGGCTGAGATAATGAGTCTGCAAGCGCAACAACTCAGCAGGAATTTGCCATGAAAGAGCCGGGACTGGACCTTCGACACCGCGACAAGAATGGTGAAATCAGCCACAAGCACGGCAATACCTTGGTGCGGACATTGCGAAAGATCTACGGCGCCGGTTTCGCGCCCGGATGCCCTGACGCAGAAAAGCTGAGCGTTGTGCTCCACAAGTTCGACGAAGCATCGCTGAGCCAACTGCACCGGGATCACGACGGACGGCTGCTTGAGGGAAAGATCAAGTCGATCGCCTGAGGCTCGATCCCGTTTTTTTTGAGAGCGGGAAGGTGCGTAGGCCTGCAGCAATGGGATCACCCATGAAAATTGCTTGTCCCATTGTGTTGACGGTGTGCACGATCATGTGCAGCTGGGGGACGGCCAGTTATGCCCTCGATTCCGAGCAGCAACACGGCAAAGCCCTGCTCGAAACCATGTGCGGACGGTGCCACGCCGTGGGCGAGACGGGCCGAAGCCCGCACGTTGATGCACCGGCATTTCGCAGCTTTGGAGACAGCAAGCTCTACGACAACGATTTCGCGCAAAGATTGCAGGACGGCCTGACCAGCATCCATCCGGACATGCCGACTTTTCGATTCAGCCGAACTGATGCCGAGGCTGCGGCGAACTATCTCAAATCCATTCAGGAGCCCAAAGAGCTAAAATAGCCAGCGCCCGGCCCCGGCCTTGTCGCGATGGTCTCGTCATCGTCGGGCTCTTCATCGGCTTTCGCGGCGCCCCAGATGGCCTCCGCCGCCCCGCCGGATGTCGGCCGCGCGGTTTGAACTTGTTGCCGCCCGGATGCGACTAGAACAACAGTCCGATATCATCCCACCGAGGGGCCAAGCCATGACCCACCAGCCAACGCAAACCTCCGGTAACGCCAGCCGAAATGCCGTGATGCCGTTTCTGCTTCCTTCCGTCCTGATCGGGAGCTTTCTTTGGAAAGTGCTGACGCCGGCGCACGAGTATCCGCTGCGCACCGAGCAGGTCATGACCATGACATTCGATTTCTTGATGTTGATCGGCTTGTTCACGTTCAAGCGGGCGATGCCGCAGCCGCTGTTCTGGACCGCGCTGGTGGCCGGCATCGGCCTGTTTGCACTCCGTCTTTCACACGATGGCTGGTGGACCGGCCATCTCGTCTATTCGCTGCCGCCAAGGTGACGCGGGCGTGCCGCAAACCGTGGACAAGCTCATCCGTGAGGCCGCCGCCCTGCCCTTGCGCGATGCGGCCTACGCGATCTGGCGGCAAAAGATCGCCTTCGAGCGGCTGGAGGGCCGGCTGTGGCCACGCAGGGACTACAGCACGCCGGAGGCGGCCGGGAAATCCAGCCGGGAAAGCCAGGCACAGATCAAATACGAGCACGATTTCGCGCAGGACGGTCCCACCTTCGACCGCTTGAGGCGGGCGCATCCGCGCGCCACGGACGTTGAGCTTAAACAGGCCATCATCGCCGCGGTGAAATTCGACGACGATTGCTTCAGGTATTTTTCCTATGGCGGGGCGGAGGATTATTGGGAAATGTGCATCCGCGCCGTGGAACGCGCGGCCAAGGACAATCCGCCCTATCTGGAGACCACCTACCGCGACGCCCGCAACCATGTCGCCTATTGCATGAAGTAGAGGGACATTTTCCGCGACAGTGGATAGCCTCCCTGTAGGGGCAGAACCCCCTATCGACAGAGTGCTACAAGCATTCAAGCACAACGACGAAGGGCTCGCGAGCGGAAGGCAGCTTTAGGCCCCGCGTCAATTCGCCAGGAGAATACATGACTTCCGCTACCGCTGTTAATCTCGTCAGCCACCCCCTCGTGCAGCACAAGCTCACGCTGATGCGCGACCGCGACCGCTCCACCAAGGGTTTTAGGGAGCTCTTAAACGAGATCGGCATGCTGCTATGCTATGAAGTCACCCGCGACCTGCCACTCGAGATGGTCGACATCGAGACGCCGCTGCTGCCGATGAAGGCGCCGATGATCGCCGGCAAGAAACTCACCTTCGCGCCGATCCTGCGCGCCGGCGTCGGCTTTCTCGACGGCATGCTTGCGCTGGTTCCATCGGCCCGTGTCGCGCATATCGGTCTCTACCGCGATCCCCAGAGCCTGCAGGCGGTCGAATATTACTTCAAGGCGCCGCATGATCTGTCGGACCGCACGGTGATCCTGATGGATCCGATGCTGGCCACCGGTAATTCCGCCTGCGCCGCGGCTTCGCTCCTGAAGACGCGCGGCGCCCGCGACATGCGCTTTGTCTGCCTGCTCGCCGCCCCCGAAGGCATCGCGCATTTCCAGAGTGAGCACCCGGACGTCCCGATCTGGACCGCGGCGGTCGACGAGAAGCTCAACGATCACGGCTACATCCTGCCGGGTCTTGGCGATGCCGGCGACCGCATGTACGGCACCAAATAGGCTCGGCCTCGCAGCCAGAGCATGATCCGGAAAAGTGGGCACCGGTTTTCCCTCGCGACAAACGCGGAACGCGTTTGCGCGGAGATCATGCTCAAACAAAAAGATGGAGCGAGATGACGATTCAACGAAAAGTCATCTCGCTCTATTGCCGTTTGAAATACTGCACGGCGCGCTCGTGCTTCTCGGCAGCCGCGCGCGACTTGAAGGTGCCGAGATTGCGGCGCTTGCCGGTTTTCGGATTCACCTTCCGGGAATAGAGCCGGAACTCACCCGACCTTAGTTTGCGGATCATGAGAAATTGGCCTCGATTAACGAAACTTCCTGCATTAATTGCAATAGCCCGTCTCGCGTTCCGCCAACGCCGTACCCTGGAATGCGCCCTTTGACGCAGACTATTTGCGGGCGGTCAGGCCTATCACCGCGGACATTCCGCTGTGGGCGGCGCCCTCCCGCATCTCCCGGTCCTCTTCGACGATGCTCACGTCTTGGAAATCGCGGAAAGCGTCTTCCAGCATCTGGCGCGTATAGAGATTTTCGACCTTCTTCGGTCCGCCGGTATTGAATTGTAATTGCCGTGGCGTGTAGCCCTGCAAGATGAAGAGTCCGCCCGGCTTCAAGGTATTGCGAACGCCCCGCCACTTCTTGAGTCGCTCAATCGGAGAGCTGAACTGCGTGAAAATATCGATGACGACATCGAACGCGTCGGGAGGATAGTTCCATGAATGGATGTCCGCCCTGACAAGAGCGATGTTCACCCCCCGCTCTTTCGCGAGCGACGTTGCCTTGAGTTGTGCCAACTCGGAAAAATCCAGACAAACGACGCTCAACCCCTGCTCGGCCAGCCAGACGCCGTTGCGCCCCTCGCCGTCGGCGATCGCAAGCGCCTTGCCCGACGTCGGCAAGAGCCCTCCGCAGGATTGCAGGAAATAGTTTGGATCCTTGCCAAAAATAAGCTCAGGAACGCTGTAGCGGCTCTCCCAGGTATCCTGCTCGCTCACGAGACTACCGGCCCTTTGCGCGACCGCCATCCCGACATGCCGGCCACATAATGTCGCGCATCCTGCACGCCGACCGCCTTCATTTTCTTCAAGGCGGCAGCAGACCGCCCGCCTGCCTGACAGATCAGCACGACTTGCCGTCCCTTGGGCACCTGCGCGGGATCGAATTTCGACAAAGGAAGATTGATTGCGCCCGGGATATGCCCGCCTGCGTATTCGTGCGGTTCACGCACATCCACTACCGTGTATTTTTCGCTTTGGTGTCCGTGCAGCAATTCCTCGTGCTCAATCACCGAAGAGCTGGCTGTATTCATAAACCTGCCTAGTATCCGTGACAACATTGGGTTTCCCTTCCCGTTTCCAAGACCTTCACGGCTTGCCCTGCGGCGCAAACTGCTGGTCGCTGAAGGGTGAGACATCCGGCGCGCGCATGACGATGTAGCCGCGCCCGATCGATTGATGACAGGCGTTGCATCCGCTCGTCAAATCGCCATAGGCCTTGGCGAATTTCTTGCCATCCTTCGCCTCGATGGCGTCAGTCACCGTTTGGACCGGCTGCGCCATGGTCGTGACATTGGTTACGGGAATGCCCTGGTAAAGCGAGGCGGCCTCCACCAGGCTCGCCTTGATCTGGCGAAGCTCGTAGGCCGCAAGTTCCCAGTTCGCGGACTTGCCGGCGAACCACAGTTTGATATGCCGCGACTGCGCGGCGTTCATGATATCGCCGAGCCGCGGCACGTAGGGCTCGGACGGCGGCAGGTTCACCCCAGTCTGGGCCGTAGCCACCAGCGGAGAAGCGCAAACCATCAGCACCATCAACCCACGCCATTTCATCTCATGCTCCATCATTTTCTTGATCGCGCTGACAGTAGCCGGCGCGGGCTTGTTTGAAAAACTAGCCGCCTTTACCGGAAGCACCTTGCGTTTG
This sequence comes from Bradyrhizobium sp., assembly GCA_052143915.1. Classification (GTDB taxonomy): domain Bacteria; phylum Pseudomonadota; class Alphaproteobacteria; order Rhizobiales; family Xanthobacteraceae; genus Bradyrhizobium. The sequence continues at coordinate 13,745 of JBKQRS010000504.1, forward strand.
ATCAAGGCGGCGGCCCCTCTCAGGCGTCATTTGGCTTGATGCGGATCAACACGCCCGCCCGCCCGCAGCGCAGATATACACGCACAGTCTTGCCGGGAGGATATCATGTTGCTGCATCTACCGATCGTGTTTCTTGCTTCGCTTCCTGTTACGCCGGTTGCGGACAATGTCCCCAAGTTCGATATCATGCGGGAGTGCCGGTCCGAGGGCGGCTCGCAGGCCATGCTCGACCGATGCGCGGCCCAGGAGGCCGACGCGCGGACGCAACTTCAAGCGGAATGGATACAATTCGGCGCCGACGACAGAAGCCTTTGTTTCAAGGAGACCAACATGGACGGCAGCCCCAGTTATGTCGAATTTCTGACCTGCCTGGAAATGGCGCGGGATGCCAAAAAGATGTCGAAGTAAGCTACCCGTGCGAGGCGCGTGACGCATTTCACTGGGGTATGACTGAATTTTCAGCGTAACCGGCACCACCCGTTCACGGCTCCAGGCCGGACTCGCGCAGCGCCGGCGCTGCCTCTGCCGAGGCGAGAAATTTCAACAGCCTGTTTGATTGATCGACCTTCCTCGACGCCGCCAGGCGCCCTGCGGAAAACACCGCGGGGCTCTGAAGGTGAAGCGGGACGGGTCCGACGATGTCGACACCCGCGACCTGCTTCAGCTCGCTGATTTGTTGGACCGCCAGGTCCGCCTCGCCCGACACCAGGCGCTCGGCGGTGAAGCCCTGGGGAACGATGATGGCACGGGCATTGATCTCGGCTGCGATCCCTATTTGCGCGATCAGCTGCGCGAAAAAAATGCCGCTGGCGCCGAGACGCGAATAGGCGATCGATCGCGCCCCAAGCAGCGTTGCGCGCAGCGCGGCCTCGGTCGCGATGTCGGGATGGGCGCCGCCGGCCTTCACCGCGAGCCCGACAAAGGAGCGCGCAAGGTCGATGCAGCTCTCCGCAACCACGCTTCCTTTCGCAGCAAGTCCGGCAAGCCCCTCGCGGGTCAAAATAACGACGTCGGCGGCTTCGCCGTCACGCAGGCGCTCGAGCAACCGGAGCGTCGGCGCAAAATCAGCGTCGATACGCGCGCCGCCTGTCGCCTCATAGTTCCCCGCAAGGCTGCGAACCGCCCCCATCAAGGCGAGCGTCGAAAGCAGGCGTACCGAATTCTCCATCCCCTGGGTCCTTGCGCTCCATCGCAACGCGGTCGCTTCTAACACAGCAGGGACCCTAGAAAGCAATGATCCGCCAAAGCTTGCGCTTGGCGGATCAGATTGCGGTTGGACGCCCCAAGCACCTCGAAATGGGTGCGGGACGGATGTCGAACGACTTACGCGGCGGCCGCCTTGGCGGCGGTCGGAACGGAAGCGATCGTCTTCAGGATCTGGGAAGCGATCTGGTAGGGGTCGCCTTGCGAATTCGGGCGACGGTCTTCCAGATAACCCTTGTAGCCATTGTTGGCGAAGCTGTGGGGCACGCGGATCGATGCGCCGCGATCTGCAATGCCGTAGCTGAACTGGTGGATCGAGGCGGTTTCGTGCTTGCCGGTCAGACGCAGATGGTTGTCCGGACCATAGACGGCGATGTGATCTTCGCGGTTGGCTTCAAAGGCCTTCATCAGGCTCTCGAAATATTCCTTGCCGCCGGTTTCGCGCATGTACTTGGTGGAGAAGTTGGCGTGCATGCCCGAGCCGTTCCAGTCGGTGTCGCCGAGCGGCTTGCAGTGATACTCGATCTCGATGCCGTATTTCTCGGTCAGGCGCTGCATCAGATAGCGGGCCATCCACATTTCGTCAGCGGCCTTTTTGGAGCCCTTGCCGAAAATCTGGAATTCCCACTGGCCCTTCGCGACTTCGGCGTTGATGCCCTCATGGTTGATACCGGCGGCGAGGCACAGGTCGAGGTGCTTCTCGACGATCTCGCGGGCGACGTCACCGACGTTCTTGTAGCCGACGCCGGTATAGTACGGTCCCTGCGGCGCGGGATAACCGCTCGACGGGAAGCCGAGCGGCCGGCCGTCCTTGTAGAAGAAATACTCCTGCTCGAAGCCGAACCAAGCGCCTTCATCGTCCAGAATGGTGGCACGCTTGTTCGACGGATGCGGGGTCTTGCCGTCCGGCATCATGACTTCGCACATCACCAGCGCGCCGTTGGTACGCGCGGCATCGGGGTACACGGCGACCGGCTTAAGCACGCAATCCGAACTGTGGCCCTCGGCCTGCATGGTCGAGCTTCCGTCGAAGCCCCAAAGCGGAAGCTGCTGCAGCGTCGGAAATGAATCGAATTCCTTAATCTGCGTTTTGCCGCGCAAATTTGGAGTCGGCGTGTATCCGTCGAGCCAAATATACTCGAGCTTATACTTTGTCATTGAGCCTCTCATGATTTGATGATGCGAAAGGTGTGAAACCGAAGCCTCTTGGTCACCACACGCGCGTACCCGGCCACCATCGGCCAGGTGTTACCAAGCAATTAAAGTGCCAATCGCTGCAGTGCGGAAGGGCCGCCGAGACGGGGAAAATCCCCTTCGGCTTCACCGTCTTCCAGCCGCTTGAGGGTGCGGCAAAGGCGCGCGGGTGCGGACGCAACGATGACGCGACCTAAGCCCATATGACGCCTGTTTCCGCAGCAATCGGCGACCTCGCCCCTCGCCCCGATTAATGGCGCGGCAGCCGCCGGCAATATTCCGCAAGAAGACGAACCCCTCCCGCAACCTTGCCGATGGCCCACGCGTTAATCAGCCTGCAACTGCTTTGCAGGAGGCAAAAGCCAAAATGCCTATATTTTATTCATCAAATGATTTCTCTTTGATCAGGTTGCACGACCGGCGTGCAGGACTGATATCGATTCTCAGTAACCACTCGCGAATGAGTCGGGCGCAGCATGAGCCAAAGCGCCACGACAAATGGAGATACCGATGAATACGAACTTCAACCACGGATCCGCAAAGATCTACCAAGTCCCCGCCGGGGGCCGCGCGGCTCTCGGCGGACGCAGCCAGGACGAAGCCAAAGCCGCTATCGATCCAGGCTCATTGCGCGTCAGCGAAGCTGCCTGCGGGGGCGGCTGGTATCACGAAGCAGCCATCCAGGAATCCAAACCGGTGCGTGAGCGCTAATGCGAGGCGCGGGTTCGTCGCCTGGGCACCGGCGATTGCCGGTGCAATATCAAATGCAAAGGGTCGGAACGAAATGGTTTCAGCCCTTTTTTATGTCAGGGCGCACGCGGTCACCGGCCGTTTGGCGTGCCTGATCGTGGCGCCATCCTTCGTCATCACCAGGGTCACGCCGCCGCCGGAATAGCGCGCGCCGGCCAAGGCCAGACGCTTCGAAAGCGTCACGGCCCTTCCGTCGATCTGCAAATACGCGCCGGAATCGTACTGGTAAAATCCGACGATGAACTGGGTGCCGTCGGCGCAGCGGTAGCTCGCGAAGGTCTGCGCATGGGCGGCAGATGGGCCGGTCACCGCGCCAGCAACAACGAGTGCCACAGCGAAAACGGCTATCCTGTACCCAGTCATTTTCGCCCCCGGCTGCATTCTCTCTCCCGCGGATCAAGTCCGCAGGGCACGGTGTGCAATACCCGTGAGAGAGAGGCGTGTATAGCCCAGACCTGAACGGTCCGACCATCTCTCCGCCGCCGAGGAAAAGCCGCTCGAAGAAACCGAACAGCCGCTTACGCCGCGGCTTCCAGTTCGGCGTCGAGGTCGGCAATGACGTCCTCGAAGGCTGAGATCGCCTGCTGAACCGCAGCGATCTGCATCAATTCCCAGCCGCTCACCGGGCCAATGCGGTTTTGCAGCGCGACAACCAAATCGCGCCGCTGCTCCTTGAGCTGAACAAGCGGCAGACCGTGGTCAGGCAAATTTCTCATGATGGTGTTCCACGCCCGAATTGAAAGACACGGAGTTATAGCCGGTCGGTTCTGCATTTCGCTTACAAAACTCCGGCAAATTTTAGCGATCGGCGCGGCAAGCGGACCTATACCCCTATTGGGGGAGCTTTTGTAATCGCCTCGCTGAGCGCTTTGGCAACGAGCCGCGTGCTCCAATCGCTCTGATGAAGCTTGTCCGGATCGGTCGGATCGAAAAATTGGTCCAAACCGACATCGTTGTGCACGTGCCAGTGCCGCATCAGCGCCCAGCGCGGAAACAGGTTGACCCTGGCGTGATCGGCAGCGGCCGATATCAGCGACACCATGCGCTCGGAAGCGTCGGCCTTGTCGTCGAAAAGCATCGCCGGGGTGTATTGCGGGTCGATCAAGAGGACATCCATCGGCTCGACACCCAGCCGCTGCAGACCCTCGGCGATGCTGGCCGCGACTTTTTCGAGATCATAATTGTGAAAGACCGCGTTGGTGCCGACCTGCCATATCACCAGCGAAGGCTTTTCTGCGAAAATATCAGCATCGAAGCGAAGCAGTTCCTCGATCGCTTCTTCACCGCCCCTGCCCCTGTTGAGCACGTCGATCCTGAGATTGGGATACCGTCCTTCGCCAAACTGGTCGCGCAGATACATCTCGAGGCGGTGCGGATAAGGTACGACATCTGCCCTGCCCGCCGTCGACGACGAGCCCATCGCCACGATCCTGACCGGCGCCTCGCCGACCAGTGCCCTCACAAGATGCGGGAGCGGATATTTCAAGCTGACAAGATCGCTGGGGATATCGACTACAGGAGCGGTATCAGACATGAGGACCATCCATTCGCGAAAATCGCATGATGCCCGAACCCCGATTTGGCCGCAAAAATGCACAGCATTGCAAATGAATTTCGCCTGACGGTAGTGTGGACACGTCCCGCCTGGCACGGAGATCGATCATGGACGGAAAAGTCATTGTCGTGACCGGCGCGTCAGGCGCGCTCGGCAAGGTCGTTGCGACGTCGGCGCTGGCGCAGGGCGCGCGCGTCGCCGGCGTGGATCATGCGGCCTCCCACGTCGCGGCAACCCCCAACCGGATTGAACTGGGCGGCGTCGATCTGACCGATGCGGCCCAGGCCAAGACGGCGATCGATGCGGCGGCATCGCATTTCGGCAGGCTCGATGCGCTGATCAATATTGCCGGCGGCTTCGCATTCGAGGCCATTGCCGAGGGTGATCCAAGGACCTGGCAGCGCATGTACGCGCTCAACGTGCTGACCGCGCTGAACGCGTCGCGATCGGCGATCCCGCACCTTGCCGCATCCGGCGCGGGGCGGATCGTCAATGTCGGCGCATTGGGCGCACTGCAGGCAGGCTCCGGCATGGGCGCCTATGCGGCGTCGAAAGCCGGCGTGCATCGCCTCACCGAGGCGCTTGCGGCCGAATGGAAGGGCAAGATCACCGTCAATGCGGTGCTGCCATCGATCATCGATACCGCGGCGAACCGGGCCAGCATGCCGGACGCGGATTTCGGAAAATGGGTGACGCCGGAAGAACTGGCGAACGTGGTCCTGTTTCTTGCAAGCGATGCGGCCAGCGCCGTCACCGGCGCTTTGCTTCCGGTGAGCGGCCGGGTCTAGGCCGTTCGGCTCCTGAGCGCCTTCGCCGGGAAAGGATCTCTAGTCCGGGACCAGAAGCCGCAGCCTGGGTTTGAATCGAATGCTCCGCGCAATGCCGTCGCTTTTGCTCGGGGCCTGCCTGATCAAATCACACCGCAGCGCTGACTGCGATCCGGGCTAAGATCATGCAGTGAGTCGCAGGCCACGACACCGGGAGCCCCTTTGGAAACCGCGCTTTACCTGCCCGTCAAACGTTTCCTCGAGACGCTCGGCTTTACGGTCAAGGGCGAGGTCGGCGGCTGCGACCTCGTCGCGCTGAGCGGCGACGACCCCCCGATCGTGGTCATCGGCGAATTGAAGCTTTCCTTCAACCTTGAACTGGTCTTGCAGGCGGTCGATCGCGCGGCCGCCTGCGACGAGGTCTGGCTCGCCGCCAGATTGTCCGAGCGCGGCAAGGGACGGGAGAGCGACGCGCGCTATCGCAATCTCTGCCGCCGGCTCGGCTTTGGCATGCTTGCGGTCACCAAGTCGGGCGATGTCGAGGTGATCGTCACGCCGCCCACGACCAGTCCGCGCCGTGACCCGAAGAAACGTTCGCGTCTGGTCGCCGAGCATCGGCGGCGCAAGGGCGACCCGGCGCTGGGCGGCAGCACGCGCGCTCCGATCATGACGGCATACCGCCAACAAGCGCTGGCCTGCGCGTCGGCGCTGTCGCAGGGACCGAGGCGGGTGCGCGACCTCAAGCCCGAGATTCCCGACGCCCCGAAAATTCTGCTGCACAATGTGTATGGCTGGTTCGATCGTGCCGAGCGCGGCATTTATCTCTTGACCGATGCCGGACGCGCGGCGCTCAAGCGCTGGCCGCAACAGCCAATCGACTTTGCCGGCGCCGGCGATTCAGTCCGGTGAGGTGCCGGAATTCGAAGATGGCGGGAGAGATGCAATGATCGTAGTGACCGGCAGCGTGACGACGCGGCAGGACTCCTTCAATGAAGCCCGCCGGTTGAGCCTGGAGCACGTTTATCGCTCGCGCCGGGAGCAAGGGTGCATCTCGCACGCCGTGCATATCGATTGCGAAAATCCGCTGACGCTGGTGTTCATCGAGCAGTGGACCGATCGCGCCGCACTGGCGGCGCACTTCGCGGTGCCGGCCTCGCGTGACTTCGTCCGTGCCCTGCAGCCGCTCGCCGTGGCCAGCCCGACAATCGAGATTTACGAAGCCACAAGGGTGGAAAACCTCTGAATCGGAGGACGCATAGCTGGATTGCCACATCAATTTCATATTGCAATGCAACATAATGCTCTCTAGATACGCTGCATCAGAAAAGAGGCCGCGATGAGCCAGGATTGGAACACGAAATATGGACCGCGGCGCGTGCGGCGCGATCCGCCGACGCTGGAGGAAGCCATCTTCGCAGCGGCGGGTATCACCGACGATCAGAGCGAGCAGGCGGAAATCGCCGCGTCGCTGATGGGACTGCCGATCGAATCCGTCACGGCCGAAGTGAAGAAGGCCGGACGCGCCTTGGCGCGTTCTTCGACCCGGGTGATCGCCGGAGAACAGGGCGCGCAGCGCTCTGTCGTGGTCGAGCGCAGGGTTGTCAGGAGATTCGGCAACGACAAGCGGACCGGCACTTAAAGCGCGCATTCAGCGCGTGACTGCCATGGGCATTCGCTCGGCTGGCGATGACAGCATGGCAGCACGCATGCCGTCGTGCGTCAGGCGGTTCGCCCCCAGCCGTACATCCGCAGCAGAAACTTCCAGTATTCGCGATTGAAATTGACCATCGCGCGCGCAGCATCGAACGGCGTGGCGATCGCAGGCCGCGCTGGTTCCGGCCGCGCTTGCTGCTTTAGATCGATGCTGCCGGTGGATTCGCCGTAGCGGAATGTCAGATGCGCGCCGAACTTGTTGGCGAGCGACCGCATGGCCTCATTTTGCGCGCCGGTGGTGATCCGCAGGGAGCGGTAGCCCTTGGCTCGCGCTTCCGCGATCACCTTCCGGAACAGCGTACTGCCGACGCCCTGCCGCCGCAGGCCAGCCTCGACGCTGAAAGCGATCTCTGGCTGTGAATCCGGGGATTGATCCGGCGGATGCAGTTCCGCAGCACCTCGCACTACGCCGTTTTCGATATAAGCAATGATGATGGTGCCGTCGCTTGCACATTTGGCGGCATAGCTTTCGATGAAACTATCATCCATGAAGCCGTGAAAGCGGTCATGCCGGCTTTCCCGATCAAGCCGCAAAAGATGATCGCGCAGCAGCGGCAATTCTTCGTGTTGTCTCAGCGTTCGAACCGTGCCCCTGGCAGCCGTCGGACGGAGAATGTCTTGGTAGCTCACATCAAATCTCCTCTTGGATAACCCTCGAGGAGGCGTCGAATCCCTAGACCACCTATATTGTGCATCGCAACATGGATTTCAAGTCCGCTTCCCGCCTCAAATTACGGCAGAAGGTCGCGACCTATTCGTTAACAGACGGGCAGCAGTGGGCAATTGTCAGAGCACCATCTGCGTCTGGGTCACCACCGCGACCAGCTTTCCCTCCTCGGTTTCCAGCCTTGTCTGCCAGACCTGGGTACGCCGCCCACGATGCACCGGGGTCGCGGTGGCGATCAGCGTCGATCCCTCCTTTGCACCGCCGATGAAATTGGTCTTGCTCTCGATGGTGGTGGTGCCCTTCGCGTCTTCCGGCAGATTGATCACGGTTGCCGCGGCGCCAACCGAATCTGCCAATGCCATCACCGCACCGCCATGAATCGTATGGTTGAGCGTGCAGAGGTCGGGGCGGATCAGCATCCGCGCGACGACGCGATCCCTTACAGCTTCGGTGAAGGTAACGCCTTTCAATTCGGCAAAAGGCATTTTCATCGAATTGACTTTTTCAAGCGGCGTCATCTCGTCGTGCTCCCGTTTATCTACCGTCGTCATACGTGGGCTTGATCCATCAAACTTCGTCAGAACAGTTTCCAGGAAGATGGATTGCCGGGTCGCAGACAAGCTTACGTCGTCTGCGTAAGGCAGACTACCAGGGTCTGCAATGACGTCTCTGGTAATGGCGGCCGTGACAAGGAGCTCATTATTCGCCATATCGTCCGCCATGCGCCAATTCCCTCCCCGCCGGATCGTCTGTCTCACCGAAGAAACCGTGGAGACGCTTTATCTGCTTGGCGAGCAGGACCGGATTGTCGGAGTGTCCGGCTACGCGGTGCGGCCGCCGCAGGTCAGGCGCGAGAAGCCCCGGGTATCGGCGTTCATCTCTGCCGACATTCCGAAAATCCTGAAGCTCGAGCCGGACCTCGTTCTCGCCTTCTCGGATCTGCAGGCGGACATCGTCGCGGACCTGGTTCGCGCCGGCGTCGCCGTCCACGTCTTCAATCAACGTGACCTCGCGGGCATCCTAGCGATGATCCGCACGCTCGGCGCCCTCGTCGGTGCAGCCGAGCGCGCCGATCAGCTCGCCACCGGCTATGAGAAGCGCCTTGCCGGTATTGCGTCGGCGACCCGGCCCTCACCCAAGCCAAGGGTCTATTTCGAGGAATGGGACGATCCCCTGATCAGCGGCATCGGCTGGGTGTCCGAACTGATCGAGATCGCCGGTGGCGAAGACATCCTGCCGGGCTTGCGATTCCAGCAAGCGGCGAAGGACCGGATCATTTCGCCTGATCTCGTGCGCGCTGCCGCACCCGACGTCATCCTGGCGTCCTGGTGCGGCAAGAAAGTCGTTCCTGACAAGATCAGACGGCGGCCCGGATGGAACACGATTCCGGCCGTCCGCAACGATCGTATTGTCGAGATCAAATCGCCGCTGATCCTGCAGCCCGGCCCTGCCGCGCTGACCGACGGCCTCGATGCGATTGTCGCGGCGCTGTGGCCTGTTGCTACACCTTCTCCACCCCGCACCATTCGGCGATGAACAGCGCGGTCGCCTTGGTTGATTTCCGCAGCGAGTCCAGCTCGACATATTCATTGAAGCCATGCATCGCTGCCCCACTGGCGCCGAAGCACAGGCTCGGAATGTTGTAGTTCAATCCATAGAACCGCGTGTCGGTGAGCGCGGTGAAGACGAGGTCCTGCACCGCGCCGCCGTAGACCGCATCATAGGCCTTGCCAAACGCGGCCTCCGCCTCGGCGGAATCCTTCAGTTCATAGCCTTCCGAAAGAAAGCCCGACCACTCCACATCAGGCGGATTGTTGGAGAGGAAGCGATGATCGCGCGCCGCCGCCGCAACATGGCTGAGAATCTCGGCCTGGCAGTCGGCAACGGACCAGCCCGGCAGGATCGCGATCCGGCAATCGACGTCGCACCAGGCCGGCACGCTGGAGGCCCAGTCGCCGCCCCTGATAATGCCGGGATTGAAATTGATCGGATGCGTCACTGCCTTGAAGTGGCGATAGGTTTTCGCGCGCTCATTCCATTCGGCTTCGAGTTTTTGCAGCGAGTGAATGAGATGGTAGGCCGCGGTGATCGCATTGGAGCCTGAGCCTGCCTCGAACACATGGACGGGATGGCCGCGAACCTTCAGGCGAAACCAGATCACGCCGACCTGCGAGCGCACCATCTTGCCCGAGGTAGGTTCCGGAATGAAACAGGCATCGGCGCGATAGCCGCGCTGCAAGGTCGAAAGCGCGCCGACGCCGGTGCTTTCCTCCTCGATCACAGACTGGAAATGGATCCGCGCCGTCGGGCGGAGCCCGGCTGTCTTGATGGCGTCCAGCGCGTAGAGCGCACCGATAGTGCCGGACTTCATGTCGCAGGCGCCGCGGCCGTACATCTTGCCGTCCTTCACGACCGGCGAAAATGGCGGCGTCTCCCACATCTCGAGCGGTCCGGTCGGCACGACGTCGCAATGGCCTTGCAGGATCAGCGAATTGCCGGCATTGCTTGCGGGCCGGTAGGTGCCGACCACGGTGCGGGCTTTCGAGAAATCATGCTCGATCGGACCGAAACCACGCAAATCCCTGAGCTCGTTGACATCGATATGCCAGTCGTCGACCTCGTAACCGCGCTGGCGCAAGAGATCGCCGATCATGTCCTGGCACGGCCCCTCCGCGCCGCGGGTAGAGGGAATCGCGACAAAATCCCGGGTCGTCGCCAGCTGCGCGTCGAAATTGGCGTCCACCGCATCGAGGATTTTTTGTCTGGTATCGCTTGCGTTCATTGCTTCACATTTCCTGTTGTTGCTTTCAGAATCGCGGCCGCGCCAATAGACTTCGCGACGGGGCTTCAGACCCCATGGAGAGACGAATGCCCGGCAACCGCAATATTCTGTTTCTCATCATCGGCGCACTGATCGTGACGTTGGGCGTGCTCGGCTACAATCTTTAACAGACCAAAAAGGAACCGGAAGGCCCGCAGATCAATGTCGGCCCGAACGGACTGAAGATACAAATCAAATGAGACAGCATGTACGGTTCATGAAGGCATCACCCGACAAACGTGCTTCCTTAAAGGCTCTGATACTGGGCGGTTGCGGATTGCTCGCTCTCGCTGCCCCGACACAGGCGCAACAGGTTTCGCGCGAGCAGGATATTGTGGGTTTGCGGCTCGGGCAGCGCATCAAGGTCGATGACGGAACCTGCCCCGCCGGCCAGATCAAGGAGGTTTCCGGCACCAGGATGACCTCGACGGGCATCGTCAGGGCACAAAAGTGCATCCCGCGCTTAGGACCCAAGCATAAATAACCCAAGCATAAATTGAGGTGGGCGCATCGCTGCGCGGTCGTACAATTAATCGTCGGCCAGCGCCTGCCGCCGATCCTCGCAGAGATAACAGGTTTGCGGGAGGCGGGCCTATTTCGATGGCTCGAACATGCACTGCAACGTCGGCTTGGCAACCTTGCTGAAGGTTGCTCCGATCTCTGATCGTTTGGATGCCGGAACCCAATCGGTTTCGATCGTGGGCACGCCCGTCTCGCTGATCCCGCGTAGCAGCGCCGAGCGCAGGTCGTCGTCTTCGACAACGGCGGCCGCGTAGTCATGAAGGCAACCGCAAACGGATTCAGGATGCTCCCAGCGCCCCATCATATGGGGTGCGCATAGGCGCACGAATTCTGCGCGCGGATCGGGCAACTTTATCGGCGAGAGCATTTCGGCCCGCGCTGGACCGCCCAGAACGAAGCACGCAAACATCACCTCCGAACGGATTCGAAAAATCATACCAAGCCTTAAAAACATACCAGGCCTTGCCGGCAAAGGTTGCGCTTAAGCCCCGTCTAGCGGGCTGCAACAACGAGAGAGGGCGCCGCAGTGACGATCGGCGAGTCGCTATAGGCGAATGTGCCGATACCCGGCAGGCTGCCATCCGGCGCACCGGCCAGGGTTGGTCCAGCCAGGACGAAGGCGAAGGCGAGGAGGAAACTGAGGGTTCGCATTTGACTGTCTCCGGTCTTTTAGCCGGCGCTGTCCGCCGTTTCTGTTGGCGAACAGGTAACCATCCGCCGTTTCCGGAGTTCTGCGTCGAAATCAAAAATGGTTTCGTCGGGCGGGAGAATTGTTTCGTCGCGACCGTCGAGCGAAACAGAGCCACGAAAACTTCAATAATTTCAATGATATCGGTCAGCCATTGGGCTAGCTCCTGTCGTTCATTGGGCCTATCGCGGCAGGTCTCAGTTGCCGACGGCATCGGTGCCCGGCCAGGAATCCCGGTCAAACGAGCTGGAAGGCTCCCGAGCTGAGGTCGAAGCCCAAGGCCGGCTTCTTGACTTTTTTCTGGTCGACAGAGCCCTTCGGCAGCCGACGGCAATGAACCAAAACCTTGTGCCGACCGACTCCTTCAAATCGGGTGCAACCTTTGTCGAAGGTTGCGCGTTGGTACCATTCTCAATCAAGGACAACGTCGTGGGCAGCGGCAGTATCGATGTTGGCAAGAAACGCCCGGTCGGTAAATCCGCTCGGCGGACGGCTGAAAGTTTGGCTGGGCCTGACGGCTTTCCCCAATTGCAGATGGACGGTCGAGGACCACTGCAAGCGGGCGGGGTGAGGGTCTGTGGCGCCATGTCGCAGCAGCACGGCGACGGCGGCGCAGGAAACGTATCGGCGCCGCAAAAATTCGTACACTTGGTAGGGTGCCGCGACCCAAATGCCCGGACCAGACCATGGGTTCGCCCGGTGTCGCCGAAGCGCTAGCTTTGGCTTAATTCGGGCCGAGCGCGGCTACTGGATGAACTCACCGCATTTCTGGACCACTGCATCGCCGGATCCCCAGGGCATGATGGGTACCGAGGAGGTCGAATTCTTGGGCGAGCCTTCGATCAGCTTGTCTGAATACACCATATAGACCAACACGTTCCGCTTGGCGTCGCAGCCGCGCACGATTTGCATCTTCTTGAAGAAGAGCGAGCGCCGCTGCCGGAACATATCCTCACCCTGCTCCATCTTGCTCTTGAAATGAATCGGTCCGATCTGGCGGCATGCCAACGAGATGTCCGAGACTTCCTCGGCAAGCCCCAGCCAGCCTTTGACGCCGCCCCTCTCCGGCACCGTGAAGTGACACGCCACCCCCTCGACCTCCGGATCGTCGATGCCATAGGTCGCAAGCTTGTCGTTGGGGCTGAGCCACTTGAATACCGTCGAACGACGGAAGATCAGGTCCGGTTCGTCGGCCGCAAAGGCGGGCGAACCCGGCCACAACACTAGCGCCAGTGCCAACAAGGCCCAGCGTCCCCAGCGCATGTCATATTGGATTGTGGCTTGGTGTGTCATGGAGATCTCCGTTGGCGGGCCATGGATGTAGGCGCTGGGCGCCTCGGGAGGAAGGCTACTGGTACCGGGTGCCGTTCGCCGTTTAACGTAATGTGAGGCTTTTTTGCTACGCTTTGGGCCAAAATCGCTGACATCGGAAGCACTGCGCTGGTGAAGGCGTACCTCGTCTGCAACACTAAATCTCGATGACCGGGATTCGAAGATGATGCGCGTAAACGGGCACGGGGTTGCCGTTGTGGCCGAACGGATTTGGCGATTGGCCATCTTGACAGCGGCTGGAGCGATTGGCCTCACGTCGCAGGCGGAAGCCGCAATCTACTACTGGCAGAATTCCGACCCAGCCGTTTCGCGGCCCGGACCGACGGTTCCTCAGCGGCGTCAAAGAGCCCGCCATCAGGTGGATAAAAAGGCCGGGACTGCCGACAAGGAAGCGGCCAAGCCGCAGGGGCCGCTGATCATCTCGATCTCCATCGCCCAGCAAAAGCTGAGGATTTACGACGCCAACGGATTCTTCGCGGAAACACCGGTTTCCACAGGCATGCCGGGCCACCCGACGCCGATGGGCGTCTTCAGCGTGATCCAAAAGCACAAGTTGCATCATTCCAACATCTATAGCGGCGCCCCCATGCCCTACATGCAGCGGATCACATGGTCTGGCGTGGCCATTCATGCCGGCGTACTGCCCGGCCATCCGGCTTCGCACGGCTGCATCCGCATGCCCATGGCCTTTGCCGTGAAGATGTGGAACTGGACCAAGATGGGTGCGCGCGTCGTCATCACACCCGGCGAGATCACCCCCACGAGCTTCTCTCATCCGCTTCTTGCGACGTTGAAGGTCCCGCCCCAGCCGGTCGCGGCGGATGAACCGAAGCTTGACTCACCGCCGGTGGCAAAGGTCGACAAGGCGGCGGACGCCGAGGCGAACGCCAAATCCGTGATTGCGGAGACAGGCATTGAGCTGAGATCGACCATTGGGCACGATGACCGTGCAATGCCTGCACCGGGCGAGACAAAGGCTCTCGAGCCGTCTCAGACCCGAACCGCAGACGCCAGCAACGCTTTGCCGTCAACGAATCCGTCGGTCACCATGTCCGATGTTGCGCCCGCCGGCAGCAGCGCGCCGCCGGCTGCCGTGCCAGCCGTTTCCGACAAGGCCGAACATCCATCGAAGACCGAAGCCAAAACCGAAACAAAGCCCGAAACCAAGCCCGAGGCTTCGAAATCGGAGGCTGAACCGGAGGCCGCGAAGCGCGATGAGGTCGCTTCCTCCGACGACAAAGCTGCCGATGAAAAGCCCGCCGAGGTCACATCGTCCAAAGCCGCACCTGCCCAGATCAAGCCGGCCGAGTCGGCAAGCGGCGAGGTCGTAAAGGTCGAAGCCAAGGCGGATGAGCTCAAGGCTGAGCCGCCGAAGGCCGATGCTCCCAAATCAAGCGAAAAGCCCGACGAGAGCGCTAAGGCGGCAGCTACGCCCGCCGCGCTCCCGGAACCGAAGAAGGATCAAACCCGTCCGGTCGATTCCGTGAAAGCAGCCACCCCAAAGGCCGATCCGCTTGCGGCGTCCAAGCGCAGCGGCCAGATCGCGGTGTTCGTCAGCCGCAAGGATTCAAAGCTCTATGTCCGGCAGAATTTCGCCCCGCTGTTCGACGTACCCGTGACCATCGCGGCGAGCGACCGGCCACTCGGAACGCATGTCTTCACCGCGCAGGTCGATAAGAACGATGCCAACCTCCTGCATTGGTCCGTGGTTACGCTCCCCGCGCCTACCAGGTACGCCGGTCGCCGCGACGAAGACGCGCGCGGTTCGCGCAGGCGGAAGATCGCGCGCTCAGGCCCGATCGAGGCGAAGCCGTTGCCGGCGCCGGACAGCCCCGCCGAAGCACTGGATCGCCTCAACCTCCCCGCAGACATCATGACAAGAATTACCGAGGCGCTTTCGACGGGCGGATCGATCATCGTTTCAGATCAGGGCATCGCCGCCGGTGAAACTGGCGAGGGAACAGATTTTATCGTTTCGCTGCGTTAAGCCCCTTCGGGAGGCGCAATCCGTCCAGCCGCCGGTCGCGTTGGGCCGGCGGCTGGGCTAAGAGACCGCCGGCATGACCCAATCTCCCACCCGGGCCTCGACAACCCAACCGCAGATCCGCGCGGCGCAAGATGCTTTCGACCGGCTGACGTTTCTCGGCTGGCGCTGGGGGGTGACGGCGATTGTTGCCGGCATGGCCGCCTCGTTCTTTTTGTTCGGCTACGCGCTGATTTACTGGCGCAACGCCGACATGGATTTCATGGTGATCTACAACGCGCTTGTCCTCAACGACGGCAAGCCGCAACTGTTCTTCGATCACACCGGTTACATCACCATCCTGTCGGTGAAGGTTTGGTTCGAGCTGCTGCATGGTCTCGGCCTGCTCGACTTCTATTCGCTGTCGACAATTCCGCCGGCCTCCGACCCCGCAGCCTTCGATGCCGCCATGACCGGCGTCGTCCGCGCCGGGCGCGTTCTCGCCTTTCTGATCGCAACCGGATGCGTGCTGGTGTTTGCAGCACTCCTGCGGGCCATGGTGCGCGACTGGCGCGTCGCACTGATTGCGACCTTTGCGTTCGCTTTCTCCGGCGGCATCGCCGTCCATTCGCGCATTTTGCGCAGCGAACTTGTCGCGTCATGTCCGGTCGTCTTTGCGCTGATGATCCTGATCGCGATCGGGCGCCGCGCCAGCGTGGCGCGTCCTCTCGGGATGGCGGTTGCGGCAGCGCTTTGCATGCTTGGTCTCGAGAACAAGGTGCAGGTGATCCTGATGATCGCCGCATTGCCCGTGCTGGTATTGCCATTCGGAGGCGCGGAAAGCGGCAGCGTTCCGTTCTGGCGCAACGCGCGACCGGCATGGCTGGCGACGATCATCGCGGCAATCGCGGCACTGGCGGCGGCATGGACGGCGTGGCCGCTGATCGCCACGGGCTTTGATCGCGCGCTCCTTGAGGCGGCGCAATTCCATCCATTGTTGCTCGGCCGCTTCGGCGTTTATCAGGCCGGGCTGATAGTCCTGATCGGCAGTTGCATGATCGCTTACGCCGTGATCTGGCGCGTCAGCGCGGCCGAGACGCTGGCGTCGATTTTCGCAACCGCCGCTGGCGCGTCGGCGGCGCTGCTGGCGCTCAATCTCGAATACAACACCAGCAACGTGATCGCGGTGTTCAACCCACTGGAAAAAATGCTGACCTTTGCGGATGCGGGCACGGCGGCTGCGGCGAGCGGATCCAGCCCGTTGGGCATCCTGTGGCTCCTGCTCGACGGGATCGCATCGGTTCTTGCGCGCTACACCTTCGTGCTGCACTCCTCGCCGCGTCCGACCGTTTTTCTCACCTGGCTGATCGTGCCCGGCATCATCTGGGCGTGGTCACGCGGCGAAAAACTGCCCGCGATCCAGGCCCTCCTGCTCCTGCTGGCGGCGACCGGAATCGACGCATTGAGCGCGCGACGCGGATTGAAATCTGAATATTTCATCTTCACCGATCCCCTGATCATCCTCGCCGGCGCGCTCCTGCTCGATTCGCTGCCGGACCTGCGCTTTCATAAATGGGCCTATCCGATCGCGATGGTTCTGTTCGGATTGCACATCGCGGTCGGCCAGGCCGAGCCGATCAAGTACGCCTTCATGCGCAGGGGGCCGGAATCGATATGCGAGTGGAACCGTCACTACCTTCCGCTGCTGCCGCTGCCCTGGTGTCCCGCCGTCCGTGCATAACGGCTTGTTGAACGCGTCCGCGCGCCGGCAGGCGTAATGTCGTCGGCAAAGGCTATCGTGAAGGGGCCGGATGCGCATCCCTTCTACAAATGGGCTGCCGATGCGCGGCCGAAGGATGTTCCGCGCTGGAACTTCCACAAATATCTCATTGGCCGCGATGGTTATATCGCGGAGGTGTTTCCCGAAACCGTCGACCCCCTGGATACGCGGATCAAGACAGCGGTTGCGCGGCTGCTTGCGGAATCCTGATGCAGCGTGAAGGCAAGGCCCCAGCGGTCGCAATTACGTCGTACGGGCCTTTCGCTTAGGTCGACGAGGCGGGTGGGAAATAGGCGGGCAGGCTGAACATGGTCAGGAACTGTCTGACGTGGTGTTCAGGGTATTTGGCAAGGATCTGCTGCTCGGCGGTCTTCGCGTCCCCGCTCCTGACCGCATCGGCGAAGTCGCTTAGATAAATGCGGGTTCGGGAGATGATCGTGAGGTCTGCCGGCTTGCCATGTCCAGGATAGATCGTCGATACACGATCCCTGGCGAATGCTTCAAGTTCGTCAAGCCGCAGCAGCCAACTTTCCAGGCGCCGCTCCTGCAGATAGAGGTGCGCATCGTTATAGACCAAATCCGCCGCAAGCAGCGCCCTCGCCTCCGGAATATAGAGGCATGCGATATGCTTACTTTCACCCTCGCCGAACTCTACGATGGCGAGTTCGGCTCCATCGACACGCAGTGTGGGCTCGGGCGTTGCCTCGGGGATCACGAGCCGCGTTGGTCCCTCCGGGCCGAGCTTGTTCTGTAGCAGGGAAAACATCCACGGACCGTTCTCCCGGATGTCGGCGGCAACGTTCGGTGTGCTGACCACCTGGGCCCGTGGGAAACGCTCGGTAATCACATCGAGCCCCATGAAATGATCGGGATGAGCGTGGGAGATCATCACGGCTTTGAGGGTCTTACCGGACCTTGCAATCATTTCGGCAAGTTGGGCTGCCTCGCTGTGGAGCTGCACCACGTCGAAAAGAACTGCCTCCGAGTCGCCACTTATCAAGTACGAGTTTGACCATGCCCCGGCCTCGCTCGACGTGAATCGACACGGACGCGATGGCGGAGTTCTCAATGGTCATCGTGCGACTCCGAAGCGTCCTTGCTGATCGCGGCCTTGATGTACGCTCCCACCAGTTCCGCGCTTGATCCTGCTGCGTCCACAGGTCATCGCTCCGGCCAGGATGTCACCTCGGCGGGCGGCGTAACGGTAGCCCAGCGCTCGGCAATCTTGTCTCCTTCGATCCGCCACAGGACGAAACCGTGAAACTGCATCTTTTTGCCCGAGGCCCTGTCGGTCCAGCGCCAGATGTTGCGGCACATCACCTTGTCGCCTTCGGCGACTATGTCTTCAATCGTCAGATGCAGATCCGGCATGGCCTTGTACATGCCAAGCACAAGCTGCTCGTCGGCGTCGATGCCGCAAGGCTTTCCGCCGGGGCCGTCATGATCGAGGAAATCCGGCGTCATATTCCTGCGGATAACCGCAGCGTTTCGCTTGTTGATGAAGTCTTCGAAGTGATCCCGGACGAGTTGCTTCGTTTGGACCGGCGACAGGTGCGTTGACATTCTAAACCCCGAAGTTGAATTGACGCTCAGGCCGAAGTACTTTGTGCGCTCGGTCGAAGTTGGTGCATTCGAAAGTAAATTGAAAATGGCTATCCCGGAAGGACGCACAATTTTGTAAGCGGGAACAAATTCATGAAGAACCATTTCGGTTGCCCGGTGCAGGCCACGTCGAACGTACTGGCCGGAAAGTGGAAGGTGCTGATTGTCTGGCATCTGTCGTTCAATTCCCGCCGCTTTGCGGAAATCAGGGATCTTTTGCCCGGAGTGAGCGAAAAGGTATTGACGGCTCAATTGCGCGAACTCGAACACGACGGGATCATCAACCGCCACGTGACCGACACCGTGCCGCCCCGCGTGGACTATTTTCTGAGCGACGCCGGCGCGGAGCTGATCCCCGTCGTGGAGGGGATGTGCGCCTGGGGCACGAAGCATTTGGGCATCCCGCCAAGCCTCCCCCGCCTGACGGCGTCGTCGGGGTAAATTGCTTGGGCCCGCCTTCGTTCGGGCGAATGCAATCCGCTCGGCCGGCCGCAGCGCCCACTGACGATTGGCCGTATCGTCATTAATCACCGCGCCTTACCCCCAGAATTAACCGGTTCCCCCGACAAATCCACCGGCGGCAAAAAAGCCGTTGCCGTGGCCGCGCCGGTCCAACTAGGCTATGATGATCGGGGGCAGGAAATCGCTCGGCCGACGGCGAACGCCGGGGCTCGTGCGCGCGATCACGGTAAAGGAAGAACAAGATGCGTATTGCGGCAGGTTTGATCTTTGCAGGCGCGGTTTCGCTGTGCGCGACGGGCGCAGCGTGGTCGCAGACCCCCGCCACCAAGAGCACCGCGGCGCCTGCCGCAGCGGCGGCGCCGGCACCACCCCCCGCAGCGACGCCGGCGCCGGCAAAGGCCGTGCGCGAATCCGGATGCCCTTGGCATCAGCCGCGTCGTTGAGATCGACACCACGGGCGGACCGGGCTTCGGTTTCGAGCACTTCAAGCAGCTCGATTTCCTGCGCGATAAGGAAGTGGTGCTGACGTTCGACGACGGCCCGTGGCCGCTCAATACGCCCTCGGTGCTGAAGACGCTGGCGGACGAGTGCACGACCGGCATTTTCTTTCCGATCGGCAAGCACGCGACCTATTATCCGGAAATCCTCAAGCAAGTTGCAGCGGCCGGCCACACCATCGGATCTCATACCTGGTCGCACGCGACCCTCACCAACAAGAAACTGACCGAAGACCAGCGCAAGGAAGAAATCGAGAAAGGTTTCAGCGCGGTGAAGTGGGCGCTCGGCGCGCCGCCCTCTCCCTTCTTCCGCTTCCCGGCGCTGCAACACCCGCCTGAAATGGTGACCTATCTCGGCACCAGGAACATTGCGATCTTCTCGTGTGATCTCGACTCCTTCGACTTCAAGGCGCGCAACGCGCAGCAGGTGATCGACGTCACGATGAAAAAGCTCGACAAGCTGGGCAAGGGCATCATCCTGATGCACGATTTCCACAAGCATACCGCGGAGGCCCTGCCTGCCCTGCTGCGCAAACTGAAGGCCGACGGCTACAAGGTGGTGCAGGTGAAGGCGAAGGCACGGGTAGAAACCCTGCCGCAGTATGACGAAGAGCTCCTCAAGGACGCCAAGCTGCCGACGGTGAGTTCTCGCCCCGTCTCCAGCGTGGTGCAGACGATTTCGGAATGAGCTGGCAAGCGCGCGAAAACGCCCGTGCCGGCGTTCCACATTGACGGCTATGTCATCGTATCCGCCGACGGAATGCTGGCGAGCGCCGATCGCGTGATGCCGGATGAACTGAAATTCGAGGGCGATAAGCGATTTTTCACCGCCGCCCTCGATCGTGCCGACCTGATCGTGCATGGCCGCCATTCCTATGAGGATCAGCCCAACTCGCCGCGGAGAAAGCGGATTATCGTGACCCGGACGATCGGCAGCATCGCACCCGATCCGTCCAATCCCAGGGCCACGCTGTGGAATCCGGCCGGCGCTTCTTTCGAAGCTGCCTGCGACCGCGCCGGCGTGCATTCCGGGACGATTGCGATCATCGGCGGACCGGACGTGTTCGACATGTTCATGGATCGCTACGAGACCTTCTGGCTGTCGCAAGCGCCCCGCGTAAGGCTGCCGGGGGGCGAGCCGTGCTTTCCGGGCGTTCCGGGCCATTCGCCCCAGGAAATTCTAGCCGCTCATGGTTTGAAAGCCGGTGAACGCCAAATCCTCGATATCGCCGAGGGCGTCAGCGTCACGCCGTGGCGGCGCGTCTCCTAGACGTCGTAGGCGGGTGCTTGGGCCGGCGCGACCCGGCCGTAGCCTGCGATCATGAACAATGCGCCGATGATCGATAGATTCTTCAACGCATGGACCATGTTGTTCCGGGCGTCAGCGCCGGTCTGGTTCCAGAAGTCGTGATAGTAGAAGGTCGCACCTGCCACAAACAGGATGAGAATGATCGCAAAGAAGCGGGTGCCGAAATTGAGCGCGATCATGAGACCGCAGATCAGTTCCAGCGCGCCCGCCGCGATCGCCAGCATCTGCGGCATCGACATCCCGGTCAGGCCTTCGAGCTGCGCAGTGTAGGTTGCCAGCGCCGCCGGAAGAACAATCTTCTCCGTCATTTGCGCGGTCGCCGCCAGGTCCAGAAGCTTGGAAGCCCCGGAAACAATAAAAAGCACGGCGAACAGGATTCGCCCGAAGGTAATGAAAGCTGGCATGGTCGGCCTCGTTGAATGCAGCAACCGCTGGGTGCGCCGGACGGCGGAACGATTATGGTCGTTCCGCCTCGGCATTTCAAACAGTCAAATTGAATCCGGTCGGCTGTGATCGCCGACCCGGATCCGACCCGTGTGGGCTAGCCAAAAAGCGACGGCTGCTGGCGGCCGGCGCGTTCCTGGGCTTCGACGGCGGCAACCGCCGTCATGTTGAGAATGCCGCGCGCGGTCACCGAGGGGGTAAGAATATGGGCAGGCCGTGCAGGCCCGATCAGGATGGGCCCGACCGGCAGCGCGTCGGCCAGCGCCTTGATCATTTGATAGGCGACGTTGGCGCTGTCGAGGTTCGGCATGATCAGGATATTGGCCTCACCTTCCAGCTTCGAATGCGGCAGGATCAATTTCCGTGCCGCCGCCGAAAGCGCGGTATCGCCCTGCATCTCGCCATCCGCCTCGATTTCCGGATGGCTCTGCTTCAAGAGCGCGGTGGCGCGGCGCATCTTGCGCGAGGATTCCGTATCATAGCTGCCAAAATCGGAGTGGGACACGAACGCGATTTTTGGCTTGAGAGCGAAGCGCTGCACATGGATCGCCGCCAGCGCCGCCATTTCCGCAAGCTCCTCGGCGCTCGGGTTCGGCCGCACCTGCGTATCCGCGATGAAATAAGCGCCCTTGCTGGTGATCAGCAGCGCCAGCGCCGCAAAATCGCTCACGCCCGGTAGGAAGCCGACGATCTCGCGCACGTGACGAAGATGGCTCATGTAGCGGCCCTCGACGCCGCAGATCATGGCGTCGGCCTCGCCGCGGCTTACCGCAAGCGCGGCAATCACGGTTGCATTGGTCCGCACCACGGTGCGTGCGGCGTCGGGGGTCACCCCGTGCCGGCCGGCAATATCGATATAGGACTGGACATAGGACCGGTAGCGAGGATCGTCCTCGGGGTTGACGAGATCGAAATCCTTGCCGGCCTTGATCGCGAGGCCATACCTTTTGATCCGTGCTTCGACCACCGACGGACGCCCGACCAATATCGGCCGCGCCAGATTCTCCTCGAGAACGACCTGCGTCGCGTGCAGGACGCGTTCATCTTCACCCTCGGCATAGATCACGCGGACGGGCTGGGTTTTGGCCTTGGCGAACACCGGCTTCATGACAAGCCCGGAGCGGAACGCGAAGCGCTCCAGTTGAGCCGCGTAGTCCTCAAAATTGGCGATCGGCCGGGTTGCCACGCCCGAATCCATCGCCGCCTTTGCGACCGCGGGCGCAATCCGCAGGATCAGCCGCGGATCGAACGGACTAGGGATCAGCGAGCCCGGGCCAAACCCCTGCGCTTCGCCGCTGTCAAAACCAGATGCGACCGACGGCGGATCGCGGGCAAGCTGCGCGATCGCGTCCACCGCAGCATGCTTCATGTCCTCGTTGATCGCGGTGGCGCCGACGTCAAGCGCGCCACGAAAGATGAACGGAAAACACAAGACGTTGTTGACCTGATTGGGGAAGTCACTTCGCCCGGTGCAGATCATCGCATCCGGCCGGGCCTTGCGGGCCTCATCCGGCATGATCTCCGGCGTTGGATTGGCGAGCGCCATCACCAGCGGACTGTCCGCCATCTGCGTGACCATGTCCGGCTTCAATACATTCGGCGCGGAAAGGCCGAGAAAAATATCGGCGCCGGGGATCACTTCGGCCAGCACGCGCTTGTCGGTCTTCTGCGCATAGACGGCCTTCCAGCGGTCCATCAGCGTATTGCGGCCTTCATGCACGACGCCGTCGATGTCGCAAACCCAGATATTCTTGCGCTGCGCGCCCAATGAGACCAGGAGATTGAGGCAGGCGAGTGCCGCGGCGCCCGCACCGGAGCAGACGATCTTGACGTCTTTGAGCTTCTTGCCGTTCAGCAGCAGTGCATTGGTGATCGCGGCACCGACGATAATCGCAGTGCCATGCTGGTCGTCGTGAAACACCGGAATCTTCATGCGCGCCTTGAGCTGCGCCTCGATCTCGAAGCACTCCGGGCCCTTGATGTCCTCCAGATTGATGCCGCCGAAGGTCGGCTCCAGCGCCGCCACGGTTTCGACCACGCGCTCGATGGTATCGGCCGCGATTTCAATGTCGAAGACGTCGATCCCGGCGAACTTCTTGAACAGCACCGCCTTGCCTTCCATGACAGGCTTCGATGCCAGCGGACCGATATTGCCGAGGCCAAGCACGGCGGTGCCGTTGCTGACCACTGCGACCAGATTGGCGCGCGACGTCAGCGAAGCCGCTTCCGCCGGATTGTTGGCGATTTCGGTGCAGGCGGCCGCAACGCCCGGCGAGTAGGCCAATGCAAGGTCGCGCTGATTGGCGAGCGGCTTGGTCGCCTGAATCTCAAGCTTGCCCGGCCGCGGCAGCCGGTGGTAGGCGAGCGCCGCCGCGTGAAGATCTTCAGAATAGGACGACATAGATGCTCCAGCGTTTCCGGCCGGCCGGGAAATTTCGTTTCGTCAGGCTCGGGGTCAGGTTTCCGGCGGATGGAAGGTGCATGTGAAGCACGCGCAGGTGCCTTCGCGCAACATCTGAAACGGCCCACGTCAACAGCCCTGGGGTTAATGATCGTGGCCCGCTGGATACCCCCACCCCCGCAGCAGTTTGCCAAGATTGCGACAATGGCCACGGCCTCACGGCCATCTGAGCCGGCCTTGAGGATAGCTGCCAAGCCCACCGAATCAGCCCAGGCTGCTCGATCGCGCCCTCAACTAGCGATCCTCAAGTCGTACTACCTTGAGGCGAACACATCTCCGCGATCCCGCGACGCGTTCGCGCCCAAGTCTTGCAAGTAACTTGACCCTCGGGAAACGAAGAGGGCGCAGGGAATGCCGGGTGATGACCTCACCCATGGCCCGCCTGCAACAAAAAAAGCAGGCGGCAGTCACCACAGGTTTGGCCGGATCAACCGGCATTCCCTGCGCGAAGGTTTACGGCTTATATCGCGATCTCCCCGGGGACCGGGCTTTCTTGCCCCCGTCGCCCCTGAGAAGCTTGCTTCCCAAGAACTTGACCTCAGCGTCGGGAGGCCAGGACCACGCGACTTCGCCGTCCGCTTTAGCCACGTTCGTCTGACGTGCCCACCGCGTCCATCGCATCCCCGCCCCACGTGTCGTGACGAACGCGCGTACGTCCCTCTTCATCGAGGCGGGATGCGCGAGAGGATCGTTTTGATTTGCCCGACGGAGCAAGCACGAACACATGCGGCAGATTGGCACGACGGGCAATTCGCGCATGGCGCGCATGCGGGAACTGCCCGTCGGGCAAAGGCGCAACGCGCCATCTCATCGATTCATAACGGCGGATCACGATCCGCCCTACGAGCTGACGACGTCCCTTGGTCGCTCCGCCCACAACAACGGCAAGCTACTGTATCTTATTGTCCCAATCATAAGGCTTGCGGGCCGATAACACGGTGCACTGATTGCCGGAGGGATCGGGATAGTATGCACACGGCTTGTCCGGAACGACGCCGTTATTCTTTGCGTTCTGCTCGGAATTCAGGAACCATTCATTATTGAATGGGCTGCCGCCGTTGCGGGGATCAACATGGCGGAACACGTTTTGATAGGCCATGAATCCATAGCCAAGAGGCTGCATCTGCTTGTTGTATGAAATATCGATGGCAGGCCCGGACAGGTCCTCGAAGCGATTATTTCGGATGACGATATCGTGCGATTCAACAGGCGTCACTTCAATACCGCGCACGTCGTTATTCTGCTTTTGAATATTGGTGCCCGAACGGCCGCCGTTGCGGATTTCGTTCTTTTCAATCAGAAAATGATTGCTTCTTGAGAGAATGAGGACCTGTCCCCCGCCGCAGACATTACCAATTCCCTTGCAGCCACGGGCAAAGAAAAGGCCGGTATTATGGCTGTTTTCAACGAGGTTTCCGGTGACCGTGTTGGTGCGGACGGCATCGGAAGAGAGCGGCTCTATGGCAGAAATCTCAAGGGCATTGCTGCGAATATTCAGGAATTTGTTGTTCTCGATGTGAAGCCCGCGAATGGAACCATTGTTCTGGCTCCAGATGGCATTGAAAAAGCTCTCTATAAACACGGAGTTGCGGACCGTGACGTTGCCGCTGCCAGAGTCGATCATGATTCCGAAGTTCTTGGCCCCGAGAAACTTAATGGTATCGGCGGTGACATTCGACGATGTCGTGATCCGCAGGGAATTCGCAGGACAAGGATTTTCATAGGTCTTCCCAGCCGGCGGTTCATGCGCTGTGCATTCGGTGCTGATCCGATTTGTCCAGACGCTAACGGCCGGGTTACTTGCGGAAAATTGTTCAAAGGTCAGCGGCTCATTCTTGCCTTCGTCAAAGGTGAAATCGCGCACGAGAATGGGACCGGATGAATTTTGGATCGTCAAGGTGTTGTGCTTATAACCGCCATGTTCACCGCGGCGAAAAAAGCCGGATTGGGCGCTCGTTCCCCGGACAACAAATGTTCTGTTGATGTTGGAGAGGGTAAATTGGCAAAGATTGGTCGAATCGTCGCAGCTGATCGGTCCGGTCAGGTCGATTTCGGCATATGTGCCTGCGTTGGCCGCCTTGACGCAGTTTGAGAAGTCGTTGGCCGTTGCGGCAGAACATAGAGCGCCTTCGGCCTGCGTTGGGCTTGCGGACAGCACGGCGAGAAAAACACCAAGGCCAAATTGTTGTGACCTCATTTACTAGACTTCCTCCTTGATCCTCAAACAACCCAGTGCCCGGGCGACACGGAAGTGAATCTTCTAGGCGCACGAAGATGAAGCGAAGGTGAAGCGCGGGCCGCTACATGCTGGCAGGTCCGTAGGGCGGATCACGATCCGCCGTCTTGGTCGCCAAGATGGCGGATTACGCCTTCGGCTCCAATCCGCCCTTGTAATAGCGCAATGAGGTATCGTGTGGACGTTCCGAGAGGAATGGCCTGCCGCGGATCGCACCCGCGGCAGGCCGCTGGCGATCGGATCGCATCCGCCCTGAGCAGTTTGTGGCTGCCCCGTAGCATGATCGCGCCAGCACCTTCATCGGACCCGGATGGTTGCCGGAACAACCTGGTTCGCTTCACAAGGCAGGGGTCGACGAAGATGACGAAGACTAGCACGGCAGTGGCCGGCATTGATACGGCCAAAGACAAGCTTGCTGTTGCGATTCACGGTCAAGCCGCGCATTGGCGAGTTGAGAACACGTTGCAGGGGTGGAGGCGATTGCGTTTGGAGTTGGCCCGGGCCGGGATTGAGCGCGTGGGAATCGAGGCGACGGGCGGTTACGAGCGCGGCGTAGTCAAGCATTTGCGGGCAGCCGGCTTTACAGTGCTGGTCCTGCAGCCGATCCAGGTGCGTGCGTTTGCGCGGGTGCATCTTCGGCGAGCCAAGAACGATGCGCTGGACGCAGTATTGATTGCGGCTTGCACAGCCGCGATGGAGGAGCCTCGGATCGAGCCGGATCAACGCTTGACCGAATTTGCGGAGCTTCTGACCTTCGTCGAGCAAATCGAGGAGGACATCGCGCGATGGAAGACCCGGCTCGAACATATCAGCGAGCCACGGTTGCGACGCATGGTCCTTAGCGACATTGCCCGGCTGAAGGCACGACGGCTCGCCCAGATCCGCCTCATTGCCAAGCAAATCCGCAGTCACCGCGATCTCGCTGCTCGCCTTGATCTCGTACTGAGCGTCCCTGGCATCGGCGAACGTACCGCGCTCGCGCTCATCATCCGCATGCCCGAGCTAGGGCAGATCAGCCGCGAAGAGGCGGCTGCACTCGCAGGTCTCGCCCCCTTTGACGATGACAGCGGGAAACACAATGGCCAGCGCCACATCGCCGGCGGTCGGGGGCGCTTGCGGCGCTCCCTATACGCAGCAGCGCTCCCGGCCGCCTTCCGATGGAACAAGGCCTTGATCGCCCTGTACGCTCGGCTCACCGCGCGAGGAAGAGCCCATAACTCCGCCCTCGTGGCTTGCGCCCGGAAGCTGCTGATCTACGCCAACACCGTCGTCGCGCGGGGCACGCCAT
>JBKQRS010000505.1:0-27467 GCA_052143915.1 Bradyrhizobium sp.
ACCTTCGCGGTCAGCAAGAATGTGACCGAGAAGGCGAGCCTGTTTGTGGAGTATGTCGGCGACTATCCGCAAAATTCAGGTCCGAGCCAGCTGCTGAATTCGGGCGGCACCTATCGTTTGTCTCCAACCCAACAGGTCGATTTCCGCCTGGCGTTTGGTCTCAATCACAATGCCCCGGCTTACATCGTCGGCATCGGCTATTCGTTCCGGCTCGACGGCGTGTTGCTCGGCATGCGGAAGTAACGGGCGCGCATGCTCGCGCGCGGCTGGCGCTATATCGATACGGTGCGCGAGCGCTCGTCTCGGGGCGACCTGTACCCTCCCGCGGCACAAAAAAGCCCGGCGGCTGGAAGGCTCCAACCGCCGGGCCTTTTGGAATCCGCTTTCCGTGCGCGCTAGAACACGCCGAGCACAATCGCGCCGACAAAGGCGAAGGCGAGATACGCGGTCACAACGCTCAACCTGGTGACGATAGGCCGAAAAGCCATTTGAATCCTCCCAAGGCAGGTCTCCGCCTGCCGTAATGAAGCAAGCTAACAACCGGTTTCAGGCCAAAAAAGCCAGCCTTGCTGTCCATCCGCGACATCTCGGCGGCGCAGCATCGTCGCCAACGTGGTTAAAGAGTCGTGAAATCAAGACGTTGATGAGTCCTTAAATAAATTCGTTGAAGTTCTCCGCATGACGCGCGGAGTTCGTTTGTATCTCGTCGGCTCCTTCGTCCTTGTCTCACTGGCGGGTTGCGGTCGCGGATTTTTTTCCGAAGAGCGTGAGCCATGGCGGGCTGAGGCCGAGATCGCATGCTTAAAGTCGGGCGCCGTCAAGGAGAGCGCCGATCTGGTGCGGATCAACCCGATTTCGGGCCCCGGCGTTTGCGGCGCGGAATTTCCGCTCAAGGTCGGAGCACTCGGCGAAAGCAGCGGCAGTTTCGGCTTTGCCGACGACGACCTGCGGCCGCCCGCCAGCATCGGAAATCAGCCGCGCTGGCCGATTGGTCAGCCGGTTCCACCTCCGGCGCAACCACAGACTCCCTATTATCCGGATAGCGGACAACGCGCGCCCGGCTATGGCGCGCCGTCGGGCGGCCCGATCTCGCTGAGCGCGCCGGGCACAGCCAGGAACGAAGACGAAATCGATCTGCCGAGCGAGGGTACGCCAGGGTTGCGGAACCCGCCCGTGCAGGGACCGTATTCGCCGCAGCAAAATTATCCGTCGCGCGATGGTTACGCTTCGCCCTATCCCGAGCGCGTCGAGCCGCCCGCGGATCGCTATCGCTCGCCGCGGCTCGGCCCCGGGCCGGACAATTCGGTCGCCGCGTTCGGGCCGGTTGCGGTGAAACCGGCGGCGACGCTGGCGTGCCCGATCGTATCGGTGCTCGATCGCTGGCTCGCTGAATCCGTGCAGCCGGCGGCGCAGCGCTGGTTCGGCGTGCGCGTCGTCGAGATCAAGCAGATTTCCGCCTATTCCTGCCGCGGCATGAACGGCG
The DNA here is from genome assembly GCA_052143915.1 of Bradyrhizobium sp. GTDB lineage: Bacteria > Pseudomonadota > Alphaproteobacteria > Rhizobiales > Xanthobacteraceae > Bradyrhizobium. The sequence goes on from JBKQRS010000505.1 coordinate 1,484, forward strand.
ACTCGCGCGCGCATATTTCAGAACACGCCTTCGGCAACGCACTCGATATCGCCGCCTTCACGCTCGCCGACGGACGGCACGTGACGGTGAAGGACGGCTGGCACGGTCTGCCGGAAGAGCAGGGCTTTCTGCGCGACATCGAGGCGGCGGCGTGCCAGCAGTTCACCACCGTGCTGGCGCCGGGCTCCAACGTCTATCACTACGATCACATCCACGTCGATCTGATGCGCCGCGCCTCCAGGCGGCTGATCTGCCAGCCGGCCGCGGTGTCCGGCGAGGAAGTCGCCGCACGCGCCGCGCAGCGCAACCCATACGCCTCGCGCGAACCCTACGTGACCGGCGCGCTCGGCGGCCACAAGACGCCGTCGCATCCGCACAAGCATGGCGAGAAGGTCAACGAGGAAGACGAGTTTGAGGACGATTAGCGGCCTCGCGCATTCCCGGTTCCGATCCTGCGTTGTCAGCCTACGACCACTTCACTGATCTGGATGACCGGAGACTGGTCGGTATAGTTTGGAATGTCTGCCATGATCTCCTTGGCATGAGGCCCAAAACCAGCCTGGAATGCCTCGACCGAGTCGCAGAAGATATGACACATGCCGACATACGTCGCGGGAGCACCGGGTGCCCCACCCGCGAGGCCCTTGTCGACCGTATAGTACTTGCAGGCATCACCCAGGCGAGCCTTCACGAGCGGCATGTGCTTGTCTCGGTAGTACGCGTGGTCGAAGCGGGCGCCAGGCGTATTGGGGTACATAACGCTTACCTTGATCATGGCGGGCTCCCTGGTTTGACATTCGCCGGTTAAGCGCCGGCGTTAATCCGAACTCTGCGTCAGTTTTGCGGATCCTGCAACTCCGAAGACCTGCTCGCGTCCGGGTCGGACTTGGCTGCCGCCGCCATCTGCGCAACTCAGCAGGGAGCGGCTCAATATCTGTTCTTGGGGGAGGCAAAGCGGACCTGACGGTTGCGCGCGCCGAAGACGGCCAAGACCCGGAGCGGACAGGGACGGCGTTTGGGGCAGTCACCGAGTCACCTCCACCAAACGCCGGGTGACTACACGGTGGACGAGATGTCAACCGGCTTCCAATTTTGACCCCTCGGACGCCGATCCCTTGGCCTAGCGGGTCCATATTGCAGGCCAAATGACAGTTCCGGGTCAGAATTGGTGTCGGCAGCGATTGACCGAAACCGACCTGAGAAAGTACTTTCACCAAAAGTCTTTTTCGTAGGGGGCTGATCTTTTTTGGAAAGACACCGAACAACAACAAGTCATGTGTTTGTCGTAAAACGCCTGTAGCTGCTTAAATGATTTTATCAAGGAGAACGCATCATTATGTCTCATATCCTGACTCGACTATCTGCTGGAATGGGCGCCATAGCACTTGTTATTGTCGGTTCAACTTTGATGATGACGCCTGCCAATGCTGAGACGATGTCCAAAAAAGAGAAGGCTATCGTGAAGCATGTGAAAGCTGAGTGTAAGGAGAAAGCCGCTAAGGAAGCCAGGGGTTTGGGCTTTGTCGAAAGATGGAGGTCTTACTCGGATTGTATCCACGAAGCGGCCAAGCAGAATAGCGGCATAGACTTCTCAGATATTGATTGAGCGGCCTATACTGCTCATGATTTGTTACGGGCTCCGGCAGCGGTGCCGCTTAACGGGTGCAGAAAGAGGACGGCTCCAGTAGCACTCGTCTTAAAGTTAGCAACTTCAATCAGCCAGCAAAGCCCCGGCCAGGATGCCGGGGTTTTTCATAGGCATCATGCCGTTCACGATGTCTTCTTCTCTAATTGGCCGTTTGTGACGTCCGGGTCGCCGCGGGATCGCCTCTAATTTCTGCGGATCGACCTTGGGTCCAGCACTCCGTTGCGGACGAGCCATCCTCGGAGGATGAGCACCGCTACGATGCGGTGGAGTGTCTGGCCTGTTCGTTTGTGCATTTCGTCAACGGGGCCACTGGCAAAGTCATGGGCGACCTGTAAAGGCGGCATCAGTCGCCCACCTCATCAGGCGGGTGATGGCGCTTATTGGCACCTCTGAGACATGCCCGCCACCGCTTGGCATGTCTGCTTGGCAAGGGAAGACCGAAAGCGAGCAGCGCACGATCATCAAAGTGATGCGATTGACCCAAGCGTCATGACGCCGGTTGCTGGCTCGTGGCGGCGGCAGTCCGCGCCAAGACTGCAGGGAATTACCAACCGGTGCGATCGCCGCTGGAATGTTTGTTCCGGCGCGGTGTACCATCACCGGGCCTCCGCATGCCTTGCCCCACCTCAAGGAGGGACGCATGAGCAAATTTGCGATCCGGCTTTTGACGCTGGCCGTCTGCGCGACGGCTCTGGTGGTGGTTCCGACGGTCACACCGGCCAAGGCCGAGACCAGCAGCAGCAAGCATATCAAAAAGCATAAGAGGAAGATCCAAAGGAGCTCCGGCTTCGGCGATCCCTGGTCTGCCGGTCAGGCGTGGCCCGTTGCAAGGCCTCCCAGTCGGGCAGGCTGGGCTTGCCCAGGCAGCGGCCGAAGCTTCGAGTGTAGAACGTGGCCTCCTCCCATGGATGAGGATCCTGATCGAAAGGCGTCAGGCACCGATCAGTGACGGGTCGTCAGCGCATAATGCCGATCCCTCGGCCTCGGTGCGGTTCGTGTCGGTATCGACCGCCTCACAGCGCGTGATCGGCGCGCGTGCCGCGAGCGCTGTACCACGGCACGCCGATTTGCTAAGCTCTATCGAGTACTTCCAGGGAGCGAACAGTGTCCCTCATTGAGGCCGCATTGCGCGGCGGAGCAGTGGTCCTGCTCGTTTTGGTCGCGGTATTGCTGCTTCGCGATGCGCGCCGCGTTCCGGTCGGCATTTTCTCGGTCCTGTTTGCGCTTGGCGCAGCCAGCTACACCATCGTCTCCGCGTCGATCTTTGCTAGTGCACCTCCTTCCTGGCTGCTGCCGCTGCGCGTCGTCGGCATGGGCAATCCCGTCGTCTTCTGTTTGTTTGCCGCAGCTTTGTTCGACGACGACTTCAAGCCGTCATGGTGGCATGCGGCCGCGTGGCTGGCGTTGGTGGGGCTGGGCCTTTCGAGTCCGTGGATCGGCGTCCCGCAAGCGCGCTGGGTTTGCAGCGGATCAGGGCTCGCGTTCAATGCGCTGGGCGTCTGGTATGTGCTGGCGGGACGCGCGTTCGATCTGGTCGAGGAGCGCCGCAGGCTCCGCGCGGTGCTCGTGATCCTGGTCGCGCTCTATTCGGCGGCGATCATCACATCCGAGATCGCGTGGCCTTCCGGCAGCGGCGGGCCAGTGCTCTATCTCGCCAACAGCATCGGGTTGCTGGCGATCACATTGATATTCGCGGTCGCGCTGCTTTCCGTCAACCGCGACGGCGCGCTGATCTCGCTTCCGGTGTCCGCTCGTTCATCGCAGGCCGCCTTATCGCAGGCCATCTTGCCGCGTCGTCCGGCGGCCGGGCCCAGCCGAGGGGATACGGCCGAGCGGGACGAGGATGCGAGGCTGCTGAGCGCGTTGCGCCGGCTGATGGAGCACGACAAGGCCTACCGCGAGGAGGGGCTTTCGATCGGAACTCTCGCGGGCAAGCTCGGCATTCCCGAACACGGCCTGCGCCGGCTGATCAACCAGCGCCTCGGATACCGCAACTTCAATGCCTTCCTGAACTTCTATCGCCTTGAGGATGTGATGGCGGCGCTGGCCGATCCGGCGCAGGAGGCGGTGCCTATCCTGACCATTGCGCTCGATGCCGGCTTTCAGTCGCTCGGGCCCTTTAACCGGGCGTTCAAGAGCCAAACCGGCGTGACGCCCAGTGAGTTCAGGCGCCAGCAGCTCAGCCGTATCGAGCGGGTGGCCGCCGAATAGAGGTGAGTTTTTCGGAATCGGCTAGCCGATTTTGAAATTCGGCCCGAATAGCCGCAGGGTTCGGCGAGAGCATTAGCCCGATCCGTTCCAAAAGTGTGCCGCAGGACAGTGATCTGTCCCCACACTTTGGCGGAGTCCCCCGATGCAAGCTTTCTCTGATGCGCTGGCCAGCTTCTGGCAGATATGGTCCTTCAACCTCGTCCTCGATGTCGGCCGCTATGTCGTTGCGGCCAGCGGGATGGCCCTGATCCTGAAACTGTTCTGGAACGCCGGGCTTGGCCGGCGCAAGATCCAGGCGCGCTCGGCATCGCGCGCCGATGTCCGGCGCGAAATCCTGACGTCGCTGCGGACCGGCATCATCTTCTCCTTGACCGGTGTCGGCATCGTGCTCGGCGCCATGCATGGCGTCTTCACGGTGTACACGGATTTCGAAACCGCCGGGGTCGGTTATCTCGCGATCAGCCTGGTGGCGATCATCGTCGCGCACGATGCGTATTTTTACTGGACGCATCGGCTGATGCACCATCCGCGCCTGTTCCATTTCTTCCACCGCACCCATCATCGCTCCGTCACGCCGACGCCGTTCGCAGCCTATGCCTTCTCGGTTCCGGAAGCGTTGCTGATGGCGATGTTCACCCCGCTCTGGCTATTGCTGGTTCCGATGCACGCGTTCGGGCTGTTCCTGTTCATGGCGTTCATGATCATCCGCAATGTCATGGGCCATGCCGGCGTCGAGCTGATGCCGCGCGCACTCGCCGACAGCCGCCTTTTCGGATGGATCAACGCGACGACCCACCACGACCTTCATCATTCGAGCTTCCACTATAATTACGGGCTTTACTTCACCTGGTGGGACCGGTTGATGGGAACCGAACATCCCCGTTACCGTGAACAGTTGCGTGGGAAGCGTGAGACCAATGCAATGGCCGGTGCGAGTGGAAGCGAGGAAACAATCCGGCCGTCATTCCCCGCGCAAGCGCAGAGCGCTTGTCGCTGAGGGCGATGCGAAGCATCGAACTCCGATGTGCGATTGCACATCGGAGAATCTCGAGATTCCCCGATGTGCAATTGCGCATCTGAGGTCTGGTCCTTACGGACCATCCCGGAATGACGGTGGATGGATAGCTCCGCCCTCACACCTGCTTCGTCCGATACCCTGCGAGAAACATCCGCGTCGCGCTGCCGACCACTTGCGCGATGCGCTCGGCCGAAGGCGCGGGCGCGGCCTGAAAGATAAACGGCAGGAACAGCGACGCCTGGCACATCAGCATGAATTGCGACGCTGCGAGATGGCAGTCGTCGATCGCCAATTCCTTCAGCTTCACGCGGGCGTCCAGATAGGTGGCGAGACGGTTGATGGACTGCGCCAGCACGTGCTCGTAATAGCGGCGGCCGACTTCCGGCATCCGCTCGGCAATGGCCATCACGGTACGGATCGCCGATCCGCCGCCCGGCCGGCAGATCATCGCGATATAGGCCTGTCCGAACTCCGTCAGCGTCGTGGTGACGTCCCGTCCGGGATCGAGATTGAACGTCACCTTGCCCTGATCGAGCGTTTCTTCCTCGACGATGGCTTCGAACAAGCGGCTCTTGTCGGCAAAGTACACATAAAGCGTGCCCTTGGAGACGCCGGCGGCACGGGCGATTTCGCCCATGCTGGCGCCGTCAAAACCCAAGTCCATGAAGACCTTACGGGCACCTTCGAGGATCTGCCGGCGCTTTGAGGAGTCCTCGTCGGCGATCAGGCGGAGATTATTGGGTGGAGCTGCAACCATTAGTTTAGCTTTTCTGGAAAAATCACGGCTCGGAAATGCCCCGGAAGGAACTCCCGCTCTATGATCGCAGGATAGGATATATCTTGACCGAACCGTTCGGTCAATGTTAATTTGGGCTTAGATGCTAGGCAAGGGTAGTTTTGCGGCCCTGTCTTCGTCGCGACATTGTAAATGGGGAGGCCTTTATGGCCGCAGCGAGAGACCAAGCCGCGCGTATCCTGCGCACCGAGCCGAATGCGGCCGAGAGCGATTCCCCGCAAGACACGTCTGCTGTGCTCGCCGATTCGATTCGCACGCATCTTTCGGATGACGCCGTCGCTCGCCGCCCCGCGGAAGTGCCGGAGCGACCGGCCATCGCCAAGCCGGCGGCGCCGGAGGCTCCCGCCGTGTCGGCCGCGCCGAAACCGGGCAAGCGCAAATTCGTTCTGATCGGTGTAGGCCTGCTGCTCGCGGTCGCCGCCGCTTCCTATGGCGTCCACTATGTTCTGATCGGACGTTTTCATATCTCGACCGACGACGCCTATGTGCGGGCCAACAACACTACGCTCGGCGCGCGCGTAACCGGACATATCGCCGCTATCTTCCCGGGCGACAATGCGCTGGTCCACACCGGCCAAGTGATCTTCAAGATCGACGACGGCGATTATCGCATTGCGGTGGATGCCGCGCGCACCAAGATCGAAACCCAGCAGGCCACCATCGACCGGATCGGCCGCCAGATCAGCGCGCAGGAAAGCGCGGTCGAGCAATCCAAGGCGCAGCTCGCTTCCGCGGAAGCCGGCTTGAAGCGGGCGAACCTCGACTACGACCGGCAGCAGACGCTGAGCAACAAGGGTTTTGCCACGCACGCGACCTTCGAACAGTCCGAGGCCGGACGCGACCAGGGTCTGGCTGGAGTGAAGTCCGCGCAGGCGGCCTATGACACGGCGCGCGACAATGTCGAGGTGACCAGGGCGCAGCAGGCGGAGGCTCGCGCCCAGCTTGCTGAATTGCAGACTTCGCTCGCCAAGGCCCAACGCGACCTCGACTTCACTGCGGTGCGCGCGCCGGTCGACGGCACTTTCTCCAACCGTCTGGTCAACACCGGCGATTTCGTCGTGGTCGGGCAGCGGCTCGGCAACGTGGTGCCGCTCGATGACGTCTTTATTGACGCCAATTTCAAGGAAACACAGCTGAAGCGGATCCGTCCGGGCCAGCCGGTGACGATCTCGGTCGATGCCTATGGCCATCGCAAGTTCTCAGGCGTCGTCGAGAGCATCTCGCCTGCGGCCGGCTCGGTGTTCACGTTGCTGCCGCCCGACAACGCCACCGGCAACTTCACCAAGATCGTGCAGCGGCTGCCGGTCCGGATCCGTGTGCCGAAGGATGTCGCGAGGCAAAACCTGCTGCGTGCCGGCATGTCGGTCTATGCCACCGTCGACACCACCGAGGGCGCCAAAGACGCCGACAGCGACGCCGACCTCGACGCGCCGACGATGATTCATCCGCAATAAGTCCCGCGCATCGGGCGCGTGCCCGGTTCGATCAGCTGAGCCGAGTCCATCATGGCTGAAGCCATCACCGCTCCTCCTGGAATGATGAACGCGGCCGCCGCGCCGTCCGAGCGCATCCCGCTGCGGCGGCTGGTGGCGTTTCTCATCATGGTGTTCGGGATGTTCATGTCGATCCTGGACATCCAGGTCGTCTCGGCTTCCCTCACCGAGATCCAGGCCGGCCTGTCGGCCAGTTCCACCGAGGTGTCATGGGTCCAGACCTCGTATCTGATCGCCGAAGTGATCGCGATTCCCTTGTCCGGATTCCTGTCGCGCGCGTTCGGCACGCGGCTGTTGTTCGCGATTTCCGCCGCCGGCTTCACGATGGCGAGCTTCCTGTGCGGCTTCGCCTCCTCGATCGAGGAGATGATCCTGTGGCGCGCGATCCAGGGATTCCTTGGCGCCGGCATGATCCCGACGGTGTTCGCATCCGCCTATACGGTGTTTCCGCGTTCGAAATTCTACATCGTCGGCCCGATCATCGGTCTGGTCGCGACGCTGGCGCCGACCATCGGGCCGACGGTGGGCGGCATCATCACCGACGCGATGTCCTGGCGCTGGCTGTTCTTCATCAATGTCGTTCCCGGCATCGGCATCACCATAGGCGTGCTGATGCTGGTCGATTTCGACCGGCCGAATTTCGGATTGCTCGATCGCTTCGACTGGTTCGGCCTGATCGCGATGGCGGGGTTTCTCGGCTCGCTGGAATATGTGCTCGAGGAAGGGCCGCAATATGAGTGGCTGCAGGACACTTCGGTCGCGGTATGCGCCTGGATTTGCGGAATCTCCGCGATCGCCTTCTTCTATCGCGTGCTGACGGCGAAAGAGCCGATCGTCGATGTCCGCGCCTTCACCGACCGCAATTTCGGCATCGGCTGCCTGATCTCGTTCTGCGTCGGTATCGGCCTTTACGGGTTGACCTATATGTATCCGCGATACCTGGCGGAAGTGCGCGGCTACAGCGCGCTGATGATCGGCGAGACCATGTTCGTCTCCGGCATAACCATGTTCCTGATGGCGCCGGTCGTGGGACAACTGATGCAAAGGGTGGATCTTCGCTTTATCATCGCCGCTGGGCTCGTGATCTTCGCGCTCGGCTCCTACCAGATGACCTGGATCACCCGCGAATACGATTTCTACGAACTGTTGCTGCCGCAGATCCTGCGGGGCATCGGCATGATGTGTGCGATGGTGCCGACCAACAATATCGCGCTCGGCACTTTGCCGCCTGATCGGGTCAAGAACGGCTCGGGGCTGTTCAACCTGACGCGCAACCTCGGCGGCGCGGTCGGGCTTGCACTCATCAACCAGGTGCTCAATGAGCGCACCGACCTGCACATCTCGCGCCTGCAGGACCGGGTGACCTGGGGCAACACCGCCGCGACCGAGACGCTCAACATGTTCACCCAGCGTCTGCAGGGAATGGGCGACGCCGGGCTGATGGCGATGAAGGAATTGTCGCAGATCGTTCACCGCCAGGCGGTGGTGATGGGCTATGGCGACGCCTTCTTCATGCTGACGCTGTTCTATCTCGGCCTCAGCCTGATGGTTTTTCTCCTGAAAAAACCGGTTTCGCCCTCGACCGAGCCGGCGCATTGAAGGATGACGGATTGACGCGTTTTCCTCGCGCGAACCGGCATCCACTTCGCTCGAAAACGCTCTGATATTGTCTGCCGTGGCGGTTCATGCTTGAACGGCGGCATGATGCGCGGCCTTTCCATCTCCGAAAAAGCATCGCTCCGGCGTGTGCAGGCGGCGTCCGTGCGATCGATCGCCGGGCTGCTGGCGCTGACGGTCGTGGCGTGGCTTGTGGCATTGGCCGGATTGCTGGCGCTCGCGAGTCGCGTGCATGACGATGTGCCGGTTCTGCTGGCGGTCAAGCTCCCGCTACTGGCCTCGCGTCCCGAATTGATCTTCGCCGGCGAAAGCCGGACGGTCTATCAGGACGATCCGACTCTCGCCGCGCAACTGACCGGCAAGCCGCAAGGTTCCGTGGTCAACATCGCCTACGACGCCGGCGAGCCGCTGGCGCTTTTGGCTGCAATGCGCCGCGAGCCGGACCGCTTTGCCAAAGCCCATGTCGTCGTCAGCGTCGCGCCGTTCCTGTTCAACGAAGGCGTGCGGTCGGCGGCGGTCTATCCGCAGGACGTCGCAGCCCGGCTCAGCGTCGCCGAACAGATGGTTTCGTTCCTGCCGTTGCGGGTAGGGACCCTGATCCGCTTCATCCGCGAGGCCTTCGCCGCGCGGCTCGCGGCCGATCAGCACCTCGCCGAGGCCGGACCGCAGCCCGCGGCGTTCGGCGTGAAGATCATCGACCATACCCAACCCGACGACCGCTGGCCGGCCGACATCGGCTCGCACGCGCACTATGCCAATTGGGATCTGTCGGGCCCGAAGGCGCGCTTCGAGATCGGCGCGTTGTGCGACATGGTGGCGTTGGCGCGGAAAGTGACCGTCGTCGTGCCACCATGGGCGCCGCGCTACGATCGCGCGCGCGATGCCCAATGGCGGGACAAGGACGATCAATACGCCTCGCTCGTCGCTGATGCCGGCCGCCGCTGCGGCTTCGATGTCCTGAATATTCAGTCGGTCCCCGGACTGGAGCAGGGCAATTACGCAGATGAAATGCATGTCAACGCCTCGGGCGTGCCGATCTACACCCGCTATCTCGTGTCGCGATTGAAGCGTTAGCCGCGCCCGATGCTGTTTTCCTCCTACACGTTCCTGTTTCAGTTCCTGCCCGCGGTCGTGCTGGCCTTCGCCGCGGCGCGACGGCATTCCCCGCGTGCCGGCATCATGGTGCTGGCCGGCGCCTCGCTGTTTTTCTATGGCGCCTGGCGGCCGGTCTATCTGCTGCTGCTGATCGCTTCGGTCGCGGTGAATTTTTCGCTCGGCCTGCGGATGGAGGATCCGCTTCGCCGCCGCGCCATCGGCATGTTCGGCGTCGCGCTCAATCTCGCGCTGCTCTGCTATTTCAAATACACCAACTTCATCTTCGACAGCATCAATACCCTGACCGGCGCGCCGCTGCCGTTCGTCAACATCGTTCTGCCGCTCGGAATCTCGTTCTTCACCTTCCAGCAGATCGCCTATCTGGTCGATGTGATGCGCGGCGCCAAAGTCGAGCGCGACATCGTCAGCTATACCCTGTTCGTGTCGTTCTTTCCGCATCTGATCGCGGGACCGCTGGTCCACCACGCCGAGATGATCCCGCAGTTCAAGCGCGGCCGCACCGGGCGGTCGGCGGTCCTGGCGGCGCGGGGATTGGCGATCTTCGCGGCCGGTCTGTTCAAGAAGGTGGTCATCGCCGACAATCTCGCGCAGTTCGTCTCCCCGGTATTCGCGCATCTCGACGCCGGCGGCGGCGTCACCACGCCCTGGGCGTGGCTTGCGACATCAGCCTATACCTTGCAGATCTATTTCGACTTCTCCGGCTATTCCGACATGGCGATCGGGCTTGCGCTGTTGTTCGGCATCCGCTTGCCGGTGAATTTCCGTTCGCCCTACAAGGCGGCGTCGATCGTCGAATTCTGGCGGCGCTGGCACATCACGCTGTCGCGCTTCCTGCGCGATTACCTCTACATTCCGCTCGGCGGCAACCGGCTCGGCGAACAGCGCCGCTATCTCAATCTGATGCTGACGATGCTGCTGGGCGGGCTCTGGCACGGCGCGGGCTTTAATTTTCTCATCTGGGGCGGCCTGCATGGGCTCTATCTCTGCGTCAATCATCTCTGGCAGAGTTGGCGCGGTGCGCGCATGAATGTCTCGGCCACCAAGGGGATCGCAAAGCGATTCACGAAAGAAATCGCGAAAGGGCTCTCCTGGGCGATCACGTTTTTTGCCGTCGTCATCGCCTGGGTGTTTTTCCGCGCCAGGACGGCGATGGGCGCGTGGCAGATGCTGGGCAGCCTGTTCGGATTTGAAGCCGGCAGTTCGGCTTACGCTTCCCCCGGCATCCTGCGGCTGATGGACTTGCCGCTTCTGGTGGGCGAGGAGCGGCTGCTCCTGATCGGCGGCGGCACGGTGGCGCTGGCCCTTGCAATGGCGCTTGGCCTGCCCAACGTGCCGCAAATCTTCCGCTATCGCGAATATCGCCGCGCGCCGGAGCGAACCAGCTGGCTGCGATGGCGGCCAAACGGGGCGTGGGCGTTGTTGTCGGCGGTCGCGCTGGCGATCTCGCTGTTCGGCATGTGGCAGCGGCTGGAATTCTTGTATTTTCAATTTTGAGTGTACGCGTGGCCTTGGTCCACATATTGCCAAGCGCATCCGATGCATTTATAAGTTGCGCTTCATCGCTCGAACCGGGAGGGATTTGCATGATTTCGTCATTTTCGCAGATCGCACGCCCGCGTCCGATGCCCATGCTGGACGCCTGTTCGGGCCTTTGAGGGCCACCACCGTCAGCATCGATCGGGCCTGACGTCCCGATCGTCCCAAGCTTCCCCGCAAGAAGCTCCCCGCAAGAAGCTCCCCGCAAGAAGCTTTCCCGTAAGAAGCTTTCCCGTAAGTCCTCGATTCAATGAAGCTTGCGATCGGCCCGGCGCCGTCGCGCGCCAACTCAAACGGAGCCGGAATGCGCGCGAGCGTAGCCGGATGACGCCATGACCGCTCAAATCAACAAACGCCCTGCCGCCATCCGCGTGGTGATCCCGTTCGTGTTCCGGCACTGGCTCAACCAGCCCGTGGTCGCGGCAACCGTCGCCTTCGGTCTGCTGGGGGCGACCGTCGCCGACCTGTTCATGCCGGTCTTCTCGGGCCACCTGGTCGATGCGGTGGCGTCAGACGCGGCGAATCCGGCGGCGCGCCACGCCGCGCTTGTTGCATTCGGTGCCATCGTCGCGCTTGGCGTAGCGTCGATCACGCTGCGCATGATCGGGCTGCTGGCGATCGTGCCGTTCACGCTGCGGATCATGTCCGACGTCGCACGCGACGCCTTCAACCGGGTGCAGCGCTTCTCGACCGACTGGCACGCCAACAGTTTCGCCGGCTCAACCGTGCGCAAGGTCACGCGCGGCATGTGGGCGCTCGATCTCTACAACGACACCATCCTGATGGCGTTGCTGCCCTCGCTGATGGTGCTGCTGGGCTCGATGATCCTGCTCGGGCTGCACTGGGCTTCGCTCGGTCTCGTGGTTGCGCTGGGAGCGCTGGTTTATGTCTCGATGACGGTCGTGTTCTCGACGCGCTACATCGCGCCGGCGGCGCGCGTCTCAAACGCCTGGGACACCAAGGTCGGCGGTACGCTGGCCGACGCGCTCACCTGCAACGCGGTGGTCAAGTCGTTCGGCGCCGAGGCGCGCGAAGACGCGAGGCTCGCGCGCGTCATCAGCCGATGGCGGACGCGCGTGAACAGGACCTGGTTGCGCTATAACTACACCAACGCGGCGCAGCTTGCGGTGCTGCTGTGTCTGCGCGCCTCGGTGATCGGCGGTGCGTTGCTGCTGTGGATGGCGGGACACGCCTCACCCGGTGATGTCACCTATGTGCTGACCAGCTACTACATCATCCATGCCTATTTGCGCGATGTCGGCATGCACATCAATAACCTGCAGCGGTCGGTCAACGACATGGAGGAGCTGGTTGCCATTCATGACAAGGCGATCGGAATTACCGACGTCGCCGGCGCGTTGCCGATCGATATCCAGGGCGGGCGCATCGTGTTCGAGGACGTGACATTCCATTACGGCGGTCACTTCGCGCCGCTGTATGACGGCCTGTCGGTCGATATTCGCGGCGGCGAACGCGTCGGCCTGGTCGGCCGCTCCGGCTCCGGCAAGACCACCTTCGTCAAGCTGGTGCAGCGGCTCTACGATGTCTCCGGTGGACGAATCCTGATCGATGGTCAGGATATCGCCAGGGCGACGCAGCATTCGCTGCGCAGCCAGATCGCCATCGTGCAGCAGGATCCGATCCTGTTTCACCGCTCGCTTGCCGAGAACATCGCCTATGGGCGGCCGGGCTCCAGCTGGGCTGCGATCGAGCAGGCGGCGCGGCTGGCCAACGCGCATGAGTTCATCCAGCGGCTGCCGAAAGGCTATGGCACGCTGGTCGGCGAACGCGGCGTCAAGCTTTCCGGCGGCGAGCGGCAGCGCGTGGCGCTGGCGCGCGCGTTTCTCGCCGATGCGCCGGTCCTGATCCTCGACGAGGCGACATCGAGCCTTGATTCCGAATCGGAAGCCCTGATCCAACAGGCGATGGAGCGGTTGATGAAGGGACGCACCTCGATCGTGATTGCGCATCGCCTGTCGACGGTGCGCAGCCTCGACCGGATTCTGGTGTTCGATCGCGGCGAGATCGTCGAGCAGGGCACCCACGCCGCGCTTGCCAATCGAACCGGCGGAATCTATCGCGGGCTGTTCGAGCTGCAGGTGAGGGAATTCGACCGTATCGCGGCGGCGGAATGATGAAGACAGGCTAGCCGACGCGCCAACCGGTGTGTCGGCTAGGGTAACCCCAGAGTGCTCCACACCAACACGACGCCGGACAGGAACAGAAGGCCGAGCACGACATCGCGGAAATTGCCGTCGCTCAGCGCGTGATAGGTCCGCGCGCCGAGCCAGGCGCCTCCCACTGTTGCCGGCATCGCGAGCAAGGCCAGCCACATGGTTTCCTGCGTGATCAATCCGATCGCCGCCTGCACGCACAGCGCCGCGCTCAGCACCGTCCAGTTGAAGGTCTGGAACACGCCGCGCCGCTCCTCCTTGCCCCAGCCCCGCACGCTTGCCCACAAGATTGGAATCGGACCCGACAGACCGGCAAGGCCGCCAAGCACACCGCCCGCGAATCCGATTCCGGTGTCGGCCACCCGGCCGCCGAAGCTCAATGCTATCGGTCTGCGGTGAAAGTAAAGCGCGGTCGGAAACACCAGGAGCAGCGCGCCGACGCTCAATCTGAAGATACGCGGATCGGCATAGGCGACGAGCCAGGTGCCCAATGGCACGCCGGCAAGGCCGCCGATGAGAAACGGCCAAACCAGCTTGAAGTCGATCGCCCGCCAGATTGCCGGCAGCGTCCAGGTTTGCGCAATGATGGAGCAGATCAGAACCAGGGGCACGGCGACCGACGGCGGCACGACATAGAGCCAGATCCCGAGCGCCATGAGCGCGGTGCCGAAGCCGGCGAGGCCGGACACGAAACCGCCGGCGAGCGCACCCAACAACAAAACCGCCAATGCGATCGTGCTCATCGTTGCCGGATCCTGGACGAGGGCTCAGTGCAGCTTTTCACGCTTACTGGCCGTCGGAGCGCCTGGGTCCAAACAACACGGTGTAGAGATCGGTGGTCGGCCCATTGGCCGTGATGCCGTAAGCCGCGGGACCGTCGGGCTCGGGCGGAGGCTGTGGCGGAGCGGGTTGTTGTGCGACTTCGACGGGGGCGGGTGCGGGCTGAACCTGCCGGGGCGTCGCCGACGCCATCGCGGGCTTGGCCTGCCGGGTCGCCGCAGTTGTGGTCGCGGGTTGAACCGGCTGGGTCGTGGCTGACGCCGTCACAGGCTGAACCGGCTGGGTCGCGACAGCTGCCGTTGCGGGTTGAGCCGCAGGTTTCGGGGAGCCGAAAAGCTCGGTGTAAAGGTCGGTCGTGGGTCCGTCGCTCGAGAAGCCGTAACCGGTCTTATAAGGCTGCTCGCCCTGGCTCGCCCCCTGGCTCGACGTGGCGTTGTTCGCCGCCGCGCATCCAGCAACGACGACCGCGACCGCGGCGAGCGCTGTCGTGGCACGGATGCAAGACAATGAACGGCTCAAGACGACCCCCTGACCGATAACCCGGCCCAAAATGCAGCATTAATGCCTAGATATGGCGCTCGCAAGGCAAACGGCCGGTCGGACAGCGCAACGGGAGGCCCTGAAAACTGGCGAGGGGTCCGGCGTGTTGCGCCGAACCCCTCATTTTGGTCCATTAAGACGCGTTTTCTTCACGCGAACCGGAAGTCCACTTCGCTCGAAAACGTTTTAGAGCATCAGCCGGCCTGTAAGCCGGGTTCTGTAGGGCACCGTCCGCTTGCGCGGACGATACGTGACGGCCATTCCTCTGGGACAACGTTTGCACGTTGCCTCGAGCAACCTACCCGGACGGCGAGCCTGACATCGCTCTCGCGGCGTTATCGCTTTCGCGAACAGCCCGCGTTGCCGTCCCTATTCGGTCTTGCTCCCGGTGTGGTTTGCCATGCCGGTTCCGTTGCCGGACCCGCGGTGCGCTCTTACCGCACCTTTTCACCCTTGCTGCCCCCTCCCTTTCGGGTGGAGGAGCGGTTCGTTCTCTGTGGCACTGTCCCTGGGGTTGCCCCCGCCGGATGTTATCCGGCACCGTATGTCGATGGAGCCCGGACTTTCCTCCCCCGCAGCCTTTCGGCCCTAGCGGGAGCGGCCGTCCGGCCGACTGACGCCATAAGGCATGGGGGCTAAGCGGGGCTGCGTCAAGCCGATAAGCGCCTCCGCCGATGCTTAAAATAATTTATCCTGAAGATGTCGTTTGGCGGCTGGCCCGTTCGACCGGGTGTCGGCGATCACGCCGATCAAGAGGAGTAACGCGATGCAGTATCTGTTGATGATTTATCAGAACGAAGCCGAGTACGGCAGAATCGACCCGGCCGCCGGCAAGAAGATGCTGGAAGAATACGGCGCCTTCACCCAGTCGATCATCCAGAGCGGCAATTTCAAGGCCGGCGACCGGCTGCAGCCGATCTCGACCGCGACTACGGTGCGCGTTCGCGAGGGCAAGACGCTCACAACCGATGGTCCGTTCGCGGAGACGCGCGAGCAACTCGGCGGCTACTATCTGATCGAGGCCAAGGATCTCGACGCAGCCCTTGCGATTGCCGCACGGATTCCCGGCGCACGGTACGGTTCGATCGAGGTCCGGCCGATCTGGGTTTATAATTGATAACCACTCCATCCGTCATTCCGGGATGCGCCGCAAGGCGCAGGCCCGGAAACCATACTCACGATCGTGGTTATGGATTCCGGGCTCGTCCTTCGGACGCCCCGGAATGACGGCGACTATTGGTCGTAACCCCATGACCCCGATCGAAATCGACAAAATATTTCGCGACGAGGCGGGGCGGGCGCTGGCAACGCTGATCCGTCTCGTCGGCGATTTCGATCTCGCCCAGGATGCGTTGCAGGATGCCTTTGCGATCGCGCTGGAGCGCTGGCCCGCCGCCGAGCCGCCCGCCAATCCGCGGGCGTGGCTCGTCAATGTCGGACGCAACAAGGCGATCGACCGGGTCCGCCGGCAAATCGCGTTTCGCGGCAAGCAGGAAGAGCTGACGCACGAATTGCTGCTCAACGCGGAGACCTCCAACGAAGACAGCGATGCCGCGCTCGACGACGACATGCTGCGGCTGATTTTCACCTGCTGCCATCCCGCCTTCGCCGCGGAAGTCCAGGTCGCGCTGACATTGCGCACGGTCTGCGGACTGACCACGGCGCAGGTGGCGCGCGCCTTTCTGGTCAGCGAGGAAGCCATGGGTCAGCGTCTGGTTCGCGCCAAGCAGAAGATAAGACTCGCCGGGATTCCCTATGAGGTGCCCGATCGCGACGCGCTGGAGCCACGGCTGCGCGGGGTGCTCGCGGTGGTCTATCTCGTCTTCACCGAGGGCTATGTGGCAACCTCGGGCGAGGCACTGATGCGGCCGGATCTCGCGCGCGAAGCGATCCGGCTTGGCCGGCTGCTCGACGCGCTGATGCCGCAACGCGGCGAGGTCAAGGGCCTGCTGGCCCTGATGTTGCTGCACGATGCGCGCCGCGCGGGACGCCAGACCGCGGGCGGCGACATCGTGCTTTTGGAAGAGCAGGATCGCACCCTGTGGGACCATTCCCAGATCGCCGAAGGGCTCGAGCTGGTGGAAGACGCGTTGCGGCTGCCGGGCCGCCCCGAGGCTTACGCGGTGCAGGCGGCGATCGCCGCCCTGCATGCGCGCGCGCCCAATTATAAAGACACCGACTGGCAGCAGATCGCCGGCCTTTACGAAGTGCTGCTGCGGATCAGCCCGTCGCCGGTGATCGAGCTCAATCACGCCGCGGCGATTTCAATGG
Organism: Bradyrhizobium sp.; assembly: GCA_052143915.1. Taxonomy (GTDB): domain Bacteria; phylum Pseudomonadota; class Alphaproteobacteria; order Rhizobiales; family Xanthobacteraceae; genus Bradyrhizobium. The sequence goes on from JBKQRS010000505.1 coordinate 18,684, forward strand.
TGGACGGCCCTGCGCGCGCGCTCGACCTGACGGACGCGCTGCAGGCGCGCGGTGGACTTGACGGCTATGAATTGCTGCCGGCGGTCCGCGCCGACCTGTTGCGCCGGCTCGGCCGCCACAAGGCGGCGCGCGACGCCTATCTCGCTGCGACCGCAGCGACGCAACTCGAGCCGCTGCGGCGGCTTTACGCCAGGCGATTGGCGGAAATGGATCGTCAATAGCGAATGAGATCGTGACTTACCTTGCCGCGACCGCCATGGCCTCGGCAGGCAAATTCGCCAGCAGCGACCGCAACGTGGCCAGCGTCGAATGATCGGCGACGCCGTCGACGCGGGCGGGGCGAAAGTGACGCTGGAAAGCGGTGACCACTTCCATGGTCGTTCCGTCGTATTTGCCATTGATCGGGATGGCGTAGCCATATCTGGCGAGCGCCTGCTGCAGATCGCGAACGCTGTCGCTGATGGTGCCCAGCTTGAGAGTCTCGCCGGGCACGATCGGCGCCGGCTGCACCCAATGGCCGACCCCTGAATTGGCCAGCGAATGCCAGGGAAACTTCTCGCCGGGGTCTTTCTTGCGGGAAGGAGCGACGTCGGAATGCGCCAGCACGCGGTGGGACGGCACCTTGCGGCGGAGCATGATGCCCCGGCACAGCGCGATCACGGCGGCGATCTGGCGCAGCGGAAATTCCGGATAGCCCCAGTCGTGGCCGCGGTTGACGATCTCGACGCCGATCGAGCAGGAATTGATGTCGTCCTCGCCCGCCCAGGAGGCCACGCCGGCATGCCAGGCGCGCTTGGCTTCGGGGACGCACTGCACGATGCGGCCGTCTTCCAGAACGATGTAATGCGCGGAGACATCGGTGCCCACCGTGCAGAGTTGCGCGATCGCGCCCTCGACATCGGGCATTCCGGTATAATGCAGCAGGATCATGTTGGGCAAAAGGCCCTTGTTCCGCTCGCCATAATTCGCCGAAGGGATGACGTCGGAAGCGATCGAGGAATCGGGGGAGAAGGTCTTCATGTTCGCAAGTGGCCTGGGGAGCTGGACGGCGCGACGCTTCGAATCAGAACCAGCAGATGCGAACGAACCGAGTGACATGCAAGTGCTCAAACCGGGCAGGAGAACGGCAATAGTAAGTTTTCAAAATGAACCACATCACTATTCCTGCATGACGCCGTCGACGCAATCCGATAACCGGTCATCGCGATGTATTTTGGACGAGTGTGTGCAGAACGCATCACCTCGCGGCTGGCGGCTGTGGACGACCGCTTGGCCCCTCGGCTCAGCGCCGAAGAATCAAAATGCGGATAAATCCGGCCGCGGACCGTCAACGTTTTCTTAACGCTAACTGACGTTACTAAGTGGTGAAGAGCCGAACCCGGTTTGGGGGACGGCTAGTGCCGCCGATTTGAAGTTCCTGCACGGGGGTGCCCCAGGTTCCGATCAGGAACTTCGGATCGAAGCGTGGCACTAGAATCATAGGTTTCCAGTGTCCTTTCGAATCCCAGGTTCGCGACAGAGGGGGCCGCAAGGTGTGGCGAACTTCGGATTCAGGACACCGGCGGCCCGCTTTCACGCCCGAAATCCGATGGCAGGCCGCCAAACGCAATCGGACAGCCTGGCGAAACGCAAGCTTTTGAGGCGCAATGGGCCCCTTCGCGTCCGATTTCCGCATTTTCACCCGGGCTTTGCGGGGATGGGCGGCATGAAGCCATCGACCCCAAGTCCATCTGCCCAAAAGCACATCCCTGTCCTTGGCCGCCAGGCGGTCGAGCATTTGAACCCGCGCCAAGGCGGCATCTATGTCGACGCCACCTTCGGGGCGGGCGGTTATAGCCGGGCCATCCTTGAAATCGCAGGAACCCGTGTCATTGGCATCGACCGCGACCGGTCGGCGATCGCGGGCGGGTTCGATCTCGTCGATCGATCGGCCGGCCGGCTCACGCTGGTCGAGGACCGGTTTTCCAACCTCGCCGATATTTGCGCCGCCCAGGGGTTCCCGCTGGTCGACGGCGTCGTGATGGACGTCGGCGTGTCCTCGATGCAGCTCGATGAAGCCGGGCGCGGCTTCTCGTTTCGCAACGATGGCCCGCTCGATATGCGGATGGGGCATGATGGGCCGACTGCGGCGGACGTGATCGCGAAGGCGTCCGAGGCTGACCTTGCCAATATCATCTACATCTTCGGCGAAGAGCGTCACTCCCGTGGCGTTGCGCGGGCGATCGTCGCCGCGCGCAAGGAAGCGCCCATCACCACCACACGGGCGCTGGCCGATATCGTCGCCAAAGTGGTGCGGTCGAAGCCGGGTGAAATTCACCCGGCGACGCGAACGTTTCAGGCATTAAGGATTTTCGTCAACCAGGAACTCGACGAACTGCATCTGGCGCTCGCGGCGGCGGAAAGCGTGCTGAAGCCCGGCGGCCGGCTGGTGGTGGTATCTTTTCATTCGCTGGAAGACCGCATCGTCAAGAATTTCCTGGGCGAGCGCGCCAAGGCGGGCGGCGGATCGCGGCACCAGCCGGAGATCGCGCATGCCGCGCCAAGTTTTGTCATCCTGACCAAGCGGCCGGTAACGGCGGATGACGACGAGATTGCCGCCAACCCGCGCGCGCGCTCCGCCAAGCTGCGCGCTGCGATGCGCACCGATGCGCCCGCGCATGCCGCCGCGGCGTTGCCGGCGTGGCCCACCCTCGATGAAGTGATGAGGGGAGGCTGACCATGCGGATCCTCCATCTCCTCGTGATCGGCGTGCTGGTGTTCGCCGCCGCCTATGTCTACCGGATCAAGATGGAATCGACCGATCGCACCGAGCGCGTGCTGAGGCTGCAGGCGGAAATCCGCGAGCAGCGCGACGCCATCGCGGTGCTGCGCGCGGAATGGGCCAGGCTCGACGCCCCGCTGCGGCTGCAGGGTCTTGCCGAACGTCATTTGCCGCTGAAGCCGCTTGCCGCCACGCAATATGATTCCCTGAAGAACCTGCCTGAGCGGCCGCCGAGCCTTGTCAAGCCGGGCGATCCGGATCCGATCGGCGCGATGATCCAGACCATCGATGCCGTTGCCGACCCCGCGGCCGTGACCGGCTCGGTGCCGGCGCCGGAGCATCGGCGATGACCGGCTCCGCGCTCAAAAAGGTCAAGCCCACCGAGCCATGGCGGCAGCGGCTGATCCGAAGCCTGCTCTACGGGCGCAATGTCGACCGCGCCGCGAAGGCGCGCGCCCGCGTCGGCCTTGCCATTCTGGCGTTCGTTGCGATCTATGCCGTGATCGGCGGACGGCTGGTCATGTTCGCGACCGGGAGCGACAGTCACGGCGCGCGCCGCGCCGCGTCGCAGGACGCGATTGCGACCGCGCGGCCGGATATCGTCGACCGCAACGGCGAGATTCTCGCCACCGACGTCAAGACGCCGAGCCTGTTCGGCGAACCGCGCCGCATCATCGACAAGGATGAAGCGATCGAGCTTCTCACCGCGACGCTGCCGGATCTCGACACCGGCGAGGTGCGGGAGCGGCTGTCGGGCCGGAAGGGCTTCGTCTGGCTCAAGCGCGAAATCACGCCATTACAGCAGCAGGAGATTCACCGCCTCGGCATTCCCGGCATCGGCTTCCTGCGCGAGAACAAGCGCGTCTATCCAACCGGCAACGAAGTCGCGCATCTGATCGGCCTCGTCAACATCGACAACCAGGGCATCGCCGGGATGGAGAAATGGCTCGACAGCAATGGTCTTGCCGATCTGCATCGCGCGGGCTTCGCGACCGACCGGCTGCAGCGGCCGGTGGAACTGTCGGTTGACCTGCGCGTCGAACACGCATTGCGCGACGAATTGCTCAAGGCCAAGGAAAAATTCCACGCCAAGGCGGCCTCCGGCCTCGTCTCCAATGTCAGGACCGGCGAGATCGTGGCCATGGTGTCGGTGCCGGATTTCGACCCCAACAGCCCGAAAGAGGCGCACGATCCCGATCGTATCAATCGTCTGACGACCGGCGTCTACGAGATGGGATCGACCTTCAAGGCCTTCACCCTGGCGATGGCGCTTGATTCCGGCAAATACGATCTCAACTCGCTGTGGGACGCGCGCGGTCCGCTGCATTATGGCAGGTTCGCGATCCATGACGACGAGCCGAAGGGCCGCTTCCTCAACATGAGAGAGGTCTTCACCTTCTCGTCCAACGTCGGCGCGGCGCGGATCGCCCTGTCGCAAGGTGTCGAGGCCCACAAGGCATTCCTGCGCAAGCTCGGGCAGCTCGATCGGCTGCGCACCGAATTGCCGGAGAGCGCTTCGCCGCTGGTGCCGAAACACTGGGCCGAGCTGAACACGGTGACGATCGCCTTCGGACACGGCATCGCGGTGGCGCCGTTGCAGGCGGTGATGGGCATCGACGCGTTGGTGAATGGCGGCTACCTGATTCCGCCGACCTTCCTCAAGCGCACGGAAGCGGAGGCCATGGAGGTCGCCAAGCGGGTGATCAAGCCCGAGACCTCGGAGAAGATGCGATTCCTGATGCGGCTCAACGCCGAAATCGGCACCGCCAGAAAGGCCGACGTCAACGGCTATTACATCGGCGGCAAGACCGGCACGGCCGAAAAGGTCGTCAACGGCCGCTACGCCAAGAAACGCGTGCTCACCGCCTTCACCGCGATCCTGCCCGCCGACAATCCCCGCTACCAGCTTCTGGTCATGCTGGATGAGCCGCAGTCGCTGAAGGAAACCTACGGTTTCATCACTTCCGGCTGGAACGCGGTGCCGACCGGCGGCAATGTGATCGCCCGCATTGCGCCGCTTCTGGGCATCGAGCCGCGCTTCGATCTGCCGCCGTCCGACCGCCTTATTCTTGCGGCATCAAAGGGAACCCAGTAAGGCGTACCATTAAAGCCCGGCGCCGCGTGACGGATTTTTCGATAACGGGGCACTCGCGCGCCGGCCGGACTGGAAGACCATGAGACTCCGCGACCTTTTCAGCGACGACGCTACGATCGACCCGCAGGCGGTCGAGGTATCGGTCGCGGCTGCGACCGAGGTCACCGGGCTGGCGGTGGACAGCCGCGCGGTCAAGCCGGGCGACCTGTTCTTCGCGCTCTCAGGCACCAAGACCGATGGCGCGCGCTTCATCGATTCCGCGATCGCCTCCGGGGCCGTGGCGATAGCGGGCGACCATCTGCCCGCAGGTGTCCGCCGCGTGCCGTTCGTCATCACCCCCAATCCGCGACGCGCGCTGGCGCTGGCCGCAGCGAAATTCTATCCACGGCAGCCGTCGACCATCGCGGCCGTCACCGGCACCAGCGGCAAGACCTCGGTCGCAGCCTTCACGCGCCAGATCTGGCAGCGCCTCGGCCATGCGTCGGCCAGTATCGGGACCATCGGGCTGGTTTCGCCGAAGCGAACGGTTTACGGATCGCTGACGACGCCGGATCCGATCGCGCTGCATCGGCAGCTCGACGAAATCGCGCGCGAGGGCGTTACCCATCTCGCCTTCGAAGCTTCATCGCACGGGCTCGACCAGTATCGGCTGGATGGCGTGCGGATCAGCGCCGGCGGATTCACCAACCTGTCGCGCGACCACATGGATTACCATCCTGACGTGGCGCATTATCTTGCCGCCAAGCTCAGGCTGTTCCGCGATCTCGTCGCCGCCGATGGTGCGGCGGTGATCTCGGCCGATCATGACTGCTCGCAGCAAGTGATCGATGCGGCGCGCGCAAGGAAATTGCGGCTGATCACGGTGGGCAGCAAGGGTGACGGCACAGGCGAGGGCATTCGTGTTGTCGCGGCCGAGATCGCGGGCTTCGCGCAGAAACTCGAGCTTGAACACCGCGGGCGGAAATATTCCATCCGACTGCCGCTGGTCGGCGAATTCCAGATCGAGAATGCGATTGTCGCCGCGGGCCTTGCGATCGGCACCGGCAGCGGGCCGGACCAGGTTTTCGCCGCGCTCGAACATCTCGAGGGCGCCAAGGGCAGGCTCGAGCAGGTCGGCGAACGCAACGGCGCGCCGATCTTCGTCGACTACGCGCACAAGCCCGATGCGCTCGCGAAGGCATTGCAGGCGTTGCGGCCCTACGCCAGGCGCCGCCTCGTTGTGGTGTTCGGCGCCGGCGGCGACCGCGATGCCGGCAAGCGTCCCTTGATGGGCGCGATCGCAACCGAGAATGCCGATCATGTCATTGTCACCGACGACAATCCGCGCAGCGAAGATCCGGAAAACATCCGCGCGGCGATCCTCGCCGCAGCCAGGGGCGCCAGCGAGATCGGCGACCGCAGCGAGGCGATCCGGTCCGCGATCGCCGGCCTGCAGGCGGGTGACGCGCTCCTGATCGCGGGCAAGGGCCACGAGACCGGGCAGATTGTCGGCGACCGCGTCCTGCCGTTCAGCGATCATGAGGCGGTTGCATCAGCGCTTGCGCCGAGGGTCGCATGAGCGCGATGCCGCTGTGGACTTCGGGCGCGATGGCGGTGGCGATGCGCGCGCACATCAACGGCGTGTTGCCGGAAACGGTGACAGGCATTTCCATCGACAGCCGTACCATCGTGCCGGGCGACGCCTATTTTGCCATCAAGGGCGCCGTCCATGACGGCCATGATTTCGTCGCCGCCGCCTTAAGGGCGGGGGCCGCGCTCGCGGTCGTCGAAGCCGCCCAGCTTGACAAGTTCGCGCCCGACGCGCCGCTGCTGGTGGTGAACGACGTGCTCGCGGGTCTTGTCGCTCTCGCGCATGCGGCGCGCGCGCGGCTTGATGCAAAGGTGATCGCGGTCACCGGCTCGGTCGGCAAGACCTCGACCAAGGAGGCGCTGCGACGCGTGCTTGGCGCGCAAGGCGAAACCCACGCCTCGGCGGCGTCGTTCAACAATCATTGGGGCGTGCCGCTGTCATTGGCGCGCTGCCCGGCCACAGTGCGCTTTGCGGTGTTCGAAATCGGCATGAACCACCCCGGGGAAATCGAACCCCTGGTGAAAATGGTGCGGCCGCAGGTCGCGATCATCACCACGGTGGAACCGGTGCATCTGGAGTTCTTTGCCGGCATCGAGGCGATTGCCGACGCCAAGGCGGAAATCTTCGGGGGGCTGGAGCCCGGCGGCGCCGTGGTGCTCAACCGCGACAATTCGCAATTCGCCAGGCTGCAGCGCCGCGCGATGAAACTCGGCATCTCGCGCATCGTCTCGTTCGGCGCCGACAAGAAATCGGATGCGCGGCTGATCGACGTCTCGCTGCATGCCGCCTGTTCGGCGGTGCACGCCGATATCCTCGGACATGAAGTCACCTACAAGCTCGGCATGCCTGGCCGCCACATGGCGATCAACTCGCTCGCGGTGCTGGCTGCTGCGTCGCTTGCGGGCGCCGATTTGGCGCTGGCGTCACTCTCATTATCGCAGATCGAGCCGGCGGCTGGCCGCGGCGTCCGGCGCACCCTCGAAGTTGCCAGCGGCGAGGCCACCTTGATCGACGAGAGCTATAACGCCAACCCGGCGTCGATGGCGGCCGCGCTGAGCGTGCTCGGCCAAGCCGCGGTCGGCCCGCATGGCCGGCGTATCGCGATGCTCGGCGATATGCTCGAACTCGGCCCAGCCAGCGCCGAGCTCCATCGCGGCCTGAATGAAGCCATCAAAGCCAACCAGATCGATTTGGTGTATTGTTGTGGTCCGCTGATGCGCAACCTGTGGGACGCTCTTTCCACGGGCAAGCGGGGCGGCTATGCCGATAGCGCGGCGAATCTCGAAGCGCAGGCCACAGCCGCCATTCGCGCCGGCGACGCCATCATGGTCAAGGGCTCGCTTGGCTCGAAGATGAAAACGATAGTCAACGCGCTCGAAAGGCGCTTCCCCGGCAAGGCCGCGCTCGACGAAGCCGCGGTATAGGGCGGATTGAATGTTCTACTGGTTGATCGATCTCTCCAACACCGTCCCCGGCTTGGGCGTGTTGCACAGCTTTCTGAACGTGTTTCGCTACATCACGTTTCGCACCGGCGGGGCGATGGTGACAGGCGCCCTGTTCGTTTTCCTGTTCGGGCCCTGGATCATCGATCACTTGCGGCTTCGCCAGGGCAAGGGACAGCCGATCCGCACCGACGGACCGCAACGCCATGTCATCGAGAAGCAGGGCACGCCGACGATGGGCGGTGTGCTGATCCTGTCGGCGCTGACGATTTCTACCCTTTTGTGGGCCGATCTGCGCAACGGATACGTGTGGGCGGTGCTGGCGCTGACGCTGGCGTATGGCGCGCTTGGCTTCACCGACGATTACATCAAGCTGGCGAAGGCGTCGTTCCGCGGACTTTCGGGTCGCGGCAAGCTGATCGTGCAGGCGGTGCTGGGCATCGCCGTCACCTACTGGATCTCTACCCTCACGCGCGGACCGCTCGCGACCGGGCTGACGGTGCCGGTGTTCAAGGATGTGCTGCTTCCGCTCGGCTACGGGTTCCCGCTGTTCGGGATGCTAGTGATGCTCGGCAGCTCCAACGCCGTGAACCTGACGGACGGGCTGGACGGGCTGGCGATCGTTCCGACCATCATCGCCGCCGGCGTGTTCGCGCTGATCGCCTACCTGGTCGGCAACCGCGTGTTAGCGGATTACCTGCAGCTCAATTCGGTGCCGGGCGTGGGCGAACTCGGCGTGTTCTGTTCGGCGCTGATCGGCGCGGGACTGGGGTTCCTGTGGTTCAATGCGCCGCCGGCCGCGGTGTTCATGGGCGACACCGGCTCGCTCGCCTTGGGCGGCGCGCTGGGGGCGGTGGCGGTCGCGGTGAAGCACGAGATCGTGCTGCTGATCGTCGGCGGCCTGTTCGTGGTCGAG
>JBKQRS010000506.1:0-7503 GCA_052143915.1 Bradyrhizobium sp.
GTGGCCGATATGAATATGGCCGTTGGCATAGGGCGGGCCGTCATGCAGCACGAATTTCGCGCGGCCCGCGGAGGCCTTGCGCAAGCGCTCATAGAGGCCGATCTCGTTCCAGTTTTTAAGGATTTCCGGCTCGCGCTGCGGCAGGCCGGCGCGCATCGGGAATTCCGTCTGCGGCAAATAGAGGGTTTTGGAATAGTCTGATGCGTCGGACTTTTGCGGCTTTTCGGACATGAATGCTCTGTTTGGCTCAAAGGGCGCGAGATACGCGATCAATCGCGGGTAAGGACGAAAATCCCGGTCTTGCGCCGAGCTCGAGAAGCTCAGGCGGAAGCCGGGCCGCTAATGCTGATGGTGCGCCGCGCAAACATGGCGCTTCCATAGCAGCCGGCCGGCGAAATCGCAAAGCCCCGCGCGCCGGCCGCGACGCCCGGGGCTAGCCGGCGGTCCCGAGCCTGGGGAAGGCGCCGGGCGCGGCGGCGAGTTCGGCGCGGGCGCGGGCGCTGTCGTCGTCCATCTGGCGGATCAGTGCATCGACGCTGTCGAACTTCAATTCGTCGCGAATGAAGCCGATGAAGGCGATGTCGAGGCCTTTTCCGTAGAGATCACCCTTGAAATCGAACAGGAAGACCTCCAGCAGCGGCGCGCCATTGTCGAAGGTCGGGCGGCGACCGAAACTGGCGACACCATCGAAGCGCAGCTGGTCTTTTCCTGCGCCGTGGCCGACCCGCACCGCATAGATGCCGTGCTTCAGTCCGCAATTCTTGTCGAGGCGGATATTGGCGGTGGGATAGCCGAGGTCGCGGCCGCGCTTCTCGCCGTGGATCACCTCGCCGGTAACGAACCACGGCCCCCCCAGCATCGCGGTGGCATCCTCGATCTGGCCCTCCGCGAGCGCCATGCGGATTGCGCTGGAGGAGACCGGCCGCTCGGCGATGTCGACGTGGGCCTGTACATCCACCTCGATGCCGAGCCGGGGCGCCTCAGTGACCAACAGGCTTGGCGAGCCGACCCGGCCCTTGCCGAAATGAAAGTCGTAACCGACCGCGATGCCGCTGATCCCGAGCCGCTCGATGAGATCATGGTGAATGAAATCTTGCGCCGTGGTCCCGGCGCGGCGTTTGTCGAATGTCATCACCACGGCGCCGGCGAGCCCGGTGCCTGCCAATAGCCGCAGCTTTCCCGCCTCGTCGGTGAGCCGGAACTGGGGAGTGTTCGGGCTGAAAAAGCTGCGCGGGTGTGGTTCGAACGTCACCGCCAGCGCCGGTCTGCCATGCGCCCGTCCCATCTGCAGCGCCGCGTCAATCACGGCGCGGTGGCCGAGATGGACGCCGTCGAAATTGCCCATCGCAACCACCATTCCCTTGGGGATCGCGGCCGCAGGGGTGGAATCGCGGATCACGGTAAAATCAGACGCCATTTCAGGAATTCTTCAACTTTCGTGGTCGGGCGCGGGACGGTGACTTGGGGTGCCCAATGAAGTCAAGCGGGGCCCGATCGTGATCTCTGCGGGCAAAAGGTCCGGCTTTCCCGCGGAGGTCGGTTAACGGGCTGTTTAATGGCTGATGATAGTGCTTGAGGCGGACTGCGGGGGAGCTTTTGGCCCCGGACAGGCCGATAGATGATTTCGCAGCGTTCTGGTGTTGCGTGGGGGATTGAAGATGGCGGTTGATTTATCGATGGCGGTTCTGGTGGTGGATGACTACAACACCATGATTCGCATCATCAGAAATCTCCTCAAGCAGCTCGGCTTCGATAATATCGATGACGCCAGCGACGGATCGGCAGCGCTGAACAAGATGCGCACCAAGAAATATGGGCTGGTGATCTCCGACTGGAACATGGAGCCGATGACCGGCTATGACCTGCTCCGGGAGGTCCGTGCCGATCCCAATCTCGCCACCACGCCGTTCATCATGATCACGGCCGAATCCAAGACCGAGAACGTGATCGCCGCCAAGAAGGCCGGCGTGAACAACTACATCGTCAAGCCCTTCAATGCGGCCACGCTGAAGACCAAGATCGAGGCGGTCTTCCCGGATCTGGCGAACGCGTAACGGCTGGTCAATTTAGCGACACCGTCATCCTGAGGAGCCGCGCTTCTTGCGCGGCGTCTCGAAGGATGGGCCACATACACTACCGTCAACCATCCTTCGAGGCTCGCAAGTGCTCGCACCTCAGGATGACGTCTGCGAGCAGCCAATAACCCCCTACCACCTCAACTCCCGCGTCAGTGCCCGTGGCGGATGGCCGAACAGCTCCTGGACCGAGGCCGGGTCCAGCTGATCGATGCCCTCGAAGTCCTCGGCGTGGATGCCCCGGGTCACGAACACGCAATCGATCCCGAAGCCGTGGGCGCCGGCCAGATCCGTCCGCACGGAATCCCCGATCGCAAGAACGCGGCTGAGTTGCACGGTGCGGCCACGGCGCTCGGCGGCGAGCGCGATGGCGCGCTCGTAGATCGGCCGGTGCGGCTTGCCGTAGAAGATCACCTCGCCGCCAAGTTCGAGATAGAGTTCGGCGATGGCGCCGGCGCAGTAGATCAGCCGGTCGCCGCGTTCGACGACGATGTCCGGGTTGGCGCAGACCAGCGTCAGCTTGCGCTCACGCGCCTGCAACATCATCGCGCGATAATTTTCGGCCGATTCGGTTTCATCGTCGAACAGGCCGGTGCAGACGATGTAATCGGCCTGCTCCAGCGGTGCGAGCACCGGATCGAGTCCGCGGTAGATCGCATTGTCGCGCTCCGGGCCGAGCCAGAACATTTTCTGGCCGGGATGGTCGGCGACGAAATGCCGGGTGAGGTCGCCGGAGCTGACGATGGCGTCATAGGTCTCGTCGGCGACGCCGAGCTTGCGCAATTGCCGCTGCACCGAATCCGCCGGCCGCGGCGCATTGGTGATGAGGATCACGGTGCCGCCCTGCTCACGGAAGCTGTGAAGGGCTTCGCAGGCTTCGGGGAACGCGACGAGACCGTTGTGAACCACGCCCCAGATGTCGCTGAGCAGCACATCGACCCCGCCGATCAGGTCGCGCAGCCTCTCGGCAAACTTCAGCGTCGTCATGGTGTGGCGTGCCGGTCAACCCGGACCAGCGGCCCGCCGCGCCAGCGCGGCGTTGCCGGTTGCCCGCGGCGGGTCGATCCCCGGACTATCGATGGAAGCCGGTCTGACAGGGCCATTGGATGGGCCATTCGATGAGCCATTGGATTCCTGCGCCTTGCTCGGCGAAGCCCCGCCGGTAGCAGATGCGCCTTCGGGCCGCAACGGCCGCGGCGGCGCAAACAGAAAGCCCTGACCGAACCGCACGTCGAAATCGAGCAGATCGACGACGGCGCGCTCGCCTTCGATCCGTTCGGCGATCAGGTCGATGCCGAAGCGGCCGAGCAGATCCGAAAGGTCCGAGGGGTGGATGTCCGCCGTCGAGGATTGCCTCGGGTCGAGCAGCAGCGCGGCGGGCACCTTGATGAAGCGGACGCCGCGGTCGGCCAATTCGCGCGGCTCGATCCGCAGGTCGGTGACGTGATCGATGGAGAAACGGTAGCCGCGCTGCGCCAGAGCCGCGAGATGTTCGCTCTCCGTCGGGCCGAGATTGCGAAACGTCGCCTGCTTGAACTCGAGCACGAATGACGGCGCCAGCGCGCGATTGGCTTCGAGGAAATCCAGGCATTGCGCGAAGGTGGCCGGATTGGCAAGTGTCGCCGCGGCCACGTTGCAGAACACCCCGACCTCCTTGTTGCGCACCATCAGCCGGCGCAGCACCTGAATGCAGCGGAGCATCACCATGTGATCGATCCGCCCGATCAGGCCGGCGGCTTCCGCGATCCCGATGAAATCGTCGGCTCCCAGAACCTGATCATTCTCGTCGCGCAGCCGCGTCACCGCTTCGTAGAAACGCACCTTGCGCTGCGGCAGGGTCACCATCGGCTGCAGGTAGATGTCGAGCCGATTTTCCTCGACCGCGGCTTTCACCGAGCCAAGGACTTGCGCCTCGCTGCGGGAGGGCGCGGGTTTCCCGGTGGCGACGACGACAGGCGCGGCGACAACAGCGGGCGCCACCGCGGCTGCCACCCCGTTGGCGCCCTCCGCGGGGAACGGCGGCTCTTTCTCCGGTTCGCCCGCCGGCTTGCCCGATGGTGCAGTGGGCGGCACGCCCGCGGACAGGATGTCGTCGTGGCCTGCGACCGAGACCGCAAGCTGCTTGACCAGCACGCCGAGTTCGCCGATCTCGCCGACCACAGCCTGGATGCGGTCCGCACCTGCAGCATTGACCGAGGCCAGCCGGCCTTCGACCGCGGCGAGACGGCGACCGAATTCAGCGACTTGACGCGCGAGATCGGCCGTGCCGCGCGACAAATCCGCGATCTGGCTGCCGACGTCGGTGCGGTCGCGCAGCCGCATCGACACGGCGTTGTAGAGGATCAGGAAGGTCAGCGCGGTGAGCGCGACGATCGCGGATTCCGATCCGGAAAGACCTGCAACCGAGTACAGGATCAGGCCGAGCGATGCTGCGACCAGCACCATGCAAATGGCGATGAAAATCGTGGAAATGCGGATCATGTTGCGCGCTGGTCCTCCCCCAAGCGTCACAATCCTAGCATTAATGTTGATTCGGAGAGCTAGTGTTCTTTAGGCACACAGGGAACGGCGTCCACTCTAGCGTTCCGTACGCGAATTTCGACCTCTCCCCGTAGAAGAACGGGGAGAGGTTGGAAGTCTACGCCACCGCGCGGATCACCTTGGCGACCTTCTCGACGATCTCGCCGATCTGGTCTTCGCTGACGATCAGGGGCGGGGTCAGCGCCAGGGTGTCGCCGGCGACCCGCAGCATCAGGTCGTTGTCGTGGAACGCGCTGTTCAGCCCGTCGAAGCCGCGCTTGCCCGGCAGGTCCGGACGCGAGGCGAGGTCGATCCCGGCGGTCAGTCCGATGGTGCGGATGTCCAGCACGTTCGGCTCGTTCCTCAGCGACATCACGGCGTCGGCGAATTTCGGCTCGAGCGCGCGGGCGCGCTCGAACAGCTTTTCGTCGCGGTAGATGTCGAGCGTTGCCAGGCCTGCGGCGCAGGCCAGCGGATGGGCCGAATAGGTATAGCCATGGGTCAGCTCCACGACATGCTCCGGGCCGGTCATGAAGGCGTCGTGGATGGTATCGCGCACCACCACGCCCCCCATCGGGGCCGCGCCGTTGGTGACGCCCTTGGCAAAGGTGATCATGTCCGGCAGCACGCCGTAACGCTCCGCCGCGAAGGCAAAACCCAGGCGGCCAAAGCCGGTGATGACCTCGTCGAAAATCAGCAGGATGCCGTGCTTCTGTGTGATCTCGCGCAGCCGCTTGAGATAGCCCTTGGGCGCCGGGAGGACGCCGGTCGATCCCGCCATCGGTTCGACGATGACGGCGGCGATGGTGTTGGCGCCGTGCAGGTTGACCAGGCGCTCCAGCTCGTCGGCAAAATGCGCGCCGTATTCCGGCTCGCCCTTGGTGAAAGCCTGCTTGTCGCGGTCATAGGTGTGGGACAGGTGGTCGACGCCGGTGAGCAGCGTGCCGAACAGCTTGCGGTTGCCGACGATGCCGCCGACCGAGGTGCCGCCGAAGCCGACGCCATGATAGCCGCGCTCGCGGCCGATCAGGCGGATGCGGCTGCCCTGTCCGGCGATCTGGTGATAGGCCAGCGCGATCTTGAGCGCGGTGTCGACGGCCTCCGATCCGGAATTGCAGAAGAACACGTGGTCGAGGCCGGCGGGCGCGAGACCGGCGATGCGGCTCGCCAGTTCGAAGGCCTGCGGGATGCCGAACTGGAACGGTGGCGCATAATCCATGGTCGCGGCCTGCTTGGCGATGGCCTCGGAAATCTGGGTGCGGCCGTGGCCCGCATTGGCGCACCACATGCCCGCGGCGGCATCGATGATCTTGCGGCCGTCGACCGTGAAGTAGTGCATGTCCTTGGCGCCGGCGAGCAGCCGTGGCGCCTTCTTGAAGGCCCGGTTGGCGGTGAATGGCATCCAGTGTGCGGCAAGGTCGTTGGGCACATTGACGGCGGCGGGGCCTGCGCTCTTGTCCAGCATGGGAGCCTCTTCAAGTTTCGGGGCGTGGCGACTGTCCCGCGAAGCTATCAGCTTCGGCGCGGGAACGCCACGCGGCGTATCATTTCCGTTCAATCAGGCGGTTTGGTACTGTCCGCAATTGCAACGTGGTGAAACTTGTTTCGAATGCAAGTGACGGAATGTCCCAATCGGCTCTCCCCGGCACAATTGAGGAAGAACATGGCGGAACTGAATAAGCGCTACCTTCCTGACCTGGAAATCGAGCAAGCGTGCTGCCGATTCCGCAGTTGATGAGCTATTGAACGAACCACTGATCTCGCTTGTCTTACAGATCGGCGGCGCCGATCCAGAACACTTCGCCTTGCGAATCCTCGGTGTCGAGCCAGAGAAAATTGGTCTCCGGATAGGCCGCCTCAAGCGCCGGTCGGCAGCGGCCAATCTCGCACAATAACCCGCCGTCAGCCGTCAAATGCCGCCCGGCCTCGTTCACAATACGGCGGATGACGTCGAGTCCGTCGGCGCCGCCGTCGAAGGCGAGCTTCGGCTCGGCGCGGCACTCGCGCGGCAGTCCGGCCATGCCTTCCGCATCGACATAAGGCGGGTTGGAAATGATCAGGTCGTAGCGCTTGTCGCCGATCGGCCCAAACAGGTCGCCGCGATGCAACATCACCCGGTCTTGAAGGCCGAAATCGGCAACGTTGCGGGCGGCGACTTCGAGCGCATCCCGGGAGATGTCGACCGCGTCGATTTGGGCGTTCGGAAAGGTCCGGCTCGCAAGAATGGCGAGACAGCCGGAGCCGGTGCAGAGGTCGAGCACGTCTTCCACCGCGTCGGGGTCGTCGATCAGCGCGAGGCCCTCGTCACCCTCGCCGCTGAAATGAGAATCCAGCAACTCGCCGATGAAGGAGCGCGGCACGATCACCCGCTCGTCGACATAGAAGGGCAGGCCGCGCATGTAGATCTTGTTGACGAGGTAGGCGGCCGGTCTTCGGGAAGCGACGCGGCGGGCGATCACCTCGAGGATCGATTTGGCTTCGCGCGCGGTTAGTCGCGCGGTCGCAAACATCTCGAACTGGTCGGGGTGAAGATGCAGCGTTTCACCCACCAGGAATGCCGCCTCCGCCACCGGATCGGGCGTGCCATGGGCGAATGTCAGCTTGGCCTCGGTAAAGCGGCTCACCGCGTAGCGGACGAAATCGAGCAGCGTCACCAGCTCGCCGGATGCGACCTTCGGAAGTTTCGACACGCCGCGGGCGCGCTCCACGGGGGCTTTGGCGCGCTTGGCCCTTGGAATTTTGGCCCTCGGAATTTTGGCCCTCGGAATTTTGGCCATCAGGATTTGGTCCAGCGGGCTGCTGCGGCGTCGTCGTGATGGTGGGCATCGACCCAGCTGGTCCCGCCGGCACTTTCCTCACGTTTCCAGAACGGCGCGTTGGCCTTCAGATAATCCATCAGGAACTCCGC
>JBKQRS010000507.1:0-6750 GCA_052143915.1 Bradyrhizobium sp.
CGGCTGGAACCACATAGATCGGGATATGACTGCTGCGACAGCGCAGGCACCACTCGCTGTCTACGCTGTCGATGAACAGCGCCTCGTCGAATACGCCGGCGATCCCAAAGACCTCTCTTGTCGCGGCGGTTCCGGACGAGATCACGATGTCCACCGGATATGGGTGTATCGTGTCGGCGCCATAGACCGCTCTCGGCAGTCCAAACCGGCCAAGCCGCAGCGAGGGCAACGCGAGGTTGCTGTCATCATCCACATAGAGAGGGGATGTAATCGTCAGGGTACCGTATTTGAGAGGCTCCACCAGCGCCCGGAGGAACCCCCCCTCGATTTTCGAATCCTGGTCGAAAAAAACGATAACTGCCGCGCCGGCGATGAGCGCCTGTGCGACACCGACGTTCTGGGCGTGGGCTATGCCGGAATTGTTCCCCAGCGCGATCAGCTCGCAACCGGCCGGTAACTCATCGGAAATCAAGCCGGGCGCCTCAGTGTTATCGACAACGATCACCCTCGCGCCATCCATCAAAATGCGCTCGCAGAGGCGGACCAATTGCGCTACATCGGGCCGATAGCTGATAATGACACAGGTGATAATCCGATCGCACATCCGATCATAGCCTCATCTCGTTGTATGAGCACGATCTCTGGGCAAACGCTCCGCGTTTGTCCCGAGGAAACACCGGTTCCCACTATTTCGGATCATACGCTAAACCTAAAGGTCATAGGCTCAAATTCTATCTCAGCAACCAAATTCACCACGTCAATACAATGAATTAGTTTGGCTTTTTTCCGAAAAACACGGATGCACGGTGATACACAACCGCCCCCGATTTTCGGTTGGCTCGATTGATCCTCGAAGTGTGTTGAAGCCTATCGGGTTCGAGAAGGGTAAGGTCGCAATTGCTGTGCCATCACTCGATAAGCTGCCATCCGTGATCGATACATTGATCACCGCGGTGCGGAATTGTGAACTTGACAAGCAGTTGGTGCTGACGGGTAGCCATCGTCAAAACCCCGAGCTGCGTGAAAGCGCAAAAAAGAAAGATTGCAGCAATGCGGTCTTTCGAAATCGGTCAGGCGGCTGCGGTAGCAGTTTTGCTCTCAGGCTCTCCTTGGCGGTCTAGCTGAAACGGACTTTGCTGATAGCACGGCGATGAAGCGAGCAAAAATGGAGCATTGTTTACGTTGTGCGCCTTTCGGGCGACAATAACGATATGAATTGGTTTGCACGCCTCGACTGAAACAATTTTAAGACCCAGGTGATTCAAAAGAGTGGCTGCTGATAGTGCCGTAAAGGTGTGATGATGCAGGCAGCGGTTCTCGAAATTACTGAGGGACCTTGCCTTGAAATTTTCTAGATCTCCAGCGGCTGGGTCCAACGAGAGATCATGTAGTTTCAGTATTTCTGGCAGGTGCGACAGATCGTGCTCGTCCACGTTACGGTCGAAATCAGCTTTCATGTGATCGAGAGTAGTGGTTGGGCGGCGGTGATCGAATGTGCCTTCCTTATGTGGAAGCACCAAAACAACGACACCATCATTTTTCAGAATTCTTAGCCATTCGTGAAGCGCTGCGATCGGGTTTGCCGTGTGCTCCAGTGTATGGGAGGACAGAAGAAAATCGTAGGTAGCTGACGGAATGTTCGACAGTTCTGTCGCTTCGCGAATGTATTGGAAACCTGGGGGACGAGATCGGTCAAACAAAAATGTTTGTCCTTCTTGTACGGAACCTTCCCAGACTGTCTTAGAGCCGAAATTCACATTATCCAGGCTGCCAATGATCGGGTACATCGGCAATAGACCACGTCTGCCAAAGACGGCAATGCTTGGTCCTCCGATTTCGATGCCGCGCCGATGAGAGATCAATTCGCTAACGCTGGCGGCGCTAGATTTGGCTCGAATGGGAAACAATCGGCTGAAAATAACCCGAGCCGTTCCTATAGTCCCATTCTTCTCGAGAGACCTCGTAAGTTTGGATATTAGTAGCATGCCCAACAGCCATCTTACGTAAATTAACATGTTACGAATGATACTCTCCATAGGTCGTTACTTCAACTTCAGTCGCAGACGACGAGCGATTGCAGGAAGTCATTCAGATTTCGGCCTTCCCTTCCCCATCAACCAAAACTCATAACAGGCGCCTGATCTAAATTAGGTCCACCACCTTCACTTTCGGCTTCTGCGTTTGTCGCAATCTATCTGCTTGTCGTCGTCACCCTCGTATGAACGTCACGCTCAAGGCTTCCGACAATGCTGCCTGGCCTAGTACGGTCTTCGTTCGCGCACGATCTGTCGGTCATTGGGCGTACATCCAGAAGATCTGCTCCCCACAAAGGGGGAACTGTCCGCCGCAACGGTGTCGCATTAAGTGCCGCGATGGCCGCAACCTTTGGCGGACTCCGCAAGAAGCCGGCTGCCTCAGGTGCGCAATTCGCCAGCGATGCGGCAATTTGCTCGGAAGCGGCGGGGGCGAAGAGGCTTTCGACAGACGCCTGAACATAGGGCCAGCCATACCGGGCAGGCAGAATCACCCCGAATTTGATCAAGGCCCGCTCCGAATGGACGAATATTTGTCCCCATTCGATATCTGAAAAGTGTTCGCGAGCATCACTGAAAATAAAAGCATACCGTTTGACGAAAGCAACAAGGGGTTAGTGGCGCTCATTCCCAGATACGCCAAAAACCCCAATGCGAGCGCGCGCTGGCGCGTACTTGTATTCGTAAGAAAAGCGTGCGCGACGGGAAAGAGCAGAAGCGCCACCATGATCGCCGCACCGGGCAAACCGAAATACCTGACCATTTCCCCATAGGTGATCTCGGTGTTGAAATAGAAATTTTCACCCGTTAGCTCAAACTCCGGACGCCCCGACGTACTCCACCGGTAGTAGGCGCCCAGGCCCTGCCCGAGAATCAGTGTTAAGGGGTCGCTGAATATCTTCGCATAATCCCCAAGCAAGGTGAGTTTTATATTGTTCGAGAATTCATCCGGATTGAGAAGGATTCGCAATCTTCCCACGAATGGCAGGACCATGACGACCGCTGCGCCAAGACTCAAGAGCATGTTGCGGATCACGTGCCGGGTGTAGAGAGGCCAAAGGAAGAGAGGCAGAAGCAGTGCGACCGCGGCCTGATTGCGCGAGCCGACCAGAAGCATCCCGATCACGCTGATTGCTGCCAGCGCCAGATAGAGGAGCTTTGACCTGATGGCGGGCTCACTCATCGCCCGATCGAAGTAGTAAGGAATCGAAATCGCGAGCAGCGGCGAAGTTACAACGTTGATCTGGATGAAAGTTAGAGCCTCGCCATAGCTGCGCTCAAACAACCCCACCACGAGGCCGGTGTCTGAGCCGATGCGCTGCAATATCTCGAGAAGTGCTGGATCGAGCTTTAGTGCTACAAAAATCGCGACCGTCATCAAAGCCAGGATGGTCAGGGTCGCGCTCAGGAACGGCAGCACATCCACCCGATTAGCAACGATGACGATCGCTACGGAGACAAGCAAGAAGCCCTTAAGGAGACCAAACCCCGCATAAGGCTGAGTGCCATCCGCAACATAGTACCAAAGGATCGAAAGCAACGGGATGGCGATGAACAACAACACACAAAGGAGGAGTCCCGTCGGCAGGCTGACTTCGTCACTCGCCGACAGGGCAGCAATACACGTGGCACCCCACAGGGCCACAAACAACCAAACCTTGGCGCCCAGAACCTGATCAGCCGGATCGAAGACGCAGACAAATATGAAGGTCAGCAGTGGCAGACGCACCAGCGCCCCTTTCGCATACCCGGCACGCCCCTTTCTCAACAAGAGAGGCGCGACTCGGGTAACCAACTTTGGCAACGGCTTCGCGATCACCGTCCTGTCCGAAGTACTATGACGCATGGCGCCCTCAAGGCGTCGGTCTAAGATGGAGATCGCCGCGAGGCCGAACCCTGCAACGACGAAGCGAGAGTTCGAACAGGCCGCGCACAAAGAGCAGCCGGGTTCTTAACTTCAGATAGAGGCTTCGGCCGGATACGGTATCGGTAAAATTGCCATGGTGGTGACGCTTGAGCAGCGTGGTTGTTTCAAGATGGACGTTCGATCCGATAAAGTTTGCCGCGAAAGCCAGCCAAAGATCATGGGTCTCCGAGTAGGAGGGGATCGGCAAGAGCAGCGAAACCAACTCCCTGCGAAAGGCCATTGTGCAGCCCAGATATTTGTGGCGCCCGATGAAAATGTCGAAAATGTTCTTGAGGAAGCGCCGCGAGTCCTCCTGTTTTACTGGCGTTAGCGGAAGATCGATCGGGGTTTCCGCCTCGTCCACCCACTCGAAATTGGATGCAACCACCGCGGCTCCGGAGGTCTCCAGCGCCTCGCACATCAAATCGACCCGGCCGGGACTCCAGATGTCATCCTGGTCAGCCAGGAAAACAACATCGTTGCGCGCAAACGCGATCGCGGTTGCAAAGCTCTTGATTTGACGCTGGTTGTGAGCATTGCAGTGAATGAAGATGCGCGGGTCCTCAATCGAGCGAATGATCTCAACGGTCCGATCCCTCGAGCAGTCATCAACGACGATCAGTTCATCTGCGCTTGAGAGCTCGCTGAGAATCGTCTCGATCTGCCGGCGCACATAGCGTTCGCCGTTGTACGTGGCCATGCATACGCTGACCGGAATGCGGTTACTCATGTGACCTCTCACTGTGGTCAACCTAAGCCTGATGGATCCAGAGTTAAACCTTCATGAGGTTGCGGCAAGATCGGCCACCGATTGCGAACAGAAGCGGGTTCAGGAGCCACCCACCTCCCCCGCAATTGCCAGCAAATAGCGCCCATACTCCGACTTTCCGAGTTCGCGCCCGAGCCGCTCCAGATCATCCCGGCTGATATATCCCATCCGGAACGCGATTTCCTCCGGACAGTTCACCCGGAACCCCTGCCGCTTTTCCAGCGTCCGCATGAATTCCGAGGCATCCAGCATCGAATCCGGCGTTCCTGTATCGAGCCAGGCGAACCCACGTCCCAGACGTTCGACACGAAGTTGCCCCATGCGCAGGTAAGCGGCAATCGCATCGGTGATTTCCAGTTCGCCCCGCGCCGAGGGTTTCAGCGAGGCCGCGATTTCAACAATCCGCTGGTCAAAGAAATAAAGCCCGGTGACCGCCCATTTGGATTTCGGCGCGGTAGGTTTTTCGACAATCGAGATCGGTCGCGCCGCCGCATCCAGTTCGACGACGCCGTAGCGTTCCGGGTCCGAGACCTGGTAGGCAAACACGCTTGCGCCCGCCGGCCTGGCGCGCGCCGCAGCCAATGCCTCCGGCATTCCGTGACCGAAGAAAATATTATCGCCGAGAATAAGCGCGGAATTGCCGCCGCGCACGAAATCGGCGCCGATGATATAGGCTTGCGCCAGCCCCTCCGGGCGCGGCTGCTCACGATACGAAATCTTGATGCCAAGCCGATCGCCATTACCGAGCAGGTGCTTGAAGTTCGGCAAGTCCTCAGGCGTGGAAATCAGCAGGATATCCCTGATGCCCGCGAGCATCAGCGTGCTCAGCGGATAGTAAACCATCGGCTTGTCGTAGACCGGCAGAAGCTGCTTGGAAACCGCGCGCGTCATCGGATAAAGGCGCGTGCCGCTGCCGCCGGCCAGAATGATCCCTTTCATACGACAACTCCAAATCGAACGTGTCCATGAATCGCATCGCATACGGCGCGAACGTTGGCAATTGCGCACGCCGCCATGGAGACTGACACTAGGAGCCGCCGGCGCGCACCGATGCTTCCAGGCGAGCCACACAGTCCTCTACCCCAAGGCGCCAGTCCGGTAGTTCAAGGCCGAATGTCAGGCGCAGCCTGTCGCAGTTCAACCGGGAATTTGCCGGCCGGCGGGCCGGTGTCGGATAGGCCGACGTCGCGATCGCAGCCACGTCAGCCACCGGCAATCCCCGCGCCGCTGCGTTCCGGAAGATTTCGCGCGCAAAGCCACACCAGGTTGTTTCGCCGCCGCCAACCGCATG
Organism: Bradyrhizobium sp.; assembly: GCA_052143915.1. GTDB lineage: Bacteria > Pseudomonadota > Alphaproteobacteria > Rhizobiales > Xanthobacteraceae > Bradyrhizobium. The sequence continues at coordinate 6,000 of JBKQRS010000507.1, forward strand.
ATAGATGCCCCACTGCGCGCCGGCCGGATCGGTTACGACGCGGCCGGCAATATCAAGCACTATCCTGGCCAGATGCAGCGCGGAAGTTGGCGATCCCCTCTGATCGTCGACAACGCCGATGTTCGGCCGCGTCGCCGCCAGCCGCAGCATGGTTTTCACGAAGTTCGCGCCCCAGGGACTGTAGACCCAGGCGGTGCGCAGGATCAGATGCCGCTGACAGGCCTTCGCGACGCGATGCTCACCCTCAAGCTTGGTGCGCCCGTAGACATTGATGGGCGCAGTGAGATCGTCTTCGACGTAAGGGCCGTCTTTCATGCCGTCGAATACATAGTCGGTCGAAATCTGGATGATCGGGATCGAGTGGGCAGCACACGCCCTGGCGACGGCCTCCGCGCCCAGCGCGTTCACGGCGTGCGCGACAGCAGGTTCGCTCTCGGCCTTGTCGACTGCGGTATAGGCCGCCGCGTTGACAACGAGATCGGGACGCTCGCGCGCGATCACTGCGGTGACCGCCCCCTCGTCGACCACATCGACTTCCGGCCGGCCGATCGCCAAGACATCAACGCCGATGCCATCAGCCGCTTCAAGCAGCCCGCGGGCAAGCTGGCCCTCACGACCCGTGATCAGAACCTTCACTTAGAATCCCGTTTGACGACTGCGAGCGGGCGCTCCCGGTGACCTGCGAGGCCAAGTCGCTCCCCCGCATATACGCCGCGCCGCAACGATTCCCACCACTCCCTGTTGTCGAGAT
>JBKQRS010000508.1:0-22667 GCA_052143915.1 Bradyrhizobium sp.
AGCAGCGTGGACTTCGAAGGGTGGTAATTCCCAATGATCTCAATCGATCACTTCAGGCAAGAATTGACGGTGCAGATGGGTCGGCATTTGGCTTAATCTAACTGGTCAACTAGCCTAGCGTGCTGGCGCCGGTAGCCCCTAACCTTGAGCCAATGGGCGCAATGGTCGGTTATCAGCCAGTTTTTGATTGATTGCTCGTCTAAGAAGCCGGTTACATAGTCAATTTTTCCGCCGGGGCAGTGGCATTTGAGCTGCCAGTCGCCTTCGAAAACTTTCTCCGCTTTGAAAATTACAGGTGTGTTGATCATCTTGTACATATGCGACTGCGGCGGGTCGAAACAAGGTGCAAAACGTCTCCACAATCAAACGGACTATAGGTTGGGGATCCGCTCATTCAGATTTGCTGTCAAACTTAGCAATTCTGCGGGCGTGCTCCCACAGTTCGACATTACTAACGTCGGCCATTTGCTCAGCGCGTTTCTTCGCCGCGTCGTCGTCGACGCACTCGAGGTCGACAGCTTTAATGTGGTGGCCGTCACGGGCGATAAGATACGCTGTATAGTGTGACATGGGCGACGCTCCTTGATTAGGCGGGAGCATGCAGGACTCTCTGTCACCGATAACAGCCAACAGCAGGCGATGATGGGGTCAATCTGCTCCGGCTTTATGTTCAGAACGCGACCCGATGGAACTTTAGGAGGATTTTATGGGTCGAGTGACGCCACGATCCAGATCGATCTAGGAACTGGGACCCGGCGCCGCCTGCACGAACAGAACCCGCAGGCAGCGATTGCCGCGCCTGGATATCTTGCTGAGGATGGTTCGGTCCCCGGTCGAGATCTGTTTGGGGGGCCAGCGGATGCACAAGGCTCGGCATTACTGGTTGATACGGTCGCGCCCGACAAAAAGTAGTCTGTTGGCTATAGGCAAAGGCGTAGATGAAGAATGAAGGTAAAGCCCCCGGATCTAGAGGGTCTAGACGATTGAGATCGCACGGTTAATGTTCGCCCTTGATAGCGAGACGCTCGTTGAACGAGCGGAGATTGATCACCGTTCTCTGATGAGTTCCGTTTCCGATCTCTTCTATCTCATCGCTCGCAGATACCTTGAACTCAATTCGCTTCCCTTCGACCTTGATCACCTCGGCTTCGGCACGAACATTATGACCGACAGGTGTAGCGGCAAGGTGCCGTACGTCTATTGCGGTACCGACCGCACTCTCACCCACCTCCAGAAATGGCCGGATCGCATTGAGAGCGGCGTTTTCCATCATCAAGATCATAACGGGGGTCGCTAACACCTGCGGAAGCATAGCGTCCTTGAATTGATTGGCGAGATGCTCAGGCAGCACACGCAGCGTGAACGTTCCTTTCGTTCCCAGCGGTATTTGGCGCATTCAATTGTCTCCCATTCGCCAGTAATGATTCTTGGCGTGGTCTAGTTGGGTCGAAGTCCATGAGCGAGGCCGTACCATACACTCCCAATAGGCTTTAACGCGATCAACTCCGCTCTCAAGTGGCGTCAAAGCCGTTGAATTGGTCAATGTTCCGGCCAGAGCAGTTGCCTGCCGCCGCGAGGCTTTCGCGCGCATCTGGCCCTAGATCATCAACTGGATCAATGCGCAAGGGGCAGGTGCCAGCGCACGTCGACGACCGCGCGCTGCGGGTTCGATGCCGCTCGCCACGATGGCGGCGGTGGCAGAGCAATATGCTTGATCAATTCTGATGTGGCGCTGGCGTCGCGATTTCCGGCTACAAAATAGGTGAGGCTAAATATTAGACGCCTCTAGGGCTGGTCACAGTACCTTCGAACTGGACTTCGCCAAGATCGGCTACGACGGTGTCTGCTCCATGCTCGAGCAGCTCCGGTGCGCGGGCTGCAGATCCGACGCCGATGACCAGGCCGAAATCGCCGGCGCGGGCCGCTTCGACCCCCGCTACGGCATCCTCGAAGACTGCCGTACGCGGAGGCACCGCGTTGAGACGGCGTGCAGCTTCCAGGAACATGTCGGGAGCTGGCTTTCCAGGAAGACCCAGTCGATCGAGGTCGATGCCGTCGACTCGTGCATCGAACAGCGCTGTCAGACCGGCGGCGTGCAGAATCTCCGCGCAATGGTGGCTCGATGAGGCGATGCCGATGCGCATGCCGCGTCTGTAGGCCTCGCGGAGAAGGGGTTCGGCGGAAGCGGACACATGTACTCCTTCGTGTCTCAGTAGCTCCGCAAAATAGCGATCTTTGCGGCCGGCGAGCCCGTGGACGGTTTCCTGGTCTGCCTGGTCCCCCGGTGTTCCCGCGGGGACGGTGATACCTCGCGCCGCGAGAAAGCTTGCCACGCCTGCGCTGCGGGGTTTGCCGTCGACATAGCGACGATAGTCGTTCTCTGGGTCGAAGGGCACAAATGCCCCGTCCGTCTCGGTCGCTTGCCGGGCCAGAAACTCGTCGAATAGTTGTTTCCACGCCCGGGCATGGATCGATGCCGTTTGCGTGATCACGCCATCCAGATCGAAGATGAGCGCATCGAAACGCCTCACATCTATGATGACCATGGCCAGAATCTTCGATCGCTGTCACGATCCACACGGAGCACGATCATAGGACAGCCGGTGTCGCAGATCACGCGTTGCATTGTCCGGGCGCGACCGGGTTCGAGCGCGCCGCGCCAGCCCAGAACGATGAGGTCGCTCTGCCGCGCGAAGTCGACGATGGCTGCGCCGGCCTCTCCTTGGGCGACTGCGAGACGCATCTCGGTCCCGTCCCTTGCGCCCCCGACCGCGCACAGTCGCGCGAGAAATTCCCGCGCCCATGTCGGCCACTCATGTTGGGGCTGATCGACATAGCGCGGGGAGACCAACGTCCCGGGCTCAGTTGGCGTCTCAGCTCCCGGCGTCGCAACGTGCAGCACGACGAGCTCCGCCGCAGCCTTTAATGCAAGGTCCGTTGCGGGACCTATCGTCGCAGCGCTCGTCGGAGTACCGTCATGCGGGACGAGCAGCCGATGCAGCGCCCATCGTTTGCGTCCGCGAGCCGAAGGGACGAGGACCACAGGGCAGGGCGCTGCGCGGAGAACCGCTGTTGCCACACTGCCAAGCGCACGCCACCGGAGATCTGTCCGAATCTGGGGGCACATCACAATCATAGCGGCGTGGCGTTCTCCGGCCGCTTTGACGATTTCCGCAGCCGCCGCACCTTGCCGATGTTCGACTATGAGGCCGGGCACATCTTCGCCCGAGAGTCTCATGCGCTCGACCAGCGCGGCAGGTGTTAGGGCGTCATCGCTCACATGAAGAAGCGCGACCGTGGCGTTCAGCAGTTCACCAAAACCGCGTGCCACCGGTATCGCCGCCGTCGCATCAACAGAGCCGTCGAGAGGAACCAACACGGTTTTCGCGGATGTCATTGCCCGATCTCCCAATTGGCCCAGCCCGATTCATTCCCGTGCAAAACCACCCGTTGGCCGCCGCGAACACGACAAGCGGGTCCCTCGAGCACGGCGACAGTCAATTCGTCCCCCTGCTTGACGGCCACTTCGATCCGCCTCGGATCAGCTTGCAGGCGCACACGCAGCAAGCGGCCTCGCCATTGCACTGGAAATGCCAATTCGGCCCAGCCCGGAAGCAGATGGGGGTCAAGGACAATGCCGTTCTCACGTACGTGCAGGCCCGCAACGCCGAACACCGCTGCCTGCCAGAGGGCGCCAAGTGCGGCCATATGCACGCCGCCTGCCGCATTGCCCATGTTGTTCGCCAAATCGATCTCTGCAGCCTGGCGGAAATAAGCCTGTGCCAGGGCTCGATCGCCCAGCCGGGCAGCGACGAGGGCATAAAAAGCTGGACTCAGTGAGCTACCATGCGCGGTGCGAGGCTCGTAATAGCGGAAGTTTGCCTCGTGTACCGCGATTGACCATTTTTCCCACAGCAGCGCGCTCAATGCCACAACATCCGCCTGCTTGATCGCCTTCGAGTGGCGGATGCGTTCTGGTCCAAGGCACATATCAATCGGCGTCCCGCGGTCCCGCTGCGTGGCGACATCGACCTCTTCGAGCTGGAAGTAGCCTGTAAACTGCTCGAAGAGCTTGGTTGCTGGATCAAGGCCTGTCACCAGTGCCCTCGCCAGCGCGCGCCACGTCCCGGGTTCCGTTCCGGCAAGGTGAAGGTCGGTGCATAGCCGCTCCCAGTCGGCGACTTGCTCGCGCTGCAGGATCTCAATGGTATCCGCGGCACGTTCGAGGTTGAAAATCGCCATCGCGTTTGTATACGCGTTGTCGTCGACCATTTCGTGATATTCATCGGGGCCGATCACTTGCCGGATATGGGCACGACCGTCAGGCTCGACTTGCGCCCGGCTCGCCCAAAAGCGAGCCGTCTCCACGAGGATCTCGGCGCCTGCTTCCAGCATGAAGGAGTCGTCCACCGACGCGCGCCAGTACTGCCAGACGGCGTACGCAATGTCGGCGCTAATGTGGTGCTCTCGTTCCCCTGTAAGGATCGTTACAATCCGGCCATCGGGCAGGACCGCGCGCCTCGGAGTTGTCTCATCGCCGGTATCGGAAGATTCCCACGCATACAGGGCTCCTTCATAGCCGTGCTCTTTGGCTTTTCGCCGCGCGGCCTCCAGCGTGTGGTACCGATACATCAGGAGAGCCCGTGCCGTCGGAGGGTCGGTGAGAATATAAAACGGCAGCATGTAGATCTCTGTGTCCCAAAAGACGTGGCCCCGGTACGCCTCTCCAGTCAGGCCGCGCGCGCCGACCGAAACATGCTCGTCGGCAGAATTGGCAGCCGCGATCAGGTGATAGGTCGCGAAGCGGAGCGCGCGTTGAGCCTCTTCGTCTCCTACGATGCAAACCTCGGCTTCTTCCCATCGACGACGCCATGCGTTGACATGCGCCGCCCCGGCCGTTCGAAAGCCACGGGGGCCGATCGAGGCGATGTGATCCCGCGCCGCCTTCGCAGGATTCGCAACATCACGTGAGGTGAAGACGGCGAAGATCCGATCGAACCGCATGGTTTCGCCGAGCGTTGCCTCCCATGACCACTGCTCCTCACGGCCGTCTGGTCCTGTCTCATGGCGCGGCGGTACCGAGGAGCCAAGGCTGCGCACCTCCGATGCTGTGGCGATTCCGATCTCTTTGCCGGCAACACGCATTAGCAAGGCGCCGGACTCGGCAACGACCTCCTCGACGTCGGTGCCCGCCGCATCCGAAGCGAAAAGACGTGCCGTGAGGCTGAGCCTCCCCGCGTAGTTCTCAGCCGTTATCGCCGCGGATTGCAGCAGCACGTGCCGATCGGCGAGCGAGGTTAGCTGAACATACGTCAATCGAGTGACGCGACCGCTCGGGTCTTGCTGGCGCCATTCCCGCCACAGAACGCCACGGCGAAGGTCAAGTCCTCGTCGGTGCGCGAGCGCGCGGCCTGCCTCAAGCGACAATCGTTCTTCTTCCACCTTCACTTCGATGTGCGTCCAGTCGGGTAGCACTGCGAGCCTCGGCCCGAGACCTCCGTCCGGAACAAAGACTCCGGCCACAAAGGTCGACGGATGCGAGAATCTTGTGCCCTCGGCGATCGAAGCCCGTATACTGAGATATCCATTGCCAATGGCAAAGAGCGACTCAATTTCGCGCTCTCGCGCTGGGTTCACGCCATCTTCAACCAATAGCCACCCCGGATCCGCAGCCGGGGAAAGCAAGAAATCGCTCGTATCGGCCAGGCAATTAGACACCGTCATCTGACCTGCTCTGTCCAACAGGGGCTGCAGCTCACGCCTTTCACAGCATCGGAATATTGATTCTGATCAACATCCGTAGTCGGCAGCAGCACTTGAGCCAAATCAAAGCGGGCTAGTTCAGCTAGCACTAATTTATTTAAACTTGTTCTCGTGGTGTTGCCGATGCGTATCGCTCAGATTGCCCCTCTTTATGAACGCGTGCCACCCAGGCTTTATGGCGGCACGGAACGCGTCGTTTCTTTTTTGACTGAAGAACTCGTGCGCCAGGGACACGATGTCACGCTGTTTGCCAGCGGCGACTCCCAGACATCGGCCAGGCTCATCCGCTGCTGCGACATAGCGTTGCGCTTCAATCCTGCGGTGCGCGATGCGTTGCCTTACCACATGATCATGTTGGACGAGGTCCGCCGCAGGATCGACCAATTCGACGTGTTGCACTTCCACGTCGATCTGGTTCACGCTCCGTTGATGCGGGACCTTGCCGATCGGACCCTGACGACGCTCCATGGGCGATTGGACCTGCCCGATCTTGCGCCTTTCTATGCAGCTTTTTGCGATCTCCCGCTCGTCGCGATCTCCAACAATCAGCGGGGATATTTGGGCAGCGCTCACTGGGCCGGAACCGTCTACCATGGGCTGCCTCGAGATCTCCTGCGGTTCCGCTCGAACGCTGACGGCTATCTTGCATTCCTCGGCCGAATTTCGCCCGAGAAACGTCCCGATCTGGCAATCGAGATCGCCGCAAGGAGCGGAATACCGCTCAAGATCGCCGCAAAGGTGGATCGTGCGGACCAGGCTTATTGGGAGACGAAGATCCGCCCAATGGTCGCGGACAATCCTGACGTTGAGTTCATCGGCGAGATTGGCGAGCGCGATAAGGCAGATTTTCTCGGCGGTGCCGCTGCCCTGCTTTTTCCGATCGATTGGCCTGAGCCATTCGGGTTGGTCGTGATCGAGGCGATGGCATGTGGCACGCCCGTGATTGCATATCGCCGCGGCTCGGTTCCGGAGGTCGTTGAGGAAAATGTCTCAGGTTTCGTCGTCGATACAATCGAAGAAGCAGTAACGGCGGTTCGGCGAATCCGAGACTTGGATCGCGTCAAGGTGCGCGCCGAGTTCGAGCGTCGCTTCACCGCCGAGCGAATGACGCATGACTATGTCGGCATATACCGACAGCTTCTCGCTGCGCGCAGTCAACAGGCGAAGGCTACGACGCTGAACGGAAGGCACAGCGCGTGGCAGGCGGCCCGGCTATCACGATCGCCTAAACTCGTAGATGAAGCTGAGGCACAGCCCCTCAACGCATCAAAGTAGATAGTTCTCTCCTCGGCCAACATTGTCGAGTGATGATTGTCGACCGGCAGCCCTTTGACGAAGAATGCGTCCTGTCAGTTCGGGAGGTCTGGAGAAGCGGTTCGTCAAAATATTCCTGAGTAGGAGGCGAAAATGCACTTTTTCTCCACGTACGCCAGCATGAGTTTCGTGGACGCTGTTCTCGCTGCGAAGGACGCTCTCAAGCGTGAAGAGTTCTCGATCTTGGCCGAAATCGACATGCGCCAGGTCTTAAAAAGACATCTCTCCGTCGATTTGCGTCCCTATCTTATTCTAAGCGCCTGTAGCCTCCCGCTACTACACCGGGCCATCAAAGCCGACGATGCGATCGGCTCGATGCTGGTTTGCGATGTGGTCATTCAGGAGCATAGCGACAGCTGCGTTGAATTCTCTGTCGTGGATCCAGCCTGCACCATAGGAACGGTCAACCACGTTGTGCTGATCTCGATCGCTCAAGAGCAGCAATCGCTGGTGCGGAAGGTAATGGACGATATCGAGTCGGCTCCCAAATTCCGTCGTGCCGCATAGGCTCCGGACTCGCGGTCTGAACGGCCGTGTGGGAGGTTTTCCGCCAGGTGTCCCACGTTGCCAGTCGACTTTCCGACTGTGCCGCCTGCGGCCTTGCCGCAGGTTGAGGCGGGGCGAGCGACATGCGGATATCGAAGATGCAATGTTCGCTAATCTATTTATCGTAAAGATCACTAAAGGACGACCGACTTTCTCGACGCTTTGATGGTTATTGTGCCAGTGGGAGCGCCTCAATCGAGGTGTCGTTGGGCCAGGATGGCCCGTTCGAGCACATCCCTGCTTCCCTTGATGCGGATTTGGTCGTCATCGACCTCGATAACGTCGATAAGCGACTGCAGGTGGGGCGCGAAAGAAGAGGATTGCCGAGTCGGCCGGAACGTTTCCAACGCACGGGCCGCTATTCGCGAGCCTGCTGCTCGGCGTGATATTGATTGTCGTTCTACTTGAATTCTTTCCCGCACTGGCACTCAGTCCGATCGTCGAGCAACTTCTGCTCGCAGAGGGCAAGATGTTCTGAGACCAAGAGCTACCCCGGGGATCGGCGCGGCTCGCGCCGATGAACAGCGCGTTGCCGTATGGGTGAACGCCGCAATGACCGCCGAAAAGCTGGCTGAGCTGTAATCTGCCATATATGAAGCGCTTATGCGGGAACAGCAATCCGTCTCGATTTCATATGACCCCCGGCACATCTTCTGCGCTTCGCTTCGGCCGGCTCTTGAGCCGTATGAACCGCAAATTTGAAACTGAAGATGACTCATCATGTCTGGCAAGCCTCTCATATTTGACCACGATTCGATCCCTGCGCGGAAATGGGAGTCAAATTCGCCCGTCACGCACAGAGTTAGGCAGTCCATCCTGGCAGTTGGTAACGAGGCAACGGATGACGTTGCTGATATCTACAACGAGGCTGGTGACGATTATGTCGCTTATGCCGATGGCGATCCTTCGCGGCCGTTTGCCTTTGACGGAATGCACGCGTACGCGGATCGCTGCGTCTGGGCCGTATTGGAGAAGAAACTGACCGACCTGCGGGCTTCCGGTGCAACTTCGGTCAGGCTGCTCGATGCGGGTTGCGGACCCGGTACATGGCTGCGCCGACTGATCATACGCGCGAATGCGCTCGGGTTCAGCAATATTACTGCGCGCGGATTCGACATCGCGCAGGCGCAAATACAACGGGCGCGGTTGGCGGCCCGAAAGCTTTCCAGCTTTCCCGGAGTGAATTTTACATTCGACGTCGCAGACCTCACGGACCGATTGCCGGAACCCGATGCATCCGTCGACCTGGCTCTCTGCCTGTACAGCGCGCTCAGCCATCTGCCTGTTGCACGCTTGCCGGATATCTCAAAGGAGATTGCACGCGTCACGTCGGGATATTTCATAACGACGGTCCGTCCGATTGGCAGCACTCCGACGGCCTTTGTGGAATCAGTGGAGAATGTGCGCCGATTGAAACAGGATAACATCAAGGATCGGTGTGAGATCGACCTCAGCGACGGCCGATATATGTCATTCGGCTTTCACCTGTTCACTTCGGTCGAATTGCGAAACCAGTTCGCCAACTGTTTCGACGTCGAAGATTTACGCGGCCTCGACCTGTTTCATGGTCGATTCATGCCAGATCCTCGATGGAACCCTGTACGCCAGCTGGGCGATAAGCCGCTTGCCGGTGAACTCGAGCGGCTCGAGGAGACGTATGCCACAAGCCCCGAGTTCATGGATCGCGCCGCCCATCTATTGCTCGTGGCGCGCAGCCGGCGGGCCGCTGCGCTTGCAGCTGAGTGATGCCGGCTTAGCAGGGCGGCTTTGGTTGGAATCCATAGCCGCAGCCGGCCGATCGGCGACCGACCTCACGAAATCGCGAGGGTTCTTTGCAGGCGCGCGATCGCGCCGGGCAGGCCGCGTACCTTTATGATCCGGCCGGTCGCGTCGTAGTCCTCGGAGAGCACGCGCGCATTCTCATAGACATCGCTGAGCAGCCCCTGCTTCGCGTATGGCAACACCAATTGGTCCTCCACCATCGCAGCCTCAAAAAACGCTATAACGGTCTCGCGCAGCGCGGCGACGTCCTCGGGTGACGTTGCGGAGAGGAGGATCGCGTCGGGGTGCTTTTCGCGCAGGACGGCGCGATCGGCCTCGCTCACGCGATCGATCTTGTTGAGGAGCAGGCGCGAAGGGACGACATCCGCGCCGATCTCGCGCAGCACGTTGCGGCTCACTTCGAGCTGGGATTCATAGGTCGGATCGGACGCGTCGACGACGAACAACAGCAGCGACGCTTCGAGCGCTTCGGCGAGGGTGGATCGGAATGACGCGACGAGATCATGCGGCAGCTTTTTGATGAACCCGACCGTATCCGAAACGAGCACGCGGGGTTTGGTCGCGGGCTGCAGAGCCCGTACTGTCGTGTCAAGCGTCGCGAACAGCTTGTCCGCGACCAGAACCGCGCTGCCCGTGAGTGCGCGCATCAGCGACGACTTCCCGGCGTTCGTGTAGCCGACCAGGGCGACCCGGAGCTGATCGCGACGAGCGGATCGGCGCTCGTCGTTGTCTCGCTGGATATCCTCCAGTTGCTCTTTCAACTCCGCGAGGCGATCCCGGATCTTGCGGCGATCGAGTTCGAGATCGGATTCGCCGGCGCCGTAGCCCTGCTTCCGTTCGCCGCCCGCAGACGATTCCCGCAGGCGTGGCGCCGTATACTTCAACCGCGCCATCTCGACCTGCAACTTCGCCTCGCGGCTGTGCGCATGACGGTGGAATATCTCCACGATCACGCCGGTCCGATCCAGGACTTGCGCGCCAGTTGCGCGCTCGAGGTTGCGTGCCTGGCTCGGCGAGATGTCATGATCGACGATCACGAACTCCGGCCGTGGCAGCGCCTCCGGATCAGGCTCGACTTGCATGGCGCTCGGCTTCTTCGCGTCGGGGTCCTCAAAGCGCGCGCGGGCCTTTGATTTCCGCGGTATCGCCATCGATCCGACGATGCCCGTGCCGCCGGTCATCGCCGCGAGTTCCTCAAGCCGCCCTTTGCCGAGTACCGTCCCGCCGTCGACTTCGTCGCGCTTCTGCGACATCGTGCCGACCACCTCGTAACCGAGCGTCGTCACCAAACGGCCCAGTTCCGCGATGCTCGCGGCATGCGCGATGTCATCGACATCAGGGAGCTGGACGCTGACGAGGATCGCGCGCGGAACGGGCGGTTTGGTTTCCATGATGCGGCCCTTGCCGGCTCCTTCTGATGTCTGGCGCATCCCTCACGCGTTTTCACGGTGGCACAGGCGGCCAGGCCGCCCGTGCAACGGCGGGAGGGCGATGGCTGGTTACGCGGCTTTGCGTATCGGAGTCATTTCGCGCCGCCGCGCCGAAACGGCGCAGCCGCAGTCGTGAACAGTTCCGGCCTCAATCACAAAGCCGCGCCGTTCCAAAGACTGGCGAAGGGCTTCGTTGGCCGTGGCCTTTTGGGGGTCGACCCAGACGACCAGCACACCAGTGGGGCTCAAGAACCCCACCAGCCAGTCGAGCGCGACCTCAAGGGACTTGAACGTACGCCGCCGCCAATCAACTAACGCCACGTCGTATTGGCCGGCCGGATGGCCGCAGTTCGCCGTGGCTGCCGCGCGAACATAGCCGCGGCGCTGCAGCTCCAGCATCAGCTCGACGCCCTTGGAACCGGCTACGACGATCCGGTGCTGCTTCGAGCAACATGCAAGCGCGATCATCGGTTCAATGATGCGATCGCCTGCCGGAGTGGAACGAGAGGAAGTCATGATGTCACCATTCTGGTTTAACTAATATTTGGAGCTGAGGCAGGGATAGCCGGCTGATCGCCAACCAGCGTCTCGCGCAAGTCTAGTCTGCGTGTTGAACGTGGAGTGGTCGCTGTCGCGAGGCCTGCCCACTCAGGTTGAGTTCAATAATACTGGCCGCGGGTCACTGCCTGGAATGACCATCTCCGCAGGTCGGATTTGCTCTCCATGCGATCGAAGGGCCACCGCACTTGGGGTGGATCAGCATGACACGATCTCGCTTGAGAAAGAGTTTTGAACGACAACGTCTGCAACATAGGCAAAACGACATAAAGAAGCGAGACGGACGAAAGAGCCACCGTATAGTAATCGCATGATGGCCGCCGGAGTCGTGATTGCTCTATCGAGTGGCGCGGCGAACTAGTTAATTGCCTCCGGGTTGCGGCGCTGCATTCCCGCCAGAGCGGTTTCCCTCAACCTCGCCGAACGTTGGTCGCTCGCTTGCAAGGGTCATCCAAAATTACCAAGTGATTTCAATTACATAATGGTTCGCAATTTTATCCTGAATGGCGCGCGACATTCGATTCCCAATATGCGCCGCAGGCATCTACCGGGTGGACGCAACGCCGTCGCTTAGGTCTGTTTCTCAAGCGAGATGGTGCATCTTGCCAAAATCGAACAATCCCACCCCCCACTCGCGTGCGACCGGAAACTGTTGAATTTGCTTGCTTCATTTCGGGTCAGACTCTCAGATACTGCGCAGCGAGATTTGAGCCAGACCAGCTCCGCTAGCTCGGCTTCTCAATATCGCCGCGCCACCTGAGGAAGCTGAAATTATGGAACTTCTCGACCGGCTCTGGAAGGCCATCAGCGAGGTTCTGTTCGGGGACATCGGCGGGTCGGGCGCCAGCACGGAGGATGCTCGCAAGCGTGCCCAGGCGATCGCGCCCGTCGTGTGGCTCCTTGGGAAGACCGGCGCAGGCAAGACAGCGATTGTCGCCGCTCTCACGGGCGACCCGCGCGCCGAGGTCGGGGAAGGGTTTGAGCCCTGCACGCGAACGGCAGCGTTCTATGACGTGCCGCCCGAAGCCCCGCTGCTTCGGTTTCTCGATACGCGAGGGCTCGGAGAGGCGCGCTACGACCCAGCGAAGGACATTGCCTGGTGTGAAGAGCAGTCACATCTCGTGCTGGTCGTGATGCAGGTGGCGGACCCAGTTCAGAATAAGGTATTGCGCGCTTTGCGACAGGCGCGCCGCCGCCATCCCGACTGGCCGGTCGTCGTCGCGCAGACGGGCCTGCACCGCCTCTACCCCGCGGGCACAGGGCATCCGAAACCATATCCTTATACGGGCGGCTCGGAGGACGAGGCGCTTGCCTCAGCGCCGCACGCATTGCGGCAAGCACTTGCCCACCAGCGTCGGTTGTTCGACCGCTTGCCCGGCCCGCAGCCGCGCTTCGTGCCACTCGACTTCACCATGCCGGATGACGGATTTCCGCCCCACGACTTTGGGCTTGAGATGCTTTGGCGCGTCCTCGAGGAGGCCGGGCCCGACGCGTTCGAGGCGCTGCACCTCGCGCGGGCCGACGCCGAGAGCGATCGGATACGGGCTAAAGCGCGTCCACTGATCTACGGCTACAGCGCTGCCGCGGCTGGTGCGGGCGCTATTCCGATCCCCATCGTCGGCATGGGCGGTCTCGCCGGAGTCCTCGCGATCATGCTGCGTACGCTGGCGACCCGCTACGGGGTCGCGTGGACGTCGAGCACCTTCGCGCAGTTCAGCGGGGCCGTTGGTGGAGGTGCGCTCGCCTGGTGGATTCTCAGATACGGCTTCCGCGAGATCCTCAAGTCCATCCCGATAGTCGGAACCGTGGCGGCCGGGGCGATCAATGCGGCGGCAGCTTTCGCAGTGACCGTCGGCATCGGCGAAGCCGCATGCGTTTGGCTGGCCTACGAGCGCCGCGGCCTGACGGCGCCCAACGACGAAGTGCGCCGCGCCTTCGCGGATGGACTTGCGGAGGGGCTCCGGCGGGCCAAAAGTCGCGCAAAAGAGCGCCCGGGAGACCGCGCATGAGGTTCGGCAAACCACCCCGCTATTGGCCGGAGATACTCCTGTTCCTTGCAGTCGCACTTCCGTGGCTGTCTCTCCTCGTACTCGGCGTAGTGTGGCTCTGGCAGGGTGGGCATGTTTGGGTCTGGGCGATGGCAGCCGCCTTCCTCGGGCTACTGGCTTGGCCCCTGTCGAGGTCTGTCCGGCGGCGGGCCAACGAGGAGGCTCGCCTCGCGCTCGGCGATTTGGCCGAACCCTCGCGTGGCTGGAATGTCGTTGAGCGAAACGCCTGGACCGACGTGCTCGCGATTGCGGACGCCACACCGCCATTTTCCTTTACCGAAATGGAACCGCTCCTCGCCAGCGCCCGTGAGACAGTTGAAGTCGTTGCGCGCCGCTTCCATCCGGAGGCGCACACCGCGTGGGCGCAATTCAGCTTGCCCGAGGTCTTGCTGCTGGCGGAGCGGCTGTCTCGGGACGTGCGCCGTGAGGCGCTCCGCCACATCCCGGGGGTCAGAGCGGTGAGGCTCAGCCACCTGCTGTGGGTGCAGCGGCAAACCGAGCGCTATGGCGCGGTCGCACAGACGGGGTGGCACCTGGGCTTGGGCCTATGGCGCGTCATCCGTGTCGCGCTGAATCCGCTGCAGGCTGCCGGCCAGGAGACAAGCGCCGTGATCATGGAGAAGACCGCCAAGGTTTTCTCCTATCGTCTGCGCGCCTACGCGACCCGGATGCTTGTGCTCGAAATCGGCCGCGCTTCCATCGACCTATATTCCGGCCGACTTGCTCTGTCGGAAGATGAAATACGAGCCGCGCGTGAGCTTGATATGGCCGGCGGCCCCGAGGCGGTCGCGGCGGTGCGGATCGCCCTGATCGGCCAAGTCAGCGCGGGAAAGTCCAGCCTCCTGAACGCAATGGCACAGGAGATACGATGTGCCGTTGGACCATTGCCGACAACTTTGAGCACCAGGGAATACTTGCTCGACGTAGAAGGCCGTCCCACGGTAATGCTCGTCGATATCCCGGGCATCGGCGAGCGCGCAGAGGCGGTGCCGGAGCTACTGTCGCAGGCCGAGCGTGCCGACATCATCATGTGGGTCGCCTCCGCCACGCAGCCGGCGCGCGAGCCCGACCGCAAAGGCCTGGATGATCTTCGTGGTTGGGCCAAGGCGCAGCTTACGCGGCGGGCTCCGCCCGTTCTTCTGGCGCTGACGCATGTAGATGAGCTGCGTCCCGCGGCAGAGTGGAGGCCGCCCTATGATATCACCGCGCCGGCTGGGCCAAAGGCCCGGGCGATCCGCGCCGCTTTGGATGCCGCGGCCCGCACCCTCGACTTACCGGTGGACGCGATCGTGCCGGTTGCCATGCCCCCCGGGAGGGAGCCCTATAACCTCGACGCCCTCTGGGCGCGGATCGCGGTCGAACTCGACGAGGCCAAGCTTGTGCAGCTCGATCGCCTTCGGGTCGGCCAAGAGGGCGTTAACCTGCGCGATCTTGTGAATCAGCTTGGCCGGGCAGGCCGTCTGATCATCAAGGGTATCGTCAAAGCCTGATGCCGCTCTCGTGGTGAGAGCCACCGGCCTCCTCCTCTTGCCGGGCGGCTCTTTCGCGGGTTCGTGTTTCTCTTCGATGCCATTGCATGAAGACGCGATAGCTATGGTAGAGGGTGTTGTTCCAGTCTGGCAGGCGGCCGCGATCCTTATCGAGTACGAAGGACACGACGGAGAGTGCGAGGAGTGTGAGCGGCACCAACTCTCGCAGGTCTGCTCTTTCGCCTGTCAGCTCGCTAACGACTCGGTTGACGCCCTGCACGCTATCGAGGAACGCGCTCAGCAGCTCCTGGCGATTGCTCTTGCCGCTGGTCGATGTCTCGACGCCTCGGAATCCCGCGCTCTTTGCGATGCGCTTGAGGAGATCGTCGGCATCGAGCGTAGCGGGATCATATTCGACCACGACGCTTCCGGTCTTTGGGTTGAGAGACCAAGAGCGAAACCCAGGAGCATTCTCGGCTGCGGTCTGCGCCGCAACCACCGAGCTGTCTTCCGGTTGGACGAATGCCTCTGCTCGAATTCGCAGATACCCCGGATGATGGTGCACCAGGCGTAGCGGTTTATCGATACGTTTGGGATGTTCCCGGCTCTCGGAGTCGGAGCCTGGGAGCGTGGCCTCTTGTTCGGAGTGACTCAAGCTTGCCATATCGGCGCCGATGCATCCCAGTTGGCGGCGTTGCTCGTCGCTTATAGATAGGCCCCGCTATGCTCGCTCCTCGGGCTCTACCGGCCGGGGACCTCGACGCCTGGGATTGACACGCTCATTCCCAGACTGGCTCTCATCTCCAGATCCGTTACTAGCCTTATTCGGACGGGGGATGTCCGGCTCAGCCTTCATGCGAGCCTCTGCCAACATATCCTCCAGGCGCTCTGCCTCGACCGCCACCCAGCGGCCCACTCGCTCCTTGGCGTCCAGCGCAATCTCCAGAAGTTTTACGCCGGCGCCTTGAGGCGAGTCCGCGAGACTTCTGATAGCCCAGCCCGCGGCAAATCCGACGCCGACTGCGAGTAACGTGATCTTCGATGATGATGCCACAATCAGCTCCTGCCGAAATCGCGGGCACAGGCAAGCTATTTCATGAACATCCACGCAGTCAATGCGGATTTCATGATCGGCGATTTCGTCCGGTGACAACAAATCAACAGAAGGAAGGGCTTAATGAAATGCCCTTCGAACCTTTATGAGATTCCTATATCGCAAGTGTTTCTTCCGGCCTTGCTTCTGATTTCCGAGAGTCTTACTTGTTTATCAGTTCAACGGATGAACTCGAGCTCGCAGGCCCGACTATGGTTAGCCCGCGGTGTGGGGGCCCTCCGTTATCTCAGAGGTTTTTCTTCACCAAACGCAATTTCCGTCCGTTTGGGCTGAATCAAGCGAATGCGGGTGGCCAGAGGGCATGGTGTTCAAAACGGCACAGACGGCTCTGGCCCCCTTCACTGCATGCTGAGTGCGGCAGCAGTCAAGCATGTGCGACACAGCTAACCGAAATGCCGAGAGACAGCGACACAGTGTCGGTGCCCAAGAGCCAATATTGGAGAGAACACCATGACCGAGGAAAAAGCAGGGAAGAAGACAACCGCGACGTCGGACAATGTCCAGCCGGCGGTGACAAACGGATTAGCGACAATTGAATCCTTCTTGCCCACCGGTTCGCCACAACGGACTGTGGTCGGCATCGCGGCGGCAGCGGGCGGCGCCCTGATTGCTGCTACGGTGCTCGGTTTGGGCCCGGCAGCGCTCGCTGGGGCAGCCGGTTACATCGCGTACCGCGAGATTTCTCGAGGTCGAGAGCGAGAAGAGCGAGAGTGAAAAGGACTTCGCAGGCGGTGCGTCACATCATGGGTGAGGCGCAATTGCAGAGGAGTCCGGTTGCAACGGCGTTCGACAGTGGCGGACGACGTAGCGGGTGTTTCTGCCTTGTAGAGCGGCGGTCTTGCCGCCACTGGGCTCGTCTTCTTCGAGAACAAGGGCTTGCTCGAACTTAAAAAGGTCATGCTGCCGCCCCACAATCGCAGTCGCGCGTACGCAGCGGCATCGCTGGAGATCACCAATGCGCTGACCGGCTCGTGTCTGCCGTCGCTCCTGAATCCGGAAGGGCTGGACAATCGACGCTGACATTCTGCGCGGAGACCGCATGTCCGATTTCACGCTTGTCAAAGGCCACTCGCTGCCGATCGCGAAAGCAAAAGCACGGGTGCAGAAAGTGGCCGACGAACTTGCTGCCGAGTACGCCCTCAGCACTGAATGGCATGGCAACACGCTGCGCTTTCATCGCTCAGGTGTCGATGGCCAGGTGCACGTGACCGGATCGGAAATCCGGCTCGAAGTAACTCTCGGTCTTTTGTTGATGCCATTAAAGGGTAAGTTCATCGGTTACATCGAGCGGAACATCGATAAAGTCTTGACCCGAGAACCAAGAGCTCAGGCAAAAAAGACGGTCAGAAAGACAGCGCGACAGAGGTGATGCAGCTACGGCATTCGTGCGCTTGCACGAAGCGCGACGGTTCTGCGCGCGAAACTAGTTGTGAATGTGCGATGACTCCCACGATAAGAGTAGCAACGCAATGAACGAGGGACTGCAGGTCTTTGAGAGGGGACGCGGTCGCGCCTGCGTCACTGGCGCGCGTAAGGATTCAGCCGAGGCAAATGCGCTCGAAGATTGGCTGGCCGAGCGGATCGATGTAGCTCGTTTCGAGCAGCGAAGTGCCACGGGAACGTTCTACGTTGAATACGACGATGGAGCTGCTCTTTCCGGTCGGTTCATTCGCAGTCTGCGAGACAAGATCCACGCGCTCAACCGCACCAAGCCCGAGCCATTCAATATCAAGCCGGTGCACTCGCTAAGGGGGCGTGTACGTCTCGAGGTAACTGGCATCAGTGAACGGCAGCTCGCCACGCTGGCTATGCTCACCACCGGCCTTCCCGGAGTGAAGCGTACCAAGCACCTGCCCGGCAGTCGCACGACGCTCGTGGACTACGACCC
This sequence comes from Bradyrhizobium sp., assembly GCA_052143915.1. Taxonomy (GTDB): domain Bacteria; phylum Pseudomonadota; class Alphaproteobacteria; order Rhizobiales; family Xanthobacteraceae; genus Bradyrhizobium. Next base: position 17,913 of record JBKQRS010000508.1, read on the forward strand.
CGAAAAGGCGAGCGAGGGGTTCATTCTGGAAAAGCTGCTGAAGAGCAACCCCGACGAGTGGACACGCGAATGGCACAAGCCAACTCCGATTCGGTGGGGTGGCGCTTTGGCCGGCACTTCGACTCTCATCGCGTGCTTCATCGGGGCCGCGCCTTTTTGGTGGCCGCTGGCCGCGGCAATTACGCTGAACACAGCACGGCCTCTTGGTCGTAGCATCGCAGCGCTGCGCAAAGGAGAGATCAGCATCGATCTTCTCGATGTAGCGGCGACGTTCGCGGCGCTCGCCACGGGTCGGCATATTACCGCCGCCTTCGTAATCTGGATGGTGGGGATCGGCGATATGTTGCTCGACATCTCTGCTCGCCAAGCCCGTTCCGCGCTTTCGATGTTGATGCGGCGCAAAGAACAGGAAGTGCTCCGGGTTCTTCCGGACGGCGGTATTGAAACGGTAATGGTTAGCGATCTCCTGGCCGGGGACCATTTCATCGTCCATGCCGGGCATGGCATCGTCGCCGACGGCAAGGTCGTTTCGGGCTTGGCGGAAGTGGACGCGGCGGCGCTCACTGGCGAATCGCGCTTGCTTCCGAAGAAGGAGGGCGATCCGGTGTTCGCTTCTACGTTCGTGGCCGAGGGTCAACTCGTTGTCGAAGTGGAACGTTCCGGCAAGAACACCGAGGCCGCGAAGATCGAGAGAATCTTGAACACCGTGGGATCGAAACCGCTCACGTTGCAGCGCGAGGCGCTTGAAGCTGCGAGCAAGCTGGTTCTTCCGACGTTCGGGGTCGCCTCGCTCGCTGCCGTTCTGTCTTCCGACGTGGACCGCGCGGTGTGCGTGCTCATCACCGACTTCGGAACCGGCTTTCGCATCGCGGTGCCGACGAGCGCGATGACCGCCATGACGCTTGCGGCACGCGAAGGAGTACTCGTCAAGGGCGCTCAGTACCTCGAGCGACTCTCGAAGACCGACATCATCATCTTCGACAAGACCGGTACGCTCACGCGCGGCGTGCCGGAAGTGGTCAAGGTGGTTCCCGCCAGAGGCGAGAAGAAATCGACCCTCATCACATTGAGTGCTTCCGCGGAGGCGAGGCACGACCATCCCGTCGCAAAAGCGCTGAAGGCTTACGCGAGAGAACAAGATATTAGACTGATCGAGCCGGATCCGGGAAACGAGGAGTACGCGGTAGGACTGGGACTGTCCGCGCGGATCCACGGCCGTCGCGTGCGAGTCGGACGCGCGGCGTGGATGGAGAGCCAAAATCTCGACATCGGTATCTCGCTCCAGAAGCACCTTGCCCGTTTCAAAAAGGACGGCAACTCAAGTCTTTGCGTCGCAGTCGACGAGGAAGTAATCGGACTAGTCGCCTACTCCGACCGCACTCGTCCTGAGAGCGCGGCTATCGTGCAAAGGCTGCGAGGCGATGGCCGGCGAAAAATCGTGCTCCTTTCGGGCGACAGCCCCGAAGTGGTGGAGAACGTCGCGCGCACGGTCGGAATCGACGAGGCCGTGGGCGGTCTCCTCCCTGAACAAAAAGCCGAGTATGTGAGAAAATTGCGGGCAGCCGGCCGTGTCGTGGCCATGGTGGGCGACGGCATCAACGATGCGCCGGCACTGGCGTCAGCGGACGTGGGAATTTCGTTCGCCGGCAGCAACGACGTCGCACTTGAGACCGCCGATGTGGTGTTGCTCGATCGCGGCCTGGTAGGACTCGAGAAGGCATTCCAGATCGGCGACCGAGCCATCTCTAGCGTTCGGCAGAATCTGGGTATCATCATCGTGCCAAACGCCATTGCGATCGCCTTGGGTGCGTGTGGACTTATTGCCCCGCCTATGGCCGCCATCATCAACAATGGGGCCACCTGCTTGGCGGTGCTGGCGGGAACGATTCCGCTTGTCAAGATACCGGCACGTCATCTCCGACCTGGCATTGAGAGTTCGGAGAACGAGTTCACGTCGACCACTGCCCATTTGCCCGATGCACCTGCCTCGACCATCGAATTGCGGCGTTCACTGCGGCTCTTGGCTGCGGGAGCGGACCGAAAGGATGAGGACCGATGCCGGCGGCCTTAACTGTGTTTCGCGCCTTCTTGTTCTTGGCATCTTCTCCCGGCATCGAGAGGCACTTCGTTCGCCTGGTGAAAGGGGCGCTCGACTGGTGGTCAGGGAAGAGGATTGCGGTAATCGGTCCGACGGCCAGCGGCAAAGATAGCTTCCTGTCTCGGCTGCAGAACCGAGAGATTCCGGAGGTCCATTCGAACTCGCCGATGGGCGAGAAGGTCAAGTCCTTCAGGGTGAAGCTGGCCCTTTCGAACCATCAAGTCATCGATATCACTTGCAAGGGCGTGATCAATATTGGAGGCGAGACAGACTACCGCGACGCGCCGTCGGGGTGGCTTTCCGTATGTGCGGACGCCGACGTGGTCTTCTATATGATGACCGTCAACGATCTATCGAAGAAGAGGTACCTCAAGGGTCGGCGAATTCGACAAGACCTCGATTGGCTGCAGACCGCAATGCCGCATCTCAAGTCGGGCGCGCTTATTCACATCTTGATCAACAAGATCGACGAGGAGATCGAGAGTCATATCGACTATCGATCGTTGGCAGAGGAGCTGGCAGAAGATCTCCGTGCGCTCAACGCAACAGTCAAAAACGTGCTGCACCCTTACGAGTCGAGCTATACCGGCGCGACCTTGATCTCGATGAAGAACAAGCAAATCTACACGCGCGCGATCAATGATGCCCTTCGTTCTGTCTATTCTGGGTTCCACGGCACCGTGAAGCGCAAGAAGGCGGAGTGATCGCGATGCGTGCCTACTGGATTCTTCCTAATCGCGATCAGAAAGATGAGGTTCCTGCGAGCGACGGCGAAACGATCCGACCGCTCAGACAGATTCTCGATCCGAAGCTCCGCCCTGAGGGGTTTTCGCACGGTGTACCAACGGAGCTCCTCGAGAAATGCGGACCACAGGCCTTCGCGCAGATTCTGTTTGCGCAACGGTTCCCAACTGGAATGGAAACAAGCAGCTCTTTTCCGTATCGGCCACGGCCGGCCGCGACTCTTCGGGACGAGTGGTTCACCTCGGACTCCCGTTCATTCTCGAACCACTTGAACGCCCGAGATTCGAACTGACGTATGCCGGCCTATCGGAAGAAGACAAGGCATATGCAAGCGCTCTGCTTCATCGAATGACGTCATCCGGGCGTGGCGATTCTTGGGCGCAGAGTGTATGCGTCCTCATCGGAGTCCCGTCCGACAGCCGACCGGCAACGAATGTCGCGCTCGATCATTCCGTCGTCCGGTTCCGATCGCTCTATGTGGTCGGCCCCGGCGGTTTGACCAAGAAGGCGGTGAATCGGAGCAAGTGGCGCACGACTGCGATCATTTTGCTTACTCTCTTCACAGTCGTGGTCGTATGGGTCTTTGTGCACGCGAAGAATTGGCCTTTCTCCCTGAGGCACCAACAATTCTCGCGGCCCACCGTCCAGATTGGAGTGGTGACATGGCGTTTCAACTGAAGGCGAAAGAGTCGGTGAGCGATGGGATCAGGCGCAACGTGAAGCGCCAGATCAAAAAGGCGCTCGACCGTCTGGGCGCGGAAAGTGAGTCACACCAGCGCGACGAATCGAAGGACGAGGCTGCCCCCAGGGACGTCCGCAAACGCTTCAAGAAAGTGCGGGCCGCTCTCCGCCTTGTGCGCGAGGATCTCGGCGACGATATCTACCGCGAAGAGAACTGGTGTTTTCGCGACGCCGGTCGGCTGCTCAGAGAGGTTCGCGACGCCGAAGTGCTGGTCGAGGCCGTGGATAAGCTCACGCTTCAGCAGGCCGCCGAAGCGGTCGAGCGGGGAGCATTTGCGAAGATTCATGAGACATTGCTCGCAAATCACCAGGAAGTGACCCGCCGCGCACTCGAGGACGGAGCATTCGCTGCGGTGGCAGAAGTCGCCAACCGCGCGCTCACGAGACTTCCGGACTGGAGGATCGAGCGCAACGGTTGGGCCGCCCTGGAGGGTGGCCTCCGGCGTACATACCAGACAGGTCATCGCGCGCTCGCTTTGGCCGCAGAAAACTCAAGCACGGAGAATCTCCACGAATGGCGCAAGCAAGCCAGGCATCTTTGGGGTCAACTGCAACTTCTCGAGGCCGCATGGACGGGCAGCGAGAAGGAGCTGGGCGATCGGAATCAGAGACTGGTGCAACTGCTCGGTGATGATCACGATCTGGCCATTCTTCGCGAGACGCTCGCCGCCGATCCGCTCGCTTACGGTGGCCATCGCATCCTGAAAGACGTATTCAATGTCATCGACCGTCAGCGCGAGGAACTCAGGCGTCAGGCGTTCACTCTTGGCCGGACGCTCTACAAAGACTCGCCAAGGGTGTTCACGGGTCGAATCGAGGCATACTGGAAGGCATGGGCAGCTGAGGTCGAAGCAGCAAAGCCGCCCACAATAATCCGATCAGGATCGGGCGGATGATGAACGGCGACTTCCGCTTTTGGCGTGCGCCGTGACAAGGCGGCGCTTTCCAGTGGGTGCAAGGCCCACCCGGCAACCGCTCCAGCCGGAAGCAATCGGAGCAGTCATGGAGGTAACGAAGTGGCTGAAATCACGCTCAATATTTTGGACCCTGAGGAGATTGTTCGCCTGAAGACCGTCCTGAACGAGGTGGTTCTTGGTCTTCCGAAACAGCAGCGTAGCTGCGAGATACAAGCTTCCGTCGCAGAGCAGCTTCTCAAGCTCGCTGCGGGCGGT
>JBKQRS010000509.1:0-2666 GCA_052143915.1 Bradyrhizobium sp.
TCGACGGCCGTATTACGTGGAGCGTCGCAATGATCAGCGCAACGACACCGAATACCGAATGACGAAACAGGTAGGTCGCGAGCAGGCGCGACTTGCAGAGCATGGTCTGCAGGCCGGCATCACACGCCAGCGCCACGCCCGAAAACTCGATCGCAAGGTAGCGCAGATAGAGCGCGTAACCGATGGTGACGAAGCCGACGACCAGCAGCCATTGCACCTGATAGGGCGTCAGCCGAAACGGAGCTTTCTTCACTCGGTCATTTCCCGCTAAGTGGATCCCGGCCAGCCGCAGGAAAGTGCGCCTGACCAATCACGCCGTCTGTACGTAAGACCGGTACTCATTTTTGCGCCGGGCGCGCAAGCGCGAATACCACGGCGAATATGCGGTGCAATTCCGGGCAAGGCAACGCCGGCTGTGCGACTGTCGCATCCCGAAAAAGCTTGAAAAGCAAAACCTAAGCCATTGAAGTAGTGTAATTTTTGGAAGTCTATCGCTTGCCGAAGATCAATGACAGCGTGGATGGCTCAGGTTTTTCGGCAGATTCGTCCTTTGCGGCGTGCTTTGGGGTGTAATGTTTGTGCATGGCGGGCTTGGTTGCGGAGTCAGGCCTGGTGTCGGCCTTGGCATTGGCCTTGGCGTCGGCGGCAGCCGCCGGCTCATCGGCGTTCACAGCCAGGCGTTGGCCTTCGAACACCGTAGTCGCGCAGGGCCGATCGTTTTCGATCATCGCCGCGCAGATTTTTGCGGCGGCCGCTGCATTACTGATCGGTCCGGCCACAAGCCGCAGCTGCATGCCAAGTCCGTTGCTGCCTTCTCTGATCACGATGATCGGGCGCAAGGTCGTCAACGCCGCATTCGACCTCGATTTAAGAAGTCCACGCCAGAGCGCGCGCAGGCCGGGAAGCGAATTCGCACCGCCAACATCGACCCCGAATTCGGTGCGCTGGACCGCCAGTTTTGGCGCTGCCGCGGCAGCATCCGCCTCGGCCGCCTCTTCGGCGGGCGGATTTGAAGCCACCACCTCGGGTATCGGCGCCGCGGTGACCGTCTTTGACGGCGGGCTGGGTTCGATCAGCTTTGCGGCCGCCGGATCAGGCGGCCCCATCATCGATTTCGATGCCACCAGCGGCATCGGCGGCGTTGCAGCCGGGGCGTTTGAGGCCGCTTGCGCGCCCGGTGACGCCGGGGCTGGGCCAGGTTCTGCTTGAGTGGCAACCGCGGTGGGTTTTTCGGCTGCGGTGGGCGTCGTCGCGGCCACCGGCGACACGATGGGCGCGGGTGATGGCTTCGGCGTGGTCGCTGGCGGTTCAGCCGACACGGCAGGGCCTGAAGCGGCGGCCGGAGCGGGAGATGTCGCGGGCGAGGCCGCTTGCGGCGGCGGTGCCGGTGAATTTTGCCGCGCAATCGCACCCGTAACCGAATCCAGGCCCTGTTCCAGAACGGCGACGCGCGAGTACAGCCGGTCGCGATCGCTGTTCAATGTTTCGATGGCAGAGGCCAGACGCCGGGCCTCGCTTTGGTTCTCTTTGGCGACCGACTGAATCTGCTGCGACTGCCGCACCAGATCGGCTGACGCGATCTGCTCGTGCCGCCATCCGATGGATGATTGGTTGGCGACGAGTGCAATGATGACCGCGCCGACGGACGCAGCCGCCCACGATCCGAGCCGCCATAGGGTGCGGCGGTCGAATTCATCCTCCTCGGCCAAAAGCCCGGCGATCAAGCCGCCGGTATTCTCGGTCGCGAAGCTGCCCGCTAGATTGTCGGAATCCTTTGCCATGCGAAGTTTTCGGCCCCCCTTAGGCCCCAGACCGAATCACGACGCAAACATTAACAGGAAATGCGCCTTCATCTTGTATCCCCTGGGACGTTCCACCGGGGCTGATTCCGGGTTTCCATGCGGGACGAAAACGCTTTATGAGGACGGCACGAGGACGGCGGCGCGACTTTCGCCGCGGCAACAAGGGAACAGGATGACTGGCAGGACCAGCCTGACCATCGTGCTCGCGGCCGGCGAGGGCACGCGCATGCGGTCCGCGACCCCCAAGGTCCTGCACCCCGTGGCCGGCCAGTCGCTGCTGGCGCATGTGCTTGGCGCTGCCCCGAAGGGAAGTGGCGCCGCAATCGCCGTGGTGGTCGGACCGGATCACGCGGCGGTCGAAGAAGCGGCCAAACGCGTTCGGCCGGATGCCGCGACTTTCATTCAGCGCGAGCGTCTGGGCACCGCGCATGCCGTGCTGGCGGCCCGCGACGCCATCGCCCGCGGCGCGGACGATCTGCTCATCGCGTTCGGCGACACGCCGCTGATTTCGTCCGCGACCTTCGAGCGCCTGCGCGCGCCTCTGAAACATGGCGCAGCGCTTGCCGTGCTCGGCTTTCGCGCCGTCGATCCAACCGGTTACGGCCGGCTCCTGGTCGAGGGCGACCGTTTGGTGGCAATCCGCGAGCAGGCCGACGCCACGCCAGCGGAACGCGCGATCACACTCTGCAATGCCGGCGTGATGGCCTTTGACGGCCGCAAGGCACTCGAAATCATTGAGAAGATCGACAATGCCAACAGCAAGCGCGAATATTATCTGACCGACGCGGTGACAGTCGTTCGGGACCTGGGATTGGAGGCCGTCGTGATCGAAACCAGCGAGGATGAAGTGCGCGGCATCAACAC
>JBKQRS010000510.1:0-16679 GCA_052143915.1 Bradyrhizobium sp.
TGGCCGACCTGTTCCTCTATGAACCCCATCAGGCGACGGCCCTGCGCCGATCCCGTACAGAAGCCAGTGCCCGGCGAGTGGATGACGCAAAAAGGGGATTGACTCTTCGAGGCCCGTTACAGAAGCCTCGTGTGCAAAGGTAGAAAGCACACGAGTAGTCACCACAGGTTCGGCCGAGATCACCCGGCGTTTCCTGCGCAATGGTTTTAACGGTTTCCTTCGCGCTCTCCTCGGTGACCGGGCTCTGTTGCCACCGTCGCCTCGCGGATGCTTCCGCGAAACTTGACGCCAGCGTCGGGGCGTCAGGACCACACGACTTCGCCGTCCGCTTCACACGCCGCTCGTCTTGCGCCGCCAAAGCGTCCATCGCATCCCGCACCCAACGTTCGTGACGACGCGTACGCCCCTCTGATCGAGGCGGGACAACGCAGAAGAAGCCACCGATCGAGGGCGGACAAAAGCGGATTATTTTGGGCAAGCAGGACTGGACAGCCCAAATCAGATTGAAGCGCTTCAGCAAATTGAGTTTTAGGCGCACGCGATTTTTGCAGCTTGCAGGCCTCACCGGCGCAGCGTCACGCGGAAAAACGATCACCTGATTTGCCCGACAGGCAAATCATCGGCAGCAACGCAGGCAAGCTGGAGCATGGCGGGCAAGCATCAAGAGCCGGTCTTTCACGATCCGACCAGGCGGAGGATCAGCGACAGGATTTCCAGGATCGGCGGCAGCACGAAGCACCAGATCATCGAATAGGCCGCTCCACTTCCGTCATTGGCACTTTCACTTTTGAGATATGCCGGAGGCGGAGATGGATTATGGACCTTCGCTATATGCGAAAAACATGATTCCAGCGAAGCCGCTAACCTCTATCCACAACGTCCGGCAAGTAGGCGGCCTCAGAGGGTAAGCAGCACGGTAAGTGATTAAGTGATTATGTCACGCAACTGCCTGCGCCTATGCGAGCCTTTCTGCTGGCAACTTCTGCTGGCCTGCGGGCGCGATTGATACTCCCAACGGGCGTGCTGTCAGGCGTCGAGTTTCCTGTGACATCGAAATATGTTGCATCACTCTCTTCAGGCGAAAGCTGCGACTTCGGCTGGAGGGTAAGCCTCCCGATTGTGTGGAAGGGGGCTTGAGCTTCGTTCCACTCGACGCTCGCATTTTCGATCCAGAAGCTGGCGTCCTGACGCTTGCCCCAATAGGTCATCCTGTCGACGTCGAGAAGCTGGACCCCAAAGTCGAACGTGCCCATCTTACCATCCTCCGTGATGTGCCGGATCAGTTCGTCCTGCAGACCCTTCGGATTGCTCCTTTGCAGAGGACGCGCCGGATTGTCCGGAGACGGCGTGGCCGAATACTTCACAACATCGATGGGTCCGTGACGAAACGGGACCGTGCTCCAATAGCGCAGTCGCTGGTAAGGTTTGATTGTCTGGCGCGCCTGCAACTCTGCCAGCGTGAGCGTTCTGAGCACTCTCAACTTGTCCTCGAACGGCAGGGACCACATGACGGCGGCTTGGTTCGATGCCGTCAACAGCTTAATGGTCGCCAGAAAGGCAGCCGAGTCGTTGATGGGCAGGGTCGTTGCGTTTTGCAGCGAGAAATCCTGTCGGCCCGGATTCGCGTCGGCGCCCTGAGTAAGGTCGACCGAGAAAGACAACGATCGGACGTCGGGCTTGAAATCGGAATTCACGTTCGGGTCCGCGTTCGCAAACCGCACTACAGCGGAATAAACGGCAGGCTTTGCGAAAATCCCCCTCGCGAGCCGCGTCGCCAGCACAGGGTCTCGATCGATCGTAACGTCAAATACTTCGAACCGGGCTCGGGCACAGACGCCCTTTGCGTGCGTGCCGCGACAGAGCGGCCGGTGCTGTTGGGTAGCAGCATTTGCCTGCATCAGGAGGGATTTCTCGACGATTTCCTCGAAGTCAGATCTTTCCCGGGTGAGGTTGCGTTCCGCATCGCTGCCGGTCACTCCAAACCATCTGGTCAGGAACAGCATGGGGTTGACCCCTCCTTCACAACTCACCCCAGTTTGGAGAGGAATCTGATCGCGGTGATGCTGGGCAGAAAGCAGTAAGCGGCGGCTTTCGTCGTAGTGAAGCTTGAGAACCCCGTGAGCTTGATCGGCGCACCATTCAGCTGCGGAATCACGAAAATGCTTTCCGCCGGGTCCTGTGTCCCGATCATTGGGTCCTTCGACTTGGGATGCAGCCTGACCGCACCCGCAAATTCGCTGTCGTTGACCCAATGTCCGAGCACGAACTCGTACTGGTTCTCAATGCTTGAGTTGATGAAGTAGCCGAGCAGCCCGCGCTCGATGCCGTCGTAGGGTTGCGAAGGATCGTAGACCGGCCCGTATGGCATGCCTCGGCGGATCAGACGGTGCGTATTGTTGCTGCCGCCGGGCTGCCCCTGGCCCGTGACGGGCTGGCCTCTTGGGTTGATGCGGCGCATGTGCGCCCCGACAGGACAGCGCAACCCCTTTGGATCGCCCGATCCATCCGCGTTCACGTATTCGAAGTTGTTTAACTGCTCGGGTGGAATTCCTCCCGGCGGGCTATCGGTGTCAGGAGACAATGCGAGCGGAATGCCGTTGCGCCAGCGTCCGCAAATCTTTGCGGCGAGCAGTTCAGGGTCGATCCTGTCCTTGTTCGATTGAAGGTGGTTCTCGAACCCGACAACGTCGGTTTGTATCATCTTGAAGACGGCGAAACTGCCGTTCAATCCAAGTTCCCGAGGTTCCGGCACAAAATAATTCTCGGCTTCGCCGCGCAATACGAATAGCCAGGATTCACATGGTTGCTGATGGTCCGGCGGATATCGCTCCGGACCGCCGCGAATGGTCGTCATGCTGATGCCGTCGGTGTAGCCGAAATGAACCTTGAAGGTCGGGACGGGCTCGCCGTTCCTCAACTCCATCAACGCCATTCCGTCAGCACGCCAGATTTCCCGAAAGGCGTTGCCTTCGGCAAATAGGGCGGAAAGGCGATCGCTATATGAAATCATTGCATCGGGACCAATGGCGTGCAACGTCACGAGGACGTGGTCGCCTCCCTTGCCGAATCCACCGGTCCAATGCTGCGGGTCACTCTCGCCGGTATCGCCCACCAGTTTTGCCCGCTCGGCGGCGCCGTCGACAAATGCACCGAATGACTTGAACGAGAGCGCCGGAACGCGATCCTTGATCTCCAACGCAAGCATTCCTGGCCAGGTGATGCCGAGGTTCAGGCAGTAGTCGGGCTTGCGGCGCGGGACATCGGCGAGATTGTCCCCCGGTCCCGGCTCGAACCCTACGTGCCAATCTTCGGCAGTGGTGATCTGCGGCGCGTCGGACTCATCGCCGCTGGCGAGGCGACCGAGCATCCTGCGCGCCTCGGCGGGAACGCCGACCGTCAGCAGGAAGTGCCGCACCATCGGCATCCTGTAGCCACGCAGGATAAAACCCTGGATATCGCCGAAGTCGAGTGTGGTCCTGGCTCCCGATCCTGAATGAGCACCGGTGCCCGCGGTCGCGTGCCCGCCTAGCCCGAACACGCGGCGGAGCAGCCCTCCGCCTTGCTTTGCTTCTGCGTTGCTGTCCGGGCTCACCGCGCGCCTGCTTCGCTATGCGCTCGCAGCGGGCTGCGGCCTGCTGTCGGCGATCAGCGCGTGGATGTCCTGAACCGACAGTCCCGGATATGCCTGATAGAACCCGATCGGAGTGCGGTTTGCTCCTGCCGCAAAGTCAATGAACTCCTGCAGGTGCTTTCGGCATGGCGAGGGCGGCGGGTTCTTGGTGAACTTGAATATGAGATCGAAGACCTCCCCGATGTTCTTGGTGAAATCGGCAATGTATTTGTCGAACGAGCCATCATAGACGGTAAAGAAGCCAATCTGGTTATCCTCCAGCGGCACGAATTGGGCGAAGTGAGGCGTGCCAACCTTGTCCAGATCCTTCGTCGTCCCGCGCCCTCTTGCGCGTAGGATCAGCTGAACGGCGATGAAGTGCAGGGTCGACTTGATAGGCAGGATCACCAGAAACGGATGCAGTTCGCCAACGCCGCTTACGTCTGCAGCCGACGCCAGCGCCTTGATCTCCTTCGCGGTTACGTCGGGATAGGCGGTGTAAAGATTAGTCGCGCGGATGAGATGCGCCGCAGTCCATTTGACGAAGGCGTCCATGTTGGCGGCGACCGGAACAGTCGGCGGGTTCTCAACATGGCGGAGGATCGCGTCAAACACCGGTCCCGCGAGCTTGGCGAGGTCGGCCATGAGCTGATCGAATTGGCCGTCAAAGTCGCCGAGAAAGAGCAAGGTCTTCTCGCTCAGGATTGCAAAGCGCGAGTAGTGGACTCGGCCTATGGCATCGGTCGCCCGGAACAGAGCGGGCATCAGGGGCGGAAGCTGCTCTGCCAGCTCCTTTGCATCCGCCGGCGATTTCAGGGGAAACCCAAGGGTAAAGTGATTCTGGCTCATCACGCGGCTCCTTCGTCAAAAGCTGGCAGCGCGCCTGCTCGCGATGCCGCAGCCCGAAAATCTCGATAGAAAAGACAACCCCTTCTCACGTTGAATGGCACACGCGCCTCTGGACGTGGGCCTGTCCGGCAGCGCCGCACGCGGCGGCGCCGCTGGTCGATCGCTGTCTTTTTTCGTCTCTACTAGTCGTGCGCCTTGCCGATCGTTTGGTCCACCTTTCTGGTGTCCTCTTCGGTGAGTTGCGAGGGTCCAAGGTTGAAAGTCAGCTTGTCGATCTTGCCGGTGAAACGGAAGGGGATATCATAACTCCGATCCACAGGCGTGCGGGTATCGACTCCTACGTCGAACGTCTCGTCGGCCGGCAGCAGGAACGGAATGGTGTGTTCGAGCTTTTCCTTGGCGAACTCCCGGCCATCCACCTTGAGGACCCCGGTCCCGCCCTTGGCGATGCCCGGTCCGTCATAGGTGAAGTCGAACTCGATCGTGTGCTTGCCGGGTTTTAGCGAATCTCCCAGCCAGTCACGGGCTCCCACGCCCCCCTCCCAACGGGTGCGCTTCAGGTCGAGGAGGTTGTAGACGAAAACCGGCTTGCCCTTGAGCAGGAAAAGGCCGTAACCACCGAAGCGGCCGCCGTCCGTGACGATCATCCCCTCCGCGCCGCCCTCGGGGACGTCGATGTCGGCCGTAATGGTGAACGACTTGTTCAGGATGCTCGGCGCGTTGCCAGGCGGGATGCCGGGGTTCTCACCGACGTAGGTAAAGAGGGTCCTTCCCGCCACGGCGCTCGGCCGCCGCGTGATCGCCCGCTGAAACTGCGTGTTGTCAAGCGGCAGCACATTGTACTTGGTCGCCTCCTGCTGGAACAGCGCCTGCATCTGCTTCAGTTTGTCGGGCATTTTCGCCGCGAGATCGTTGTCTTGTGAGTAATCGTCGGTGAGGTTGTACAGCTCCCACCTGTAGTCGCCGACGTCGGGAAGCTTGGCGTTCAGCTGCCACGGCGGCACCGGCGGGTGCGTGTTCGCATACCAGCCACCGTTGTAGATGCCGCGGTTGCCGCCCATCTCGAAGTACTGGGTCTTGCGCGCCGAAGGGGCATTGGCGTTAGCCGAATCGAATGTGTAGGCCATGCTCACGCCTTCAATCGGCTTCTGCTGGATGCCGTTGACCATGGTTGGTGCTTTGATGCCCGTGGCTTCGAGAATCGTCGGCACAATATCGATGATGTGGTGGAACTGGTGGCGGATGCCGCCCAGGTCCTTGATGTGACCAGGCCATGAGATGGCCAGGCCCTGCCGCGTTCCGCCGAAATGCGATGCAACCTGCTTGGTCCACTTGAATGGCGTGTCGAATGCCCATGACCAGGCGACCGCCATGTGCGGATAGGTTGCCGATGAACCCCAATCTTCGTAGTGCAGCAACTGCAAAGGCTCGGGAACGTCCAGAATGCCGTTGTAGGCGGTCATCTGATTGAATGTGCCCGATAGCGTGCCCTCCGGGCTCGTTCCATTGTCACCGCAGATGTAGATGATCAGCTTGTTGTCGAGGTTGCCCATATCCTCGACCGCCTGGATGACGCGGCCGATCTCGTGGTCCGTATACGCCGTGTAGGCGGCAAACACCTCAGCCTGCCGCGCATAGAGTTTCTTCTGGAGTAGCGATAGCGACTCCCACTGCGGCAGTTCGTCCGGCCACGGTGTCAGCTTGGCGTTCGCCGGGATCACGCCCAACCGCTTCTGATTGGCGAAGATCTGATCGCGCAGGGCATTCCAGCCCATATCGAACTTGCCCTTGAACTTATCGATCCACTCCTGCGTCGGCTGATGCGGAGAGTGGCTTCCGCCGGGAACATAGTAGACGAAGAACGGCTGATCGGGTGCTGCCGCGCTGAGGCCGCGCATGTGCGCTATTGCCTCGTCAGCCAGATCGGTCGTGAGGTTGTAGCCGGGCTTGCCAATCCACGGAAAAATCTGGGTGTGATCGCGGAACAAATAAGGCGTCCACTGATCAGTTTCGCCGCCCATGAAGCCGTAGAAGTAGTCGAAACCCATGCCCGACGGCCACTGGTCGAAGGGACCCGAGAGGCTATACTGGAATCCCGGCGTGTTGTGGTTCTTGCCGAACCACGATGTGGCGTAGCCGTTGGCGCTCAAGATCCTGCCGAGGGTCGCGTTCTCCGGCCCGATGATCGAGTCGTAGCCAGGATACCCTGTCGACAGCTCTGCGATCACACCAAATCCTGCCGAATGATGGTTGCGGCCGGTGATCAGCGCCGCCCGCGTCGGCGAGCACAGCGCGGTGGAGTTGAATTCCGTGTAGCGAAGCCCCGCCTTCGCGATCCGGTCCAGCGTTGGTGTCGGGATGACGCCTCCGAATGTGCCGCTGACGCCATAGCCCTGGTCGTCCGTCATGATCAGCAGCACGTTGGGGGCGCCTTTGGGCGGCACCACCCGGGGCGGCCACCAAGGCGTCGAGTCCTTGGCGCTCTCTTTGATCACGCCGCCGAATTTCGGAGGCGGTGGCGGGAGTTGGTTCCCGTCGATCGTGGTCGTGGCGCTGGGCGAGCCCGGAGTGCCGTTGATCTGCTGGGCCATCGCCCCGGGCGCCAGTGTTGTCGCGAGAAAAACACCTAATGACAGAATCGTTTCAATTCTAATCATCTTGCTTCTCCATAAGTCCGCCTATCGCGGCGCGCACGTCCTATGTCTTAATGTTGGCAAGTGTCGGATAGTCATGCACCTCTTGCGAATTCTCCCATCATTCCGAATGCCTTCGGTGAATGCGTCTTATGTCGGAAGTCCGCCCCTGTTCGATTCTGGGTGTGCGGGTTCGGCCGCCAATTGCGAGGAACGGTAGGCCAGCGTGCCCGTGAGCGCGGTGGGTGGCGACGAGGGTCAATGCGGCTTGGACTTTCATCACGAGTATTCCCTTGCCCAGGGTCCGGCTGCGGGAGCGTGGATCGTGATCGCTGATATGAGCTGGATCAGGCGCAGCGGCGAACGCGTACGCCGTTGACGACGACATAGTGGCAAACGGGTGCGGTACGCACGACCGCTGCACCGCCGGCGGCGACGCAGCCTGCGCGCACGACGCCTCTGGCGCAGACGACTGCATTTGCATCCGTCGTCTGAAAGGTCAACAGCATGAGGAAAGCTGAGAGGGCGGCACCGGCGACGAGGAACGAGCGCATGGCAACCTCCTTGGTAAGTAAACCTTAGCTTGCACCCTTTCCCACACACGCGCACCTGTTTTCGATCAAGTTCGCGCAAAAAATCCGACATTGGTCACCGTGAACCCGTCAGTGGTGCTGACGGAGTCCACGATATCGGAAAAACTGCCCGCTCTTGTTCACCAACGCGAGCGGGTCAATTCCTGTCTCCTTCCTGATCGTGCTGATTGGCTGGTCACGCTCATCTTTGCCAGCATCAGTCTGTTCGCGGAAAGCAGCGCGAGGGCTGTCGCCGTGCTTTGCATCTTTTCCCTTGCTGCGACCGCTGCGATCTTCCTCATCCTGGAATTGAGCCAGCCATTTACCGGCTTAATGAGGATCTCAGATCAGCAATGGCGTAACGCGCTGCCGGCCATGGCTACATTATCCGCCATGTTGCCCGTGTTTCGATGGGTGTTCTTGACTTTGATTCAGACAGAAATATTGCCTGTCTACATGGTCTCGCTGGAGAGAATGCTAAATTGCTATCACCCATCTCTTGTTGATATCGCACCGCGAGGCTGCCGAGCATGTCAGCTCGGCTTACGTATGTGTAGCGCTTCCAACACAGATCGAATCCAATTGCCTTCCACGTGAAATCGATCCGTTCCTATTTGATTCACAACAAACTTCAGCCGCGATCCGGTCCCTAGCCTTTCACATAAATTGTTTGAAAGGGGGAAATGTCATGAATTTTTTTTGCAAATATATGGGATCAGCAGCGTTCATGTTGCTCGCGGCTGCCGCTGTTTCGGCAAATGCGGCCGATATGCCGGTCAAGGCAGTCCCGGCGCCGGTGGTGGCCCAAGTCTATAACTGGACCGGCCTTTATGTCGGTGTGAACGGCGGTTGGGGCTGGGGCCAACAAGATCCGCTGGCGCCCTTTTCTAACAGGTTCGACCGCACGAGCTTCGATATCAATGGTGGAATGGTCGGCGGCACCATAGGTGCTCAAGTCCAGCAAGGTTATGTCGTGCTCGGCATTGAGGGTGATCTTGATTGGGCCAACATCAAGGGCAACGGCATCTCAACGCCGACCATCGTCGGCATCCCGCAGCCTATCACGCTCAATATCGCGACCAACACCAGCGCCATTGGGACGGCCAGGATACGCGCCGGCGTCGCTATGAATAATTGGTTGTTCTACGCTACGGGCGGCGCGGCATTCGTCAAATCCAGCGCCAATGGCACGTCGATCGCGGGAGTGCCCTGCGGAACGCTCGGAGTTCTTCCCAATTGTTCTGCGTCCGCATGGCGACCTGGACTGGCTGCTGGCCTCGGTGCTGAGTGGGGCTTTACGCAGAACTGGACCGCGAAGCTCGAATATCTCTACATCGACGTCGTGGGCAGCGGTTTCAGTACGGACCACATCAATACCATCCGGGCTGGCGTCAACTATCGGTTCTAAGAGTGGCCTACACGCGACTGTAGTGTCCAGAAGGCACGCTACAGTCGCTTCGCTTCACCGATAGTTGGCTCGAAGAATACGCGAGCTGATAAACAGTATGTCTGTTGCGTTTTCGACATGCCGACGGACTCTGCGAATGTCCGGAGTTCGGGCAGAACGGAAGTGATCGTCCGACCGCCAAAATAACGCGAATGCCCCGAAGCGGACATACACCGTACGAAAAGCCAGAGTTCCTTTGGACCATGCGTAAGTGCTGCTGACCAAAGTGAGACTCGCAGCCCTGCTTTCGCCAAACAGAAATGCAAGACAAGGCTCCAGGAAGCAAAGTTGGCTGACAAAACTCGGGGGTGCGCAATTGAAACGCATCTTGCTTTTGACTGTCAGTGTTTTGGCTGCATGTCTTTTTGGTGCTGCAAGTGGCCGCGACCTCGATGGCCGCTACGCGGACTCTCCTCTGCGAGAGTGGTTTGATCATCTCGCAAGTGGCAATGGTCTTTGCTGTTCGGTGGCTGACGGCGAGATCGTAGCTGACCCGGATTGGGAATCCAAGGATGGGCACTATCGCGTGCGTCTTGAAAACAAATGGTTCGACGTTCCCGATAAGTCGGTGATCACTGAACCGAATCGCGCCGGTCGCACCATGGTCTGGCCCTTACGAACTGGTGCCGTGATTTCAATCAGGTGCTTCATGCCGGGAAGCATGACCTAGGTTTGGAATATTTGTGAATTGAAGCGGTGCGAGTTCATCACGCTTCCAGGCGGCGCGGCGGTCGTATCGCCGACCGCTGCTCTTGGCAGCAGAACGACCGCATAAAACGGATCGGTTTCTTGCTGTGGGCGACTACTGAGCATGATCCGGAGCCGGAGGCCCGCCTTGATTGGCGGCACTAATTGAGGAGAAGTCATGACCAAACAGCTAGCCGGCTCGTCTAGTGGGCAGATGATCAGGACGATCGTGGGGGAAGTGGCAATAAGTCTGAGGCTGCATTCTGTCCGGCGCCAACATCGCTGTCTCTCAATCGGTTCGGTTGTAGCTCGCCCGCAGCCTCAAGTACGGGATATGCGACTGAGCAGATGTGCGAGTGGATACGTTTGAGATCGCGCAAAACGTCGAGATGGAGTGAACTTGTCTCTATGCTTTCGGGCCGCCCGTCGCGCAGCCGGGCCAAATGGCTTTCCGCGTACCCAAGCTCGGCTACTCGCAGCTGGGTCTTTTCCTCGATCAGCGTGCGTGCGATACGCACGTCCTCGTTGATGAAAACACTAAAGGCAAGTTTCAGGTTTTCAATAATGCGCTGGTGAAACAGCGCAAGTTCAGCCGCTCCCTGCTTCGAGAACTCATGCTTGTGCTTGATCTTCTTGCTGGCCAACTCCATCAAATTCTTGTCGATGATGTCGCCAATATGTTCGAGGTTGATGGCGAAGGCGATTATGTCCATGGCGCGCCGCCCATCCCGATCATCAAGGCTTTCGCGGGTCACTTTGGTGACGTAGAGCTTTATCGCTTCGTCCAATCCATCGACGATGTTGTCCATGCGCGAGACTTCGGCCACGAGCTTGCGGTCATTGCTCATCAGTGCCGTCATCGCCTGTCGCAGCATGCCCTCGACGATATCGCCCATGTGCAGTGTCTCGCGCGCGGCGCAGGCTAATGCCACGGACGGCATGTGAACCGCCGTCTCATCAAGGTAGAGGGGCGCGGATGGATCGGCCTGTTTTGGTGGGTCGGGCAGCAAGCGGGTCAACAAAGATGCAAGGCCGTCCAGCAGGAAGACGAAGACCAGGGCCAGGGCCACGTTGAATGCCGTGTGAAAGTCGGCAGCCATCCGGGTCCCATTGGCATCAAATCGCGCAAAGAGGTCTGCGATCGGCTGTAAGAACGGCAAGGCAAGCATGACGCCGGCAGCGCGATTGATCAGGTTCCCAATCGGCAGGCGACGGGTTGCCGGGTTGGCAGAACTGCCACCCTCCAGCAGTGGATTGATCGCGGCGCCGAGATTGGCGCCGAGGACGAGCGCGAGCGCTGCGACGGGGCTCACGAAATGCGAATAGGCCAGCGACATGACGAGCAACACCACCGCCGCGCTGGAATGGGCCGCCCAGGTGAGTGCAGCGGCGATCAGGACGCATAAGACAGGCGCGCCCGTGATAGCGGCAAGAAGAGCGCGCACACTTGGGGCACTCTCGGCCGGGGCGAGCGTATCCATCAGAATGTGGAGAGACAACAGCATCAGGCCGAGGCCGATCGCCACGCGGCCCAGGTCGCGGAGCGGCCTGCGGCCACCGAAGTTAAATGCCAACACGCCCGCCAAAAACAGGACGGGCGCGACCGCCGAGATGTCGAACGAGAGGGCTTGCACGATTAATGTCGTGCCGATGTTGGCACCGAGCATGACGGCCAGCGCCGGGACAAGATCCACGAGGCCGCGCGCCGCGAAGGACGTCATCAGCAGGCCGGTAGCCGTGCTGCTCTGGAGGAGCGAGGTAACGCCGATCCCCGCCAGCAGGGCCAGAAATCTATTGCCCAAGGCCGTGCCCAGCACGCGGCGCAATTCGGAGCCGAAAGCGCGCATGATCCCGCTACGGACCATGTGCAGGCCCCACATGAGCAGGGCAACACCGCCCATCAAATCAAGAAGAACAATGCTTCCCATCGAGCCGCGCGCCTCGTGTCGATGCTGCTGCCACTCCGCTCCCGCCAGACCCCATCTGCGACCTGGAAACCCAGACCTTTGGTTAACTTTGGTTAAATAGAGCCCTTACGTGGTCAATTCCAGTGCCACTGTTGGCCAATCGGGACTAGACCCGAGTGCTGTTTGGCACATAGCCGCCGGTCACGGATGCGTGCTCATGATGCCTTGCGCCGTGCCGGTTGGATCGGGTGAAGGCTAAGAAAAAAGTCTGACAAAAGGCGGCGCTGACGGCAAACATCCGCCGGTTAGGTAACGCCCATTAGTTGACTTAAGGATCAGCTTATACAAGGTACAAATGACCCGATGTTGGAGCGGTGCGTTATTGCAATGGCAAAGTCATCAAAGCTCGTTGCAGCAAAGCGCGGGCGGGTCTTGTTGGTGAGAAGAAGACGGGACCGGTTATGGATGTTCCCGGGCGGGCGCAGGCGCGGGCGAGAGACGGAAAAAGATTGCCTGCGCAGGGAAATCCGGGAGGAGCTTCCAAAGCTCAAACTGGGGCGGTTGAAGCTCTGGAAAGAGGTCAAATCCAAGAACCCCAGATCAGGACGGAAGATGAACGATGCTATATTCATCGCCAATAAAGCCTCCGGTCATCTCGCCATCGGTGACAAGAAGGAAATAGACAAGGCGACGTGGCGTAAACCGCGGGGCATCCGGTTAACACCGACCTCTCGTTACATCCGCGACAAGCTGTTCCCCAAACGGGGCTAACGATTTCCGGGTTCGGCACGTTTGCGACATGCCGACGGACTCTGCGAATGTCCGGAGTTCGGGGCAGAACGGAAGTGATCGGCCGACCGCCAAAATGACGCGAATGACCGATATCGGAAGTCGGCCACCTCCAAAGTTTTTCGTCTGACCAGCCGCGGACGTATTCCAGATGTCGAGGTTGGACAGTTACACTATCGCATTCTGATCGCGGGGACTGCCACCGGAAGGAGACGGTTAGAATATCGAAAGATGCTCGCCCAAAAATATCACGCGGGCAGCGAGTCTAATCAACAGCCACGCTGCGGTCAGTGGCGTCGCCATGCCCAGCAAGAGCATGCTGACGATGCTCGCCGCCAGATAGGAAAGCCATGCCACCCGGTGCGGGGTGAACACCCCAATGAGGCCCACGGCGACATTCGCAGCAAATACAGCGAAAGCGCAAATCCGTGCCGTTTCTAAGTTTAGGAAATGTACTCCCCTCAGGTTGGTGACGAGGAATACCGTCGCACTGAGCAAGAGGACAGCAGCGATCAGGTGCGTTGTTCGAACGGGTTGCGTCACGGCTTCACTTGTCATCTCATTCTTTGCGCTCAGCGATTGACCTATTCTCGGTTGTGTTGACGCCACCATAGCTCTTTTCAGAATACGACCCACTGCTCATGCAGAATGAAGTCAACGAACCCTTGCTTGCTGGACGCATCGACGGGGGTTTTCACACAGCCTGGACCCGAACCGGAAGTCCTTGGCTTCATTCAAAATTGACCATTCGGAGTGCTAAAGGTTGACGAAAACAGCTTCCACAACCAAGTAACACTTATTCATGGGCAGGCCAGAAGTGATCGGGACAAGAGCTTAGCGAGAGATGAGACAGGCTGGGGATCAAGCCATGAAGTCACAACAGGGTGTTTCGTATCTTCTTCTTGTCACCGCAGGCGCCGCAGTTGTGTTTGGTTTCTCTGCTTTCCTTACCTTTATTGAGGTTGGTTCTGCCGTTCGCCACACCAATTTTTGGTGGATGTATCCGTTGATGGGTACGCTAGGGAGCTTTGCAATCGGAGCCTTTCAGCTTCGCTCCAGAGGTCTCACATATTCCGCGACGATGCGCGAATTCGGGGCAGCGACAATTCGCGACTATGGAAGCGACGGGCAGAGGCTTAGCTTGGCAGAATTCAATCATGCTAACACTGGGCTGCTCCGCTCGTCTCTATTTCTCTATTGGGCCGTTCTCATTCTTGTCTGGACCGCAGCGTCTTTTCTGGGTGCCAGTCCTGCCATGGCATTTGTAGTCACGATGGCCGCGTTCACCGGAAGTCACGGCATTCGAATTGCGCAATTGAAGGAGCTTCCGGATATTTCGTTTGGATTTGGGGATTACGCCCGCACGGTTTTTGGAATGCTGGTTGCGGCGGGTGTGAGCGGCGGGGCATTCTGGTACACTTTGACGGAAGCAGACTTCTCTTGGAAGATTTTTTGGCTTGTTGCCTTCGGTCTGGTGTTGATTTCACCCCTGTCGGTGCATGCGGATTTCGCGATTGTTTCTCTCTTTCGTCGACCGGTGAACAACTAAAGCAAAGACTTGCCACCCTCACTTCGGGCCATACATAATGGCACGTTTGCGACGTGCCGACGGACTCTGCGAATGTCCGGAGTTAGGCAAACCGGAAGTGATCGGCCGACGCTCAAGACGGCGCTTTGACCGATATGCGACGTCGCTCAGCAAGGACGCTGGATAGGTCGTTCCGACAATTAGGCCTTGCGAATAGCCTCCGCAGGTCCGGTTGCTTTCCCCAAGTCCCTGTCACCTCTGGAACAGCGCGGCTCGTCGCGCGCGATTGCTGGCCTCACGGGGGATCGCGACACCACCATGACAATCAGCGAAAAGCCGCGTTCAGGCTGCGTTCAGTGGCCGTGTTCATGCTGGGATATGCGGGAATCGCGCCGTGCGAATACAGGAGATGGAACCGAAAGCGACCCTCCGCCGTTGGGTGTCCCGCCTCTCTGCCTTCCGGATTCGTAACCATCATCTTCTGAAAGGATTCAGATGAATTCACTTCGATCATCCGTTTTCGCACTCATGCTGGGCGCAGCGCTGCCCACGTATCTCATGGTGCCGGCGCACGCGCAGATCGCGGTCGACATCAGCGTCGACGTTCCGCCCCCGCCGCTTCCCTACTACGAGCAGCCGCCGATTCCGACGGAAGGCTACATCTGGGCGCCCGGCTATTGGGCCTGGGATCCGGTCGCGCTGGACTATTACTTGGTGCCCGGCACGTGGGTCGAGCCGCCGCAGCCGGAACTGTTGTGGACGCCGGCGTGGTGGGGCTGGGTCGACGGCCGCTACGGCTTTCATCCCGGCTACTGGGGCCGCGAGGTGGGCTTCTACGGCGGCATCGATTACGGCTTCGGCTACACTGGCGAAGGCTACTACGGCGGCCGCTGGGATCACGGCGTGTTCTTCTACAACCGCACCGTCAACAACTTCACCAATGTGCGGATCACCAACGTCTACAACCAGACGGTCGTGATCAACAATAACGTCAGCCGCGCCAGCTTCAATGGCGGCAATGGCGGCATCCAGGCGCGACCGACGCCGCAGCAGGAGACGTTCGCACGGGAGCGTCACATCGAGGCGACGCCGGTGCAGCGCCAGCATGCCGAGAGCGCGAGCAAGGATCGATCGCTGTTCTCCAAGCAGAACCACGGCGAGCCTGCGGTCGCCGCGACCTCCCGCCCCGGCGTGCTCCAGGGTGAAGGCGTCGTGCGTGCGAGCCACGCTCCGGTCGCGCCCGCGGGCGAGCCCGGCCGGCCTGGCCAGCCGCAGGAGATGCAGGGGCACGAGCTGCCGCGCCCCGGTGAGCCACCGCGTCAGGGCGAGCCGCCGCGCGTGAACGAAATGGGCAAGGAGCCGTCACCGCGAGTCGAGGAGAGGCCTGCGGAAGAGCCGCGCCGCGTGCCGCAGGAAGCGCCGAGGGCCGAACCGCCGCGCGTCGAGCCGAGGCCAGAGGCACGCCCCGAACCGCCAAAGGCAGAGGAACGTGTGGCGCCGCCGCCCCGGGTTGAGGAGCCGCGGCCTGCTCCGGCTGTGAGGGAGGCGCCGCCGCGCATGGCGCCAGCTCCGCGCCCACCCGCGCCGCGCCCGCCGGCGCGTGAGGAAGAGAAGCGGTAAGTACGCTGCTGGATCGCCCGTTGGCTAATGCGGCGGCGATTTCCCACCGCTACATCAGCAAAAAACCCCGGCCAACGGCCGGGGTTTTGAGAGGTCGAGGAAGAAGGCCTTGCTTGGTCCGCTTGGCTTAATAGCGGGCCACCACCGGGCCACCGAACCTGTAGTTGACGCGCGCGGTGAAGAGATCGACGTCTTCTTTGATATGGTCGGCGATGAGGAAGCCGGTGGCGGAGTTAACGTCGTTGTTGCCCATGAACAGGTGGTCGTACTCGAAGCCGATCGACCAGTTCGGGACCACGGCATATTCGAAGCCGACGCCGACCGTAGCGCCCCAGCGGGTTTCGCTCGTAGTATCGATCCCGACGAGCGGCGGGAGCGTCGAAGTCGCCGTGTACTTGTTGTCGGTGACCGCGGCACCGCCCTTCACGTAGAACAACGCACGGTCCCAGGCATAGCCGATCTGGCCGGTGAACAGGCCGAAGGCGTCGATCTTGGTCTGGTTGGTTTGGCCAGCGAATTGCGCGCTGAGATTGCTGCCAGTGAAATCAGCCCAGTTGCCCTGCGCTTCCACGCCGAATACCACGGACGACATCTGCCAGCGGTAGCCGATCTGACCACCGACCGTTCCGCCCGTCGCGTTATGGCTGCCTTCGTCTCCGCCGGGGAAGCCGGTGAAGGGGTCCGCATTCCAGTCAATGCTGCTGGTCGCGCCGCCGCCATTGACACCCACGTAGAAGCCGCTCCAGTCATAGGCAGCCTCAACGATCGCTGGCGCCTTCGAATAGGCCGGTGCTCGAGCGGGAAGATCCGCGGCGGCAGCCGGTGCAACGGCGCCAACCGTGATCGCTGCCGCCGCTAGAATGGTGAGTCGTTTCATATCTGAATTCCCCGTTTGTGAAGCTGTATTTGCCCCAAATCTCCGCTGACACTCTTACCAGCGCCGTCTCATATTGCTATGGCTTGCCTGCAACATCTGCTGGAAAAAGGCATTAAGAAAATTTTAGAAATCCCTGTGCGCAAAGATTTTTTGAATTATT
>JBKQRS010000511.1:0-21798 GCA_052143915.1 Bradyrhizobium sp.
GGTAGTCGCCGAGGTGTATCGACTTGTGTTTGCCCAATTCAAGCAGCTCGGAGGGGGCACCGGTACCTCGCTGCCGCCTTCGGTCACCAACGAGATTTTCGGCATCGAATGGGTCAAGGCGGCGTTCGAGGTACGCTCGCCTGCTGCGCGAGACATCATTACCTACTGGATTGCTCTTGCGCTCGCGGCCGGCACGCCGTTGCTGGTCTATTTTGTGTTGCGATCTCGATATGGTCTGGCGCTATTCGCGATCCGCGATTCAGAAGCGACCGCCGAAAGTGCGGGCGTCGATAGCTTCCGAACCAAGCTCGGCGTTTATGTGCTTGTCGCGGCCGCCACCGGGATGATCGGCGCGCTGATCTATTTGCAAAAGGCGCGTATCTCGCCGGACGCCGCGTTTTCGGTGCTGGACTGGAGCGCTTACGTGATTTTTGTCGTCATCATCGGCGGGGTCGGTACGATCGAAGGCCCGATCATCGGCGTTATCGTGTTCTACGCACTGCAGCACTACCTTGCGGACTTTGGTACCTGGTATCTGATTTTGCTGGGTGCACTGGCGATTGTCACCATGCTGTTCGCCCCGAAGGGCATTTGGGGATATGTGGGTCAGCGTTACGGCGTTGCGCTATTTCCCGCGCGACGAATCCTTGTACGGCCAGATGAGTAAGCAAGCCTATGTTCGTTCGGTAAGCGGTACTGCTCGTCGCTGACCCTCTCCATCCAGTCGACGACCTTGCCGTCGAGAACCTCCACGTCGGCGGCGCCTACAGTTGCGCACTGCCCGGACATGAGGGGCGCGGGAAGTGCTGGCGCGTCCGTTTGACGGCCGCCTCTTCTTCGCCGGCGAGGCGACGCAAGCTTTCGACTTCTCGACCGCGGCGTGCGCGCCGCGGACCAGGCCATTGCCTCGCTTAGAGTACTCAATTGAAGTGAGTCGTCGGACGTTGCTGCTCAGCAGAGCGTCATCCGTTCTCCGGACGAAAAGAGGCCTAGCCAACGCGCGAATGACCCCTTCTGGCGAAAGCGGCCGTTCAACTTCAGCTCCATTTTCTGTTCGCGAGGCAAGATGCCGTCGATTTTGCAAATATCTCCCATAGCCGCGTCGATTGGCGTCTGCACGGACAAGGAGTAGAAGTGAGCGGATGCGGCATCGGGCAAAGTTGGTCCCTTAGGGCGTCGCTAATCCGAATTCACGGTTGTCCCGCTCGAGACAAGGGTTAAGCTATTAATGCTACGACGTA
The DNA here is from genome assembly GCA_052143915.1 of Bradyrhizobium sp. Taxonomy (GTDB): domain Bacteria; phylum Pseudomonadota; class Alphaproteobacteria; order Rhizobiales; family Xanthobacteraceae; genus Bradyrhizobium. The sequence goes on from JBKQRS010000511.1 coordinate 1,242, forward strand.
AGCACGAGACTCTTAATCATCGGGTCCCAGGTTCGAGCCTTGGTGGGCGTTCGTCGAGTCCGGGATGGGACGCCTGTCGATCACGGCATTGGCGATCATGATCTTCGTCGTCGTGTTCTTCATCCGCTTCTGCTTCACCAGCATTACCTCGTGCCTGACCGCGATCACGCCGGCGATCATCGGCTTCCTGGTCTCGCTGCACAATCCGGACCTGCCGATCGTCGGAATCGTGCTGGGTGTAGCCCTCATTGCGCAATGCCTGTCGATCATTCCGGTGACGTCAGCGCCGGCCATGATCGCTTACGGCGCCGGTGGCTTCACGACGCGGGACATGATGCGGCTCGGCTTGCCGCTCGCGGTCATCATGTACGGCCTCATCGTGCTGTTCATGTTCTCATATTGGCCGCTCGTGGGTCTCTGGAAGTGAACGGGAGCGCGCGCATGGATCGGCGGAGAACGCGCTGCCCTTGGTGGTATGTCGCCGGCGTAGTGGCAGCGCTACTGGCCGCTTGGGATGCATTAAGCCCAAGATTGACACAACGCGTTGTTCGTCCGAAAAAAGGAGCAGACTTCGGAAAACTACCGATTTTGCGGCGGGGGGCGGCGAGCACGCGAAGGCTGTTCAGTGAGAGTTCTGATTGTTGAAGACGATGCCGCCATGGCGCGGGGCCTTGCCGAGCGGCTCAAGCTGGCCGGATTTGCCGTCGATATTGAATCCGACGGCGCTTCGGCTGCGCAGACCGCGTTGCTGGAACCCTACAGCCTGATCATTCTGGATATCAATCTGCCGAACGCCTCGGGCTTTGAAGTCCTGCACAGGATACGGCGAGCCGGATCAACCGTTCCGGTCATGATTCTGACAGCGCGCTATGCTGTCGACGACAAGGTCAGTGGGCTCGATCTCGGTGCTGACGATTATCTCTCCAAGCCTTTTGACATTTCCGAATTTGATGCTCGTGTCCGCGCGCTTGTGAGGAGGGGGCAAGGGTTGCCCAATCCGACCCTTGTCTGCGGTCCTCTTGCGTTCGATCGTGCCACTGGCACGATTATGCTAAACGGCAAACCGCTTGAGTTGCGGCGTCGCGAGTTCGCCGTGCTGGAGGTGCTGATGACTCGTGCCGGCAAGCTTGTGTCCAAAGAACGGCTGATCGCGGAGGTGTTTGGCTTCGACGAGCCGGTAGCGCCAAACGCCGCTGAACTCTATGTTGGCCGGGTTCGGCAAAAACTCGGACGTGACGGGCCGCGGATTCGAACTGTTCGTGGTTTGGGCTATTTATTGGAGGTCTAGTGATCGCCACCTGGCGGCCGTCGTTGAGGCGAACTCTCCTCGCGAATTTGGTGGCGCCTGCCATCGTTCTCGCCGTAGTGCTTGGAATCGGCGGCATGGCGTTGATCCACAGGGTTGTCGAGACAACCCATGATCGCCTGCTCGATGGTTCGGTTCTCGCGATCGCCGAACGCGTCGGCGTGGAAGACGGTGGGCTGACCGTCGACTTGCCCCAGGTCGCGCTGGGGATGCTGGAGAGCCAGTCTCACGATAGCATCTATTACAGCGTGACTTACCTCGGCGAATTAGTCACCGGATACAAGGACCTTCCGCTTTCTGACTTCGATCATTTGAAGGCCGGCGAGACAGGGCATCGCGATGGCGAATACCGCGGCAAACCGGTTCGCATTGGCGCACAGGCGCGGCAGGTCTATGGCAGGCCAGGTCTGGTCCTCGTCGCTGTCGCCGAAACAGTGCAGGCGCGCCGTGCCGTCGAGCGCGAAATGCTCACGGGGCTCGCGGTTCTCGAGGCCGGATTGATTGGCCTGGTTGCTCTGCTCGGTTGGTACGCGGTCGACCGAGGCCTGAGGCCGCTTGGCGAACTCAAGCAGGAAATCGATGCGCGCGGCATTCAGGGCGGCCCAAATCTTAGTCCGCTCGATCTGTCCCGGGTGCCGCAAGAAGCCCTGGCGCCCGCGATCGCAGTGAACTCTTTGCTGCAGCGTCTGGATCTGGCAATTGAACTGGTACGCAGATTCACTGCTGATGCGTCGCATCAGATGCAAACGCCTTTGGCGATATTGCGAACGCATCTCGATCTCGTGCGCCGCCTGGGCTCGGAAACACCTGCAGGCCAATCTGCCCTTAACGAAATCGATAACGCGGTCAACCGACTTGAAAGGCTTCTCAGACAACTCGTTACGCTCGCCCGGGCCGATGAACAAAACATTGCTCAACCCGTAGTCGAGAACGTCGATCTGAACGAGATCGCCTTCAATGTCTTGTCGGAACGCGCGCCACAAGCTTTCGCGCGGGATATCGATGTCCAGTTCGATCGGTTTCACGCGCAGGCGCTGATTCCGGGAAACGGCGTGCTGATTGGTGAATTGCTGGCAAACCTCATCGACAATGCCATCCGCTATAACCGCGCTGGCGGCATGGTTCAGGTTCGCACGTTCGTTGACGCAACCGCCGCACAGGTTGAAGTCGAGGACACCGGCCCGGGAATTCCGGAGGCCCATCTGGCGCGCGTCTTCGAACGCTTTTATAGGATCCCCACGACGAATGGACCTGACGGCAGCGGTCTTGGACTGGCGATCGTGAAAGCGCTGTCAGACCGTCTCGGCGCTCAAATCGTGCTTTCGCCGGGTGCAGAGGGGCTGGGCCTTTTGGTTTCGGTGAGCTTTCCTCTTGCCAAGCGCGATGGTGAAAGTTCTAGTTGAGGCCGGGCCGTATTCGCCGCTGAACATTCAGATGAGCGTCACCTTGGGAGGAACGACAGGAGAGTGAGGGGCGCGACGGTTACGGCTTAGACAGCTTGAAGCCCGCAAAGTGGCTCATGGATGGGGAAACGTTACGATGAGGGCTGCGAACGCCTTGGTCTTGTGCGTTGGAATCCTGCTGGCTGTGCCGACCTTGGCTCAGCAAGTGCAGGAGATTGCCCCTACCAGAGGGCAAGTGGCCGCTGCTGACGAAGCCAGGGAGCAGCTCAATATCGTTTCGACCACTGAAGAATCGGAGGTGGTCGACTTGTTGGCTGACTTTCGAGCACGTTATCCCGGTATCGAGACCATCTATTCCAAGATAAATTCGAACGACATTTACAATCACATTGTGGATCCCACGGCCTCCAGCGAGGCGTCTGGTGACGTCATCTGGAGTTCGGCGATGGATTTGCAGGTTAAGCTCGTCAATGACGGTTATGCCCAACCCTATGTGTCGAAAGAAATTGCGCATATCCCGGAGTGGGCGATCTGGAAGGACGAAGCTTACGCAATTACCGCGGAGCCGATTGTCATCGTCTACAACAAGAACCTCGTTGCAGAGTCGGATGTACCGCAAACCCGCGCGGAGCTGAAAAATCTTCTGAGCAAGAAGCCGGACACCTATCGAGGAAAGATTGCTTCTTACGATCCGGAGCGGAGCGGGACCGGATTTCTTTTCATTACGCGCGATGCCCGGATCACCAAGACGACGTGGGATATGGTTCGCGCGTTTGGCGTTGCCGGTATCAAGCTCTATTCGACTACGGGAACGATCCTTGATCGAATTTCATCTGGCGAACATCTGATCGCCTACAATATGATCGGGTCCTATGCGATCGAGCGGGCCAAGGAAGATGCCTCGATCGGTATCGTTTTCCCCGCCGACTACATCACCTTGATGTCGCGTATCGCTTTCATACCGGTGGCAGCGCGGCATCCGGAATCTGCGAAACTGTTTCTCGATTATCTGCTCTCGGAACGTGGCCAGAAATTTCTTCTGGCGCGATCGGTAGGGCCTGTTCGCCGTGGCCTCGGCGCGGATGGGGTGATACCGGCGGACCGCAATGGTGCAGTAAGGCCGGTCCATATTGGGCCAGAATTGCTTACCTATCTCGATCAATCGAAGCGCGCGGGCTTTCTGAACGAGTGGCGCCGAGCGTTGCAGGATCGATAGAAATCCAGGAATTTGGATTTCACGGCACAATATCAAGAAAGAAGTTCTCAAGATATTCGTCCAGCTTGCGATCGACTCGATCGTTGAGCGAGCAGTTGGTGTCGCCATCGGTGTAATACCGAAGCTGAGCGCTTCACACCTTCCTCATCTCGGTTTCGATCAGATGGCTTGCGGCGGTGCCGCTACGACAGGTTGATGACAGGTCAACTGATATAGGGTGAGCGGCAACGCATCTTCGAACAACCGCACGAGAACGCTGCGTTCGCGTCTGGCGTTGAAGCCGCTATCGCGCGAACGGGACATCTCTCTCATCGGTTTCGATCAGGATGCACTACGGGTTCGGACAATAGCGGCCAAGCGTGCCGGGTACTCCGGATGTGATCAAGTTTGAAACACCCGCAAGACGGGTGAACAAAGACGAAAAATCATACGATTAAGGGAGGACGGCATGACGGCTAACACCCGGCAATCGAAGCTTGGGATGGTGCTCCGCGTCACCAGCGGAAATTTTCTGGAGATGTTCGACTTCTTTCTGTCGGGTGTCTACGCGTCGTACATCGCAAAAGCCTTCTTCCCGCTGGAGAACGAATACGCATCATTGCTGCTGACTTTCGTCGCGTTTGGCGCGGGCTTTCTGATGCGCCCGCTTGGCGCGATCATTCTCGGCGCTTACGTTGATCGCATTGGCCGGCGAAAAGGTCTGATCGTTACATTATCCATCATGGCTGCGGGTACGGTGCTCATAGCGTTCGTGCCAAGCTACGCTACCATCGGCATATTTGCGCCGCTACTGGTTCTGATAGGCCGTCTGCTGCAGGGATTCTCGGCAGGCGTCGAGCTCGGTGGCGTTTCGGTCTATCTTTCGGAAATGGCGACGCCGGGTAGGAAGGGTTTTTACGCGAGCTGGCAATCGGCAAGCCAACAAGCGGCGATCATCGTCTCGGCCGCGCTGGGCTTTGCCTTGAATGCATGGCTTGCACCGGCGCAACTTGACGACTGGGGTTGGCGCATCCCGTTCTTCATCGGCTGCATGATCGTTCCTTTCGTATTCTTCATTCGGCGATCCCTGCAGGAGACTGACGAGTTCCTCGCTCGCAAGCATCATCCGACTCCACGCGAGATTTATCGCTCCATCCTCGCAAACTGGAGCATTGTCCTCGCCGGAATGATGATGGTGATTATGACCACTGTGTCGTTCTACCTCATCACGGTCTATACGCCGACCTTCGGCAAGACGGTTCTGAAGCTGTCCGCGGCTGATAGCCTTATGGTGACTATTTGTGTGGGCATTTCCAACTTCATTTGGCTGCCCGTCATGGGCGCATTGTCCGACAGAATGGGGCGTCGCCCGATCCTGATCGCATTCTCGACGTTGGCGTTTATCACCGCCTATCCGGCGCTTTCCTGGCTGGTTGAAGGCCCGACCTTTACGAAAATGCTGATGGTCGAGCTTTGGTTGTCATTCATCTATGCCAGCTACAACGGCGCGATGATCGTGGCGTTGACCGAAGTCATGCCGATCGGCGTGCGAACGTCAGGGTTCTCGCTCGCCTATAGTCTGGCAACCACCTTCGGTGGATTTACCGCGGCCATCTGCACGTGGTTGATCGCTACCACCGGAGACAATGCGTCGCCCGGGTACTGGATGGGGGTGGCGTCGCTCTGCGGGCTGGCCGGAACCTATTTCGTTTACAAGTCGCAAGAACGAGTCTCGCTGTCCGGGGTCAGCTCGGCAGAGAGGGTGATAGGAGCTTAACCTTCACAAACTGGTCGATCGTCTCTTGAGGTCCGCCTGGTTTGGACATCGGGGGCACGAATTGGGAATTGGGCGGCCCGATCTGCCGAGTTGGCAGAACGCTTCGTTCCCCGGTCGCCGCCTCCGTTCCGCTGGCCTTCTTGTCGTTGCTTACAGATCCTAGAATGAAGGGTGACTTCGTGATGAAGCAATATCTCAACAGCTTTGATGCGCACCAAACGCTCAACGTCGGTGGAAAGACCTACGCCTATTATTCGCTTCCGGCGGCGGAGAAGAATGGCTTGTCGAGCGTCTCGCGGCTGCCATTCTCGCTGAAAGTCATCATCGAGAACATGTTGCGCAATGAAGACGGCCGCAGCACCAGCAAATCCGACATCGAGGATGCGACGCACTGGATCGAGAATAAGGGCGCGGCCGAAAAGGAAATCGCCTTCCGACCGGCCCGGGTGCTGATGCAGGACTTTACCGGCGTCCCGGCCGTGGTCGATCTCGCCGCGATGCGCGACGCCATGAAGAGTCTTGGCGGCGATCCGCAAAAGATCAACCCACTGGTGCCGGTGGATCTGGTCATCGACCATTCCGTGATCGTCGATGCCTTCGGTAGTGGTCAGGCGCTCGGCAAGAACGTTGCGCTCGAATACCAGCGCAACGGCGAGCGCTACCGGTTCCTGAAATGGGGGCAGGGCGCATTCTCGAACTTCCGCGTGGTTCCGCCCGGCACGGGTATCTGCCATCAGGTCAATCTTGAATTCCTGGCGCAGACGATCTGGACCCGCGCGCCCGAAGGCGGCGGAATTGAACTGGCCTATCCGGATACACTGGTCGGCACCGATTCCCACACGACGATGGTCAACGGCCTCGCCGTGCTCGGCTGGGGCGTTGGAGGAATCGAGGCCGAAGCCGTCATGCTCGGCCAGCAAATCTCGATGCTGCTGCCGCAAGTGATTGGCTTCAAGCTGACCGGCCGGCTGAAGGAAGGTGTCACGGCGACGGATCTCGTGCTGACCGTGACGCAGATGTTGCGCAAGCGCGGCGTCGTCGGGAAATTCGTCGAATTCTATGGCCCGGGGCTCGATGACATGACCGTCGCCGACCGCGCGACCATTGCCAACATGGCGCCGGAATATGGCGCAACGTGCGGCTTTTTCCCGATCGACCAAAGAACCATCGACTATCTGACGACCACGGGTCGCGATCCCCAACGCATCGCGCTCGTCAAGGCTTATGCGGAAGCCCAGGGCATGTGGCGTACCGCGGATACGCCGGATCCGGTGTTCACGGACAGTCTGCACCTCGATATGGCCGATGTCGTGCCTTCGCTGGCAGGACCGAAACGACCGCAGGATCGCGTGACGCTCGATACCGCGAAGACGGCTTTCCTGAACGCCATGGATCAGGAATTCCGCCAGGCTTCGCAGATCGGAGAACGGCATCGCGTCGAAGGCGAAAAGTTCGATCTCGGTCACGGCGATGTGGTCATCGCGGCGATTACGTCATGCACGAACACATCCAACCCCAGCGTGATGCTGGCGGCCGGTCTTCTGGCGCGCAACGCCGTCGCCAGGGGATTGAGCGCAAAACCATGGGTCAAAACATCGCTCGCGCCCGGTTCGCAGGTGGTGGAGGAGTATTTCAAGAAGTCAGCTCTGCAAACCGATCTCGACAAGCTCGGTTTTAATCTCGTCGGCTTCGGCTGCACGACCTGCATCGGGAATTCCGGGCCATTGCAGGAAGCCATCTCGGAAACGATCGCCGACAACGACCTCGTTGCCGTCGCCGTGCTGTCCGGCAACCGCAACTTCGAGGGACGGGTCAATCCGGATGTGCGGGCGAATTATCTCGCCTCGCCACCGCTCGTCGTGGCTTACGCGCTGGCTGGGTCCATGGCGCTGGATCTGGCGAAGGAACCGCTCGGGGTGGGGAGCGACGGCAAGCCCGTGTACCTCAGGGATATCTGGCCTTCGAGCAAGGAAGTGCAGGATTGCATCGACCGCACGATCGGCAGCGAGCTGTTTAAGGCACGCTATTCGGATGTGTTCAGCGGCGATGCGAACTGGAAAAATATCGGTGTCACCAAGGGGTTGACCTACGAGTGGGACCAGGTTTCGACCTATGTTCAGAATCCGCCTTATTTCGTCGGGATGACAAGGGAGCCGACACCTCCCACCGACATTATCGACGCGCGAATCCTTGGCATGTTTCTGGATTCGATCACTACGGATCACATCTCGCCGGCGGGATCGATCAAGGAAGGCAGTCCCGCGGGCCATTACTTGCGCGACCATCAGATCCGCGCGGTCGACTTCAATCAGTACGGCACCCGGCGCGGCAACCACGAAGTGATGATGCGGGGAACCTTCGCCAACATCCGCATCAAGAACCAGATGGTGAAGGACGATGCCGGCAAGGTGGTCGAGGGTGGCTACGCGATTCATCAGCCGAGCGGCGAGCGAATGTCGATCTACGACGCCGCCATGCGCTATCAGGCCGAGAAGGTGCCGCTGGTTGTATTTGCCGGCAAGGAATACGGCACGGGTTCCTCGCGCGATTGGGCTGCCAAGGGCACCAACCTCCTGGGCATCCGGGCCGTGATCGCCGAGAGCTTCGAGCGCATTCACCGTTCAAATCTCGTCGGCATGGGCGTGATGCCGCTCGTGTTCGAGGAGGGTACCTCCTGGCAGTCGCTTGGATTGAAGGGCGACGAGATCATTACCTTGCGCGGGATCGAGGGCGATCTGGTTCCGCGTCAGAAACTGTCTGTCGAGATCCGTCATCCCGACGGCGCCAGCAAGGCCGTTGTTCCCTTGAACTGCCGCATCGATACGCTCGACGAACTGGAATATTTCCGTAACGGCGGAATCCTCCAATACGTGCTGCGCCAGCTGGCAGCTTGACCATCACCCGATCATTTTATCGAGAGAACATCCATGACCAGAACTTCCGGCAAGCTTCCCGCGACACTCATTCCAGGCGACGGTATCGGTCCGGAAATCGTGAAATCGGCGGTCGATATTCTGGAGGCGCTTGGCTCCCCGTTTGAATGGGACATCCAGCAAGGCGGCTTGGCGGCGATCGAAGCAAGCCATGATCCGCTGCCGCAGGCGACGCTCGACAGTATTCGGCGCACGAGGCTGGCGTTGAAGGGCCCGTTGACGACGCCCGTCGGTGGTGGATTCCGATCGATAAATGTTCGCCTTCGTGAAGAGTTCGGCCTTTACGCCAATGTGCGTCCGGTTCGAAGCATGGTTCCCGGAGGGCGATTCGACGATATCGATATCGTATTGGTGCGAGAGAATCTGGGCGGTCTTTATGTCGCCTTTGAGCACTACATCCCGATCGGGGACGATCCGCACGCAGTCGCCATTTCGACCGGCGTCAACACGCGCGAGGGGTCGCGCAAGATCATCGAATTCGCATTTGATTACGCGCTCAAGAACGGACGCAAGAAGGTTACCGTCGTTCACAAGGCCAATGTCCTCAAGGCGCTGACCGGGGTGTTTCTTGAGGTCGGCCACGAGGTCGCGAAAAAATACGAGGGCAGGGTCAAGATGGACGATCGCATCGTCGACGCGACGGCGATGCAGCTGGTCATGAATCCCTGGCAGTTCGACGTCATCGTCACGACCAATTTGTTCGGCGACATCTTGTCCGATCAGCTCGCTGGACTGGTCGGCGGTCTTGGTATGGCTCCCGGAGCCAATATCGGCCCGGATGCGGCGATATTTGAAGCGGTGCACGGCTCAGCCCCGGATATTGCCGGCAAGGGCATCGCCAATCCGCTCGCCTTGTTGCTGGCGGTCGGCTTGATGCTGGAGCATATCGATCGGCCGGAACTCGCCAACCGTCTCAGGGCGGCCATCGACCAGGTTTTGCGCAAGGATGGGATTCGTACGCCGGACCTGGGCGGCAAGGCATCCACCACCGACTTCACGCAAAGCATCATTCGTCGGGTCAACCAGTAGGCCGCGAACGCGAACTGAGGAATGGGGGCGGCGAATTGTCTGAACCCGATATCCAGCTGCTGCTGACCGCGCTCGGCGGTGTGGCGTTGTTGGTGACATTGATCGTCACCCGCATTCGGCTGCACCCGTTGATTGCCTTGCTTGTGGTTTCCCTCGCCGTCGGCATCGCGGCCGGGATGGATATCGGCTCGATCGCCGGAGCCACGGTGGCCGGCGCCGGCCATACGCTGGGTGTGGTGGGAATCGTCATCGCCCTCGGCGCCATGCTCGGCAAGATTCTGGCAGATTCCGGGGTCACCGAGGCGATTGCCGATTCTATCCTCAATCGGTCATCCGACGAGATGCTGCCCTGGGCCATGGCCTTCGCGGCATTCGTCGTCGGTATCCCGATGTTTTTCGAGGTTGGTCTTGTTGTGCTGCTGCCGTTGATCTTCAGCGTGGCGGGCAAATTGGAAAGCAAAGGAACGGTCAAGGGTTCGTGCTACGTGCTATTGGGAGTGCCGGTGATCGCGGCGCTCGCATCGCTACACGGCATGGTGCCGCCTCATCCGGGTCCGCTCACCGCGATCGCCACTTTGAAGACGAGTGTCGGACCGACCATGGTCTACGGCTTCATTTCCGCGATACCTGCGATTATCCTCGCCGGTCCGGTCTATGCGCGGTTTATTGCGCCGCGAATGACGGTACGCCCCGATCAGGCACTGCTCGACCAGTTCACCGCACCCGGCGCGCAGAACTCTCCGGGTGCCGAAAAGCCGCCGATACATAAAACTCCTGTCGGCGTCGGCGTCCTTGCGGTTCTGATGCCGGCGATCCTGATGTTGGCCAATACCCTTGGCGAGACCCTGCTTCCCAAGAGCTCCTGGGGCGCCAAGGTCACGGCGTTTCTGGGCGATCCCCTGATAGCCATGCTCGCCGGCGTCCTGTTCGCGTCGATCACCCTGGTCTATCTGCGTGGCGGTAGCACCGAAAAGCTGCGTGATGCCCTTGGCGCCAGCCTCAGGCCGATCGCAGGCATCCTGCTGATCATTGCGGGTGGCGGTGCGTTTCAACAGATCTTGGTGAAGGCCAAGGTGGGCGACGCGATCGTGCATCTCACGCAGCATTTCTCGTTGCCGCCGTTACTGCTCGGCTGGCTGATTGCCATGCTGCTGTCGGTCTCCACGGGGTCGGCCACCGTCGGAATTGTCGGAGCGGCGGGATTGCTGGCGCCGCTGGCAACCGCCGATCCGTCGCTCAATCTGCCGCTGTTGGCCCTTGCGATCGGCTCGGGATCCTTGTTCTTCAACTACGCCAATCACGCGGGCTTCTGGCTGGTGAAGGAATCGTTTGGGATGACGATGGGCGAGGCGACAAAGACTATATCGGTCATCCAGTCCATCGTCGCTCTTGTCGGCCTCGGCATGGTGCTTCTCATGAACTTGTTTCCGGCGCTGCCGTCATGACCTAGCCCGGGGAAAGAGATGCTGCGGACGGCTCAAGCCGACCATCGCGGGGAAACAGAGTTCGGTTATCGACGTTTAAACGGAAGATCAGGAGAACAAGAATGCCGAAGGGATCAGATTTGTTGGTAGCCGCGCTTGAGAACGAGGGCGTCGACCGAATCTTCGGAGTTCCAGGTGAGGAGAACCTGGATGTCGTTGAGAGTCTCCGAAACTCGTCGATCAAGCTGGTTCTCACCCGCCACGAGCAAGGTGCGGCCTTCATGGCCGCGACTTACGGGCGGCTGACCGGAAAGCCGGGTGTTTGCATCACCACGCTTGGTCCGGGCGCGCTGAATCTTACAACAGCGGCAGCTTATGCGCTGCTCGGCGCGATGCCGATGGTGATGCTGACCGGGCAAAAGGGCATCATGAGCAGCCGGCAGGCCAAGTTCCAGATCGTGGACGTCGTCACGGCATTCAAGCCCCTCACCAAACTGTCGCGCCAGATCGTCAGCACCAGCAGCATTCCGACCCTGGTGCGCGACGCCTTTCGCATCGCCATGGAGGAACGGCCCGGCCCGGTCCTGCTCGAATTGCCCGAAGATGTGGCAGGGGAAGAAGCCGACGACGTCGCGATGGTCCAGCAGCATCCGATCGAGATTCCGGTCGCGCACCGTGCCGCGCTCGACCGCGCCGCCGAGATGATCCTGAAAGCCAAGCGGCCGTTGATCATGCTGGGCGCCGCCGCGTCGCGTCCGCGCAGCACGGCAGGGATCGGTGGCTTCGTTCGCCGCACAAAAATTCCCTACTTCACGACGCAGATGGGCAAGGGAACCGTTCCCGGCGGCAGCAATCTGTACATGGGCACCGCCGCTCTCAGCGAGCGCGACTATGTGCACGAGGCGGTGGACCGCGCCGACCTGATCATCGCCATCGGGCACGACACCATCGAGAAGCCTCCCTTCATCATGGGCCCGAAGGGCCCCCAGGTGATCCATGTCAGCTACACGCCGGCCAACGTCGAACTGGTTTACTTTCCGCAGTGCGAGGTGGCGGGAGATGTCGGGCCGAGCCTTGAACTGCTGGCCGATCGCGTCGAAGGGCGGCTGCACAATGCCGGCGCATTGCTGAGCCTCCGCGAAGGCATTTTGAGCCGCGTCACGGATCGCGCCACGGAAGATCGCTGGCCGCCCACTCCGCAGCGCATCGTGCATGATGTGCGACAAGTCATTCCCGAGGATGGTATCGTCGCGCTTGATAACGGGATGTACAAGATCTGGTTCGCGCGAAACTATCGAACCTACGTGGCGAATACGCTGCTGCTCGATAACGCCCTCGCGACAATGGGCGCCGGCCTGCCGTCCGCGATGATGGCGGCCATGCTGTATCCGGACCGCCGGGTATTGGCGGTGTGTGGCGATGGCGGGTTCATGATGAATTCGCAGGAAATGGAAACTGCGGTTCGCCTGAAGCTGAACCTCGTCGTGCTGATCCTGGAGGATTCGGCTTACGGCATGATCCGCTGGAAGCAGGCGGTGGATAATTTCCCCGATTTCGGCCTGACGTTCGGAAATCCGGATTTCGTCAAATACGCCGAGAGTTATGGCGCAAAGGGCTCGCGGGTTGAAAGCACCGGCGATCTGATACCGACGCTTGAGCGGGCGTTCAAGGGCGGCGGTGTGCACCTGGTCGTTGTTCCCATCGATTACAGCGAAAATACCCGGGTGCTGATCGATGAACTTCGCGAGAAACTGAAGACGGTCGCCGAACCGGCGACGTGAGCCTTGGGAGCCAGCCTTAGTCGATGACGATCACGTAACCGCAACTGCACCAGAAATGGAGAACACCATGAGCGACAAATTGAACGAGCAGACGGAAAAGATGCGCGAAATGGCGCAGACCACGCTCGACAAGGCGAGAGACGCCGTATCGAAATACATGGCTGAATCGCAGAAGATGCGCGAGAAAATCGACTCCAGCGTGCAGGCTTCGTACTCGAGTGCCAAAGAGATGAATGAGAAGGCTGTGGCATTCGCGGAAGCAAATGTGGTCGCAGGATTCGAACTCGCGCAACGGCTGCTGCAGGCGAAAGATCCGCAGGAGATGGGCGCGGTTTATCAAGGCCATCTGAAAGAGCAGATGGAAAAGATGAATGCACAATTTCGGGAGCTTGGAAGTTTGACGAGCAAGCCGGCCCCCGTCGATCTGAATAAGTAGGGATTCACGGCGGGGCAAACATCGGAAGTTCCGGTATTTGTCATTTTGAATGCTGTCCGTGCCTGGCCACGTGCACGCTGCGTCAGGGATGGCACCTGCCTGCAGATTGCAGCGTTTGCCGCGAAGGGGAGGCTCTAGATGGAATCGTCAGAGGGCTCATTGGTCTATGCCGTGCCGGTGGGCTGGGGTGAGCGCGCGCATGTCGATGCGGCGAAGTACAAGGAGATGTATGAGTTGTTCGTCTCGGCACCTCAGGAGTTTTGGGGCCATCACGGCAAACGTATAGACTGGATAAAACCATTCACGAAAGTGAAGAACACCTGTTTCGATCCCGGCCGGATCGCGATCAAATGGTTCGAGGACGGCACCACCAATGTGGCGATGAACTGTATCGACCGGCATCTGGCGACGCGTGGTGACCAGACGGCGATCATCTGGGAGGGTGACGATCCCGGTGAATCTAGGAAAATCACCTACCGGCAGTTGCATGATCAGGTCTGTCGTTTTGCAAATGTCCTGAAAAGCCATGGCGTGGCCAAGGGCGATACCGTCACGATCTATCTGCCGATGATCCCGGAAGCGGCTTACGCCATGCTGGCCTGCGCGCGGATCGGCGCCGTCCATTCCATCGTGTTCGGCGGCTTTTCGCCAGACGCGCTCGCCGGACGCATCGAGGGCTGCAAATCGAAAGTGGTCGTTACGGCGGATGAAGGGTTGCGCGGCGGACGCAAGGTGCCGCTGAAGGTCAATGCCGACGAGGCCGCGAGGAAGGCCGGCGGCATCGTGAAGACGATGATCGTGGTCAAGCGCACCGGCGGCCCGGTCGACTGGGTCGATGGCCGCGACGTCTGGTATGAAGACGAGACGGCGAAGGCGTCTACCGTATGTTCGCCTTCCGAGATGAATGCCGAGGATCCGCTGTTCATCCTCTATACGTCGGGGTCAACTGGGGCTCCGAAGGGTGTCGTTCATACCACCGGCGGCTATCTCGTTTTCGCCTCGATGACGCATCAATACGTGTTCGATTATCACGACGGTGATATTTACTGGTGCACCGCCGATGTCGGCTGGGTCACCGGCCACAGCTACATCGTCTACGGCCCGCTCGCCAATGGCGCAACGACCCTGATGTTCGAGGGGATTCCGAACTACCCGTCGATGTCGCGGTTCTGGGAGGTCATCGACAAACACAAGGTCAATATCTTCTATACCGCGCCGACCGCGATTCGCTCGCTGATGGGCGCGGGCGAGGGGCCTGTCAAGCAGACCAGCCGCGCCTCGCTGCGGCTGCTCGGATCGGTCGGCGAGCCGATCAATCCGGAAGCGTGGGAATGGTACCACCGCGTCGTCGGAGATCAGCGCTGCCCGATCGTCGACACCTGGTGGCAGACCGAGACCGGTGGAATCCTGATCACGCCGCTTCCCGGCGCCACGGCCCTGAAGCCGGGTTCGGCAACCCTTCCGTTTTTCGGAGTGATGCCGGAAGTGGTGGACGCGGCCGGAGCCGTACTGACGGGCGCCTGCGAAGGCAATCTCGTTATCGCCGATTCCTGGCCGGGTCAGATGCGTACGGTCTATGGCGATCACGAGCGCTTCATGCAGGCCTATTTTGCGACCTATCCGGGAAAATATTTCACGGGTGACGGCTGTCGCCGCGATGCCGACGGATATTACTGGATCACGGGCCGCGTCGACGATGTCATCAACGTATCCGGTCATCGGATGGGGACGGCTGAGGTCGAAAGCGCACTCGTCGCGCATCAAAAGGTATCTGAAGCCGCCGTCGTCGGCTTTCCGCACGACATCAAGGGACAGGGCATCTACGCTTACGTTACCTTGATGACGGGTACGGAGCCTTCTCCTGAACTGCGCAAGGAGCTCGTCACCTGGGCACGCAAGGAAATCGGTCCGATCGCCGCACCCGACGTCATTCAGTTCGCGCCCGGCCTGCCCAAAACCCGCTCCGGAAAGATCATGCGCCGCATCCTGCGCAAGATTGCAGAGAACGAAGTCAATGCGCTCGGCGACACCTCCACGCTGGCCGATCCGGCGGTGGTCGATGATCTGATCAAGAACCGGCACGGGCAGAAGGCGGCGTCGACATGAATATCGATGCGATTTCGATTGGCGACAATCCTCCTGAAGACGTCAATGTGATCATTGAGGTTCCGATCGGAGGTGAACCGATCAAGTACGAGATGAACAAGAAGGCCGGCGCGCTGTTTGTCGATCGCTTTCTCTATACGCCGATGCGCTATCCCGGAAATTACGGCTTCGTGCCGCATACATTGTCCGACGACGGCGATCCGATTGACGTTCTGGTGGCAAATTCGCGGCCCATCGCTCCGGGCGCGGTGATCAATGTGCGGCCGATCGGTGTGCTCAAGATGGATGATGAGGGTGGCGGCGACGAGAAGATCGTCGCCGTGCCGATGCCGAAACTGACGATGCGCTACGCTCATGTGACGGGCATTGCCGACATGCCGCAAATCACGATCGAGCAGATCCAGCATTTCTTCGAGCATTACAAGGATCTGGAGCCGGGAAAATGGGTGAAGATGATCGGTTGGGGTGACAGCAGCGAGGCGCGACGACTTATTGTCGATGCCATCGCGCGCGCAAAGAACTGAGAATCGCGGGGAGGAGAAGGGTCGATGAGACTGGTTTTGTTAGGACCACCGGGAGCGGGGAAGGGCACGCAGGCCACGAGAATCGTCAGCCGCCTCGCCATTCCGCAATTGTCGACCGGCGACATGCTGCGCGAAGCTGTCGCCGAAGGTTCGGCTGCGGGGTTGCGTGTCAAACACATCATGGATCGTGGTGAGCTGGTGCCCGACGATGTTGTGGTTTCGGTGATCGCCAGCCGCATCGATCATTCGGACGCGGCCAACGGCTTCATCCTGGATGGTTTTCCTCGCACGGTCGCGCAGGCCGAAGCGCTGGATCAGGAACTCGCCGCCAGAGGTATCAAGCTTGACGCGGTCCTTGAGCTCGAGGTCGACGAAGACGCGCTGCTCGACCGCATCAAAGGCCGCGCCGAGGAAGCGGCCAGCAGAGGTGAATCGGTGCGCCGTGATGATAATCCCGAGGTATTCAAGACCCGGCTGGACGTCTATCGCGCGCAAACCGCGCCGGTCACCGAATACTACCGGTCGCGGAGGCTGCTCAACATCGTCGACGGTCTGCAGCCGATTGATGCCGTGACCGAACAGCTTGCTGCAGTGCTGGCCGCATTGCCGTCCCATCAGATCAGGAGTGATGTCAGATGAAACCGTTCACCTTCCAGGCGCCGCCGAACATTCTGTTTGAATCCGGAGCGTCGAAAAAACTGGCTGAGCTGGTCTCGGGATACGGGGCAAAGCGTGTCCTTCTGGTCACCGACAAGGGCGTTCGCAACGCCGGCCTGACCGGAAATGCCGAGGCAGGCCTGGTCGCCGGCGGTTGCGAATTGACCGTGTTCGACGACGTGGAGGCCGATCCGCCGTCGCATATCATCGAGCGGGCGGTCGCGCTGTGCCGCGACAAGGGGATCGAACTGGTCGCCTCGATCGGGGGGGGCAGCGCGCTCGATACCGCGAAGCTAGTGGCCTATCTGGCTAAAACCCCCGATCGCCTCGACGATATCTACGGTGTCGGTCTTGCTAGGGGAGAGCGCCTTCCGCTCTTGCTGGTGCCGACGACCGCCGGAACCGGTTCGGAGGTCACGCCGATTGCAATCGTCACGACGCCCACGACGGAAAAGAAGGGCGTGGTGTCACCGCGGCTGCTGCCGGACTGGGCGATCCTCGATCCGGAACTGACGATCGGCCTGCCCGCCCACGTCACCGCCGCGACCGGTATCGACGCAATGGTGCATGCGATCGAAGCCTATACCAGCCGGCACAAGAAGAACCCGATGTCGGATCAACTGGCGCGACAGGCCCTTGCTCTGCTGTCGGCGAATGTTCGCACGGTCTGCGCGGACGGTTCAAACCTCGAAGCGCGATCGCAGATGCTGCTGGGATCGATGCTGGCCGGAATGGCGTTCGCCAATTCACCGGTGGCCGCGGTTCATGCGCTGGCCTATCCGATCGGCGCGATCTTCCATGTCCCGCACGGATTGTCGAATGCCCTGGTCCTGACCCAAGTGTTGCGTTTCAATTTGCCGGAGGCGGAGACGCTTTATGCCGAACTGGCGCCGATCGTCGATCCCAAGACCGAAGGCCTGTCGGTCAGTCAAAAGGCGCGCCTCTTCGTCGATGCCATCGCCGGCATCTGCAGGGACTGCAAAGTTCCTGCATCGCTTGCCGACGTAGGGATCGCTGCGAAAGACCTGAGAAAGCTTGCCGAAGACGCGATGAAGCAGACGCGGCTTCTGGTCAACAATCCGCGCGAGGTCAGTTTCGACGACGCTTTGGCAATTTACACGGAAGCGTTCGGAAATCGGGCAGCAACCTGATCAGGTCGCCGTTTTAACGATATCCGGCGAAATCTTCTTGCGAGGGAATGCGATGGGCGAAAAAGACGAAGTGAATGTGGCCCCGCAGTGGGCGGACCTTTGGCAGTCGTTCTCGGAATCTTCCAAACAGATCGCGGAGGCATGCTCGAGCTCCATGGCGCCGTTCATGCTCGCCCGTCTGCTGGAACATCCGGGGGGATTCGCCGTCGGTAACGAAATGTCGGAAGCCATTGAGAAAATGGCGCAGGGACCGCGATTGGCCGACGTGTGGGACATTGATCGGAAAATGGCGCTGGTTTTTGGCGCATGGATGGACATGCGTCAAAAGCTGGCGAGCTACAATGCGGTGACGGCAGCGCCGTGGAGGGAGGCCACCAAGAGGTTCATGGAAGCGATGTCGATGGCAACAGACAACGGCAACAAGCCGCCTCCGGACTGGCGCGAGGCGTTTGCGAAATGGAGTGAAATCTCCAGTGAGGAGTTGATCCGAAACCAGCGCGGCGATGGCTTCCTCCGTGCGCAAAAAGAGCTGTTGCAGTCGGGGCTCAAGCTCCGCAGCCGGCAGGATGATGTCGCCGAAGCCGCGGCGGCGATGTTCGGCATGCCGGGCCGGAAGGATTTTGACGAGGTGACGCGACAATTGACGGAACTCCGGCGGGAGGTTCGCTCGCTCAGCCGTCAGGTCAATGCGCAGCAACGTGGTTCGCGCCCGACCCGTCCGAGAGCCGGCGACGCCGTCGCGATCTCTGACAACCAGCCGAACACCCAGTGAGAAACCGATCATGACAGAGGACGATCGGGCCGCCCGGTTTTTCCGCGACATGGTTGCCAACACCGAGAAAATGGTCAAGGCAACGCAGTTGTTTGGACAGACCAAAGACGAGGACGTCGCCATCGGCACGACGCCCAAACACCTTGTGATGCGCCGCGACAAGGTGGAGTTGTTCCGTTACGAGCCGATGGGGGAGGCGACGGCGAAGACGCCGGTGCTTCTGGCCTACGGCCTGATTGGGCGATACACCATGGCCGATCTCCAGCCTGATCGTTCACTGGTGCGCAGTCTGCTGTCGAAAGGGCTCGATCTCTGGCTGATCGACTGGGGCCAGCCCGGCCGGACCGAACGCTGGCTCACCATCGACGATTACGTGGATGACTACATCGATGCCGCGGTGGATCGCATCTCGCAGGAGACCGGGCACGATCAGGTGACGCTGCTCGGCATTTGCGAGGGCGGCGTCTTCACGACCTGTTACGCCGCGCTGCATCCGGAGAAGGTCAAGAACCTGGTCATCACCATTACGCCGATCGACTTCCATGCCGACGTGAAGGACAAGGCCGCCCATCACGGCTTTCTCAACATCTGGACCCGCAGCCTCGACCCCGAGGATATCGACAATCTCGTCGATACCTACGGCGTCGTGCCAGGCGAGTTCATGAGCTCGGTGTTCTCGATGATGACGCCGATGCGCTCGCTAACGAAATACAACGTCGACCTCATCGACGTCGTCGAGGACGAGGCCAAATTCATGAATTTCCTGCGCATGGAGAAGTGGCTCGCGGACCGGCCGCATCATCCGGGCGAAGCGGCAAAGCAGTGGTTGAAGGATCTCTACCAGGAGAACCGTCTGGTGGATGGCAGCTTCGAGCTGTCCGGCCGCCGTGTCGACCTGAAGTCCATCACGGCTCCCGTCCTCAATGTCTTCGCGCTGGACGACCACATCATTCCGCCGGACTGCTCGAGGGCGCTTGGTGCGAAGATCGGAAGCCGGGACTATACCGAAATCCCGTTGCCTGGAGGTCATGTCGGCCTGTTCGTCTCCAGCAAGTCGCAGGGCAAGCTTAGCCAGAGCATTGCCGACTGGCTGTTCGCCCGCGATGCCGGGCCGGAAGGGGAAGTTTGATGCGCAACAAGATCGTCGATGCCGCGGAAGCGGTTGCCATCATCCGGTCCGGCGACACCGTCGCCTCGTCCGGTTTCGTCGGTGTGGGAACGCCCGATGAAATTATCAAGGCGCTGGAGAGGCGCTTCGTTCAGACCGGGGAGCCCAGGGATCTCTCGCTCGTGTTCGCGGCCGCTCCCGGGGATGGCGGCGATCGTGGCCTCAATCGGCTGGCTCATCCTGGTCTCATCAAGCGGTTGGTTGGCGGGCACTTCGGCCTGGTGCCGAAGCTCGCCAGAATGGCGGTTGATAATCACGTCGAGGCTTACAATCTGCCGCTTGGATGCGTGTCGCATCTGTTCCGAGAGATTGCGGGACGCAAGGCCGGCCTGCTCTCCAAGGTTGGCCTCGGAACCTTCGTCGACCCCGCCAACGGCGGTGGGAAGCTGAACGCGCGCACCACCGAAGAGCTGGTGCGGTTGATCGAAATCGATGGGGAACCGTGGCTGTTCTACAAGGCATTTCCGATCAATGTGGCGATCATCAGGGGCACGACGGCTGATCACAACGGCAATATCTCGATGGAGAAGGAGGCTTTGACCCTCGACAATCTGGCGCTGGCAACGGCCGCCAAGAACTGCAAGGGGTTTGTCATCGCGCAGGTCGAGCGCATCGCCGCAGGAGGTTCGCTCAATCCGCGTCATGTCAAGATTCCCAGCGTGCTGATCGACTGCGTCGTCGTTGCGCAGCCGGAAAACCATGTGCAGACCTATGCCACCGGCTACAACGGCGCATTCTCGGGCGAACTGCGCGCGCCCGACGATCGCAATGTTCCGATGCCGCTGGATAACCGCAAGATCATCGCGCGCCGATGCGCCCTCGAATTGCCGATGGGCGGCGTCGTCAATCTCGGCATCGGCATGCCTGAAGGCATTGCGTCGGTTGCGGCGGAAGA
>JBKQRS010000512.1:0-11428 GCA_052143915.1 Bradyrhizobium sp.
GCCTGGAAAGCCGGCTTTCCATGCCTCCGCTGACCGGAGAACGGCAGGGCCGCTGTCTAAAAATTTACCCTTTTTTGTCTAAGTAGGCGGGCTTCTTGGGGGCCGCTCATGCTCAATCGTCTCACCGTGTCTTCATTGATCAAATCGGTCATCGTCCTGATGGCCGCCTGCATGACAGCCCTGCTCTGCGCAAGTGCCTGGAATTCGTGGGGACGGCTCGCCGCGACGAGCCGGATTTCGGTGGTCGCGGACGCCTCATCGAATCTTTTCAAGGCGATGCACAATCTGCGCAGCGACCGATCGACCACCAGCCGCAATCTGAACGAGGATGCGACACTGCAGCCGGACGTGCAGAAATATCTCCGCTCCCATCGCGATGCCGAACTGGCGGCGATGCGATCGGCGGCCGAAGCGCTCGCCGCAATCGAATTTGCCGATCAGAAGACGCTGGTTCCCGAACTGAACCGGCTGATCCAGACGTTCGCCGCGCTAGAAGCGGAGTCGTGGGACGCCATGAGCAAGCCGAAGGCCTCGCGCCGCCCGGCGCTTGGCAAGGAATACGTGGAAAACACAGCGGCATTGCTCGAAATCCTTGAGAAGGCGTCCATCCGGATCGCCGCGGCCGTGAATCACACTGATCCGGTGATCGATCAGTTGCTGATGATCAAGCAGCTCGCCTGGCTGATGCGCAATACGGCAGGCGAAGCTTCGCTCCTGATTTCGACTGGCCTGTCGTCGGGGCGCGTGGCGCCCGATCTCCGGCAGACCTACACCAAGTTCGTCGGCGGTATCGAAACGGCGTGGGCGGCGCTGCAGACCGTGGCGGCGGGAAGCGAGTTACCGCGAGGTCTCGTCGAGGCGATGGCCGAGGCGAAAACGGCCTATTTTGCCCCCGAATTCCTGGCGCTTCGCGATCGATTGGTGAACGCGCTATTGACCGGCGAGAAAGCCGAAATGAAGGGGAACGAGTGGAGCCCGTTCTCGGTCGAACATATGAGCAGTGCGGTCACCGTCGCCGAACGCGCGCTCGACACCGCCAAGGATTACGCCCTGGCCCAGCATGCCGAAGCCGAGCGCTCGCTGGTGCTGCAGCTGGTGCTTTTGGCCTCAGCGCTCGCCTTGACCTTCGGCACCATGACGGCCGTCAGCCGCCGCGTGATCCGGCCGCTGCACACCATGCGCGATGCCATGCTGAAGGTGGCCGCCGGCGATCTGACCGTCGACACCGGATATGCAAAGCGCCGCGACGAGATCGGGGCGCTTGCCGGTGCGCTGGAAACCTTCAAGCAACAAGCCATGGACAAGCTCAGGATCGAGGATCAGGAGCGCGAACGCCACGCCGGCGCCGCCGCGCGTCAGCGGGCCATCGAAGGCTATGTCGGTGAATTCGAGAGCCTGGTGCGCCAGACGCTTGACCAACTGAACGACGCTTCCAGCCAGATGAGGACAACCTCGGCAGGCTTGTCGTCGGTCTCAAGCCAAACCAATTCGCGCGTCAAGATTGCGGAGAAAGCCTCGGGCGAGGCCTCGCTCAGCGTGGAGAACGTGGCCTCGGCGTCGGAGGAACTGAGCGCCTCGATCGACGACATCTCCAGGCAGGCATCGCATGCCGCCGGCATTGCCAGCCGCGCCGTCGATCGGGCGCGGGAAACCGATGACACCGTCCAGGGACTGGCGAAAACGGCGGGGCGGATCGGCGAGGTGGTCGGCCTGATCAATTCCATCGCCGCCCAGACCAACCTGCTGGCGCTGAATGCGACCATCGAGGCGGCGCGCGCCGGCGAAGCCGGCCGGGGCTTTGCCGTTGTGGCCTCCGAGGTCAAGTCGCTGGCCAGCCAGACCGCCAAGGCGACCGACGATATCTCCGAGCAGATCGCCGACATTCAGAAGGTGGCCAGCGACGCCATCGAGGCCATCAAGGCCATCGGCGGCATCATCGGCGAGGTGAATGAGGTCGCGACCACAATCGCGGCCGCGGTCGAGGAGCAGGGCGCCGCCACCCAGGAAATCACCCGCAGCACCCAGCACGCCGCGCAAGGCACCAGGAACGTCTCGGAGAACATCACGGGCGTCAAGGCCGACGCGGATGCGGCGGCCGCGGCGGCCGAAAACGTCAAGCAGGCCTCCGCGACGCTGGAGACGCAGAGTCTGGCGCTGAGCAACCAGGTGACCCAGTTCCTGGGCAAGATCCGCGCGGCCTGATATCGCCAATGCGCCGGGACGACGGGTTCGGCGTTGGTGTCACTCCGATGCCACCACCGGCACGCGCCGATAGTACGAGCGTACCGCTCCGGGAGCGGGCGAGAGAGCAAGCGATGCGCCGCGCCGATCGGCGCCACGGCCCGCAACCATCAATCCGCCGCTCCCTGCCACGATGTCGCCCTTGCGCAGCGTCGGGTCGTCCTGGATTTTGACCGATGCGAGACCGGCGGGATCCTTGCCATTGCAGGTGCAGCCCGCGACCAATTCATTGCGATAGCGGAACGCGTTCGGCAGCTCGGAATAGGGCTTTCCGCTCTCGGTGACGGCACTATCGATATTGCTGCCATAGACCACCTTGGTGTCGCTGGCCGGGCAGAAACTGTTGCAGGATGCCGCCTTGCTCTGGTTGCCGGTTGCGGCAATCGGGAAATAGCGCCCGTCGCAGGTGCGCACGCAGTAGGCCTGCGAGCCGCCGGAATAAGAGTAATTGGTGCGTGGATGCTGAAGATCGTCGGGAACGCCGGGACTGTTGCCTTCGCTTGCATAGGGCAGCGGCGTCGCGGGCGCCTGTGGCCGGCCGAATGCCCCGAACAGGGCGGACAGAAAATCCTCCGCCTGCGCCACTGGGGCTAGCGCCACCGCGACCAGGGCCGCTGCCGCGCCCAATGCCAACCTGCCCGATCGCCTGACCATGTTCGTCTCCGAGACAGGGGGCTAACTTCAGTACAGCGAGGACGTCGAAAGGTTCATCGCCTGGCTGCCCGTCGGCAGCGTCGTCACCGCCGGACGCGGCCGCGGCGCCGCCGGTCGAACGTCCGTCGCTGCAGTGATCGTTCCAGCGTTCGTTCTCCTGGCTTCAAGGTGCGGCGCATTCTTCGGCAGCACCACCACCCTGGTACCGATATCGACACGGGTGAAAAGGTCGGCGACGTCCTCATTGGTCAGCCGGATGCAGCCCGAGGAAACAAACTTCCCGATCGTCGAGGGATCGTTGGTGCCGTGAATGCGGTATTCGCTGGAGCCGAGATAGATGGCACGGGCGCCGAGCGGATTGCCGGGACCGCCCGCCATGAACCGCGGCAGATAGGGCTGACGCGCAATCATCTCCGCCGGCGGATGCCAATCCGGCCACTCCGCCTTGTGGCTGATGGTTTGCACACCGGACCAGGTGAACCCCTCGCGACCGACACCGACGCCGTAGCGAATGGCGCGGCCCTGGCCGAGCACGTAGTAGAGCACGGTATTGCCGGTATCGATGATGACGGTGCCCGGCGCCTCGCTGGTCGCAAGTGCCACAACGGTGCGACGCAGCCGTTCCAGAACCACGTAGGTGCTCGCCGAGCCATCACCTGGCAGGGCGGAAGCGGTCGGCGCCGTCATGATGCCGTCCGACGGAAACGAAGTTTGCGGCGCGGGGGCGTAGCTGAGCGCCTGAGCGCTCGCCGCGCCGGTGAACATCGCAGGGGCCAGTGACAAGACCCCGGCGAAGATCAACGCGCTGGTCGCGCGCGGCGAAGGCCTGCGATAACTTGCGTATGTCTGTGTCATGATCTGCCCCAAGCGAAGCGCATCATGCTGATGCTTCTGAGCAACAAACTCGGCCGAGGCGGCAAAGTTCCACCGCTGCTCAAATAGGGTTGGGAGCGGATCAAGCGCCAGCTGTGCTTACAGATCACGTCACGCAGCGGCCGGGCTGAAGCAGCTTGGCGACTTCGGTCAATACGCTGACAACGGGCTCGCAGGCCACCGTCAGCTTGCGATTCCCCGATTTGGTCGCGGAGGGTGCGGCGCGGCCGGCGACGGGCACGCGGACCAGGAAAGAAGTATCGGAGAAACCTTCCAGCCGAAGCGAGATCGTACGCGTCTGCGATGGCGATCCCGCGACGTTCGCCAAACGGCCGGCTTTCGCGGCGCGGTTGACGGCGGTCCCGCCCGCGGCCAAGGGCTCCCTAAAGGCATCCTGCAGGCGATCCTGCGGCGCTTCGTTGAGATCACGGCCCAACGCAAACTTCGCCGCACCGAACGACAGCGAAAGCGCGATCGCACCGAAGATCCCGATTGCCAACCGTGACATGTCTTGCTCGCCGTCCTCGCCCTATGGCGATCAGCCAAACAACGCAGCGGGAACCACAAGGTTTCGGGGAACTCGCAATCACTTAACCGTGTCTAAAATTTCTGATGGAGGCCGGAACGACTCCGGGGGCCTCTGCGTCATTCCGGCAGCCGGTTATCCCCCCTGCCCCATTGACCGGTGACGTAGGGCGCGGCTGTGGTGATGCCAGCCGCGCTCTGCTTTTTTCTCCATTATCCGATTGATCTCAAACGAATATCGGATCGCGGGTCGGCGGTCGCCGGCTCGTCTCAAAGCGGCGCGGGCGATACGGGCGCCGGCCGAGATTGACGCGCAGGCTGTCCACGTGCAGCAACATCCCTGCAGTGGGGGGCTACTTGCGCGATTTCCTCGGAATTGTCGGACTTTCGATCGGCGTCAGCCTGGCGGCGACGGCGATCGCGGCGGCCGTCAGCCTGCCGCTCGGGAGCGCGCTCGCGATTTTTTCCTTTCGGGGCCGGCGGTTGCTTGTTGTGCTGGTGAACGCGTTTTTCGGCCTGCCGCCGGTCGTCGTCGGATTGATCCTCTATCTTGCGCTGTCGCGCTCCGGACCGCTCGGCTTTCTTGAATTGCTGTTCACCCCGGCTGCGATGGTGATCGCGCAGGCGATCCTGGCTATCCCGATCATGACCGCGCTGGTCCATCGCGCCAGCGAACGGGCCTGGGGGCGCTATGGCGACGAGCTGATCTGCGACGGGGCCTCGCGAATGCAGGCCGTTCCGCAAATTCTTCGCATCGTCCGGGCGGATCTGCTGACAGCGGTGCTGGCCGGCTTCGGCCGCACCATCTCGGAAGTCGGCGCGGTGATCCTGGTCGGCGGCAATATCCGCGGGCTGACGCGAACCATGACCACGGCGATCGCGCTGCAGACAAGTGAGGGCGAATTGTCGCTGGCGCTCGCCCTTGGCGCGGTGTTGATCGGGATCAGCATTTCGATCAGTGCGACGGTATTCGCACTGGCGGGCAGTGCGAGAACGGCGGGGAGCGACGAGGTATGATCAGGATCCGATCCCTGTTGGCGCTGGTGGCGACCGTTCTCGCCATCCATTCCGCCAGCGCCGCCGAGCCCTCCATCGTGCTGGCGTCCACCACCTCGGTCGAAGCCTCCGGCCTGCTGGCAACCATCCTGCCGCGATTCACGGCGAAGACCGGGATATCAGTCCATGTGGTCGCGCAGGGAACCGGCAAGGCGCTCGACACCGCGCGGCGGGGCGATGCCGATGTGTTGGTGGTGCACGATCCCGAAGCCGAGCAGCAATTCATGGACGAAGGCCATGGCGTCAGGCGGCGGCAGATCGCCTGGAACGATTTTGTCATCGTAGGTCCCGCCGCCGACCCGGCGCATGTGCGCGGCGGCCACGACAGCGTCGCGGCGCTGAAAGCCATCGCATCCGCACGCGCGCCCTTCGTGTCGCGGGGCGACAACAGCGGCACCAACGCCGCCGAGCTGCGGCTCTGGAAGATCGCCGGGCTGACCCCTGATACGCCGAACAAGGAAAAATGGTACCGCGACATCGGCGGCGGCATGGGCCAGGCGCTGAATGCCGCCGGCGCGATGGACGCCTACACGCTGACCGACCGCGGCACCTGGCTCAGCTTTCAGAACAAGGGATCGCTGGTCGTCGCCGTCGAAGCCGACCCGCGCCTGATCAACCGCTACGACGTCATCGAACTCAACCCGCAACAACATGCGGGCGCAAAGCTCGGCCTGGCGAGGGTTTTTGCGGACTGGCTGGTGTCGGCCGATGGGCAGCAGGCGATCGGCGCGTATCAGGTGAATGGCGAGAGATTGTTCAATCCGTCGGCGGATGCGCCGAAGTGATTGCCTCTCAAGCGGCGATTTGTCCCACGCTGTTTATGGCTTCAACGGCCTCGGCCGCACGCGTTGATGCGCTGCTGAGCGTGACCAAATACCGTGGATAGCCGAAATACGACAACGCCACCACCGCTCGCCTCGTCATGCCAAGGCGAGCCCAGTAATCGTCAGGCCTCCGCAGTTCGACGAGCAGACGAGTGCCATACCGCATATTAACGGTCGAAACTCGAAGCACCTGCGACCAGGGAAGAACTTCGAATTCCGGGTACTCTCGCAGCCAAATCCCGGCTTGATCAATTCGAACTACAATTTTGCCCCACGACCACCACCAGATCCATTGAGCGAGCGCAGCGATCATCCAAACCGCGCCCAACCTTGTGAAGCAACGGGTACCGATGGAGACGTTCGGTATCCATTCTGTAGACACCGCCGCCAGGAAAAAGACCATGCAGCCGAGAACGATGAGCGATCGGACGCCCCGTTTTTCCTCGATCGCAATCCATCTACCCACGGGCGCCGGCGGCATCCGTGCTTGTGCGTCGCCTGGCGTGGTTTCACATGCGCCGTTGTGCGCGCGCGCTCGCGCGGGTTCGGTGTCCGTGGGTTGAGACGACCTAGATGTGGGAAGCGAGACATCGCCGCTTTTCATTCCACCATCTTAGCCCAGCTACCTTGATGATCGGTTCGCACACTCACAAAAACTTGAGCTTCAGAATTAAACAAGTAGCCCGCATCAGCCAGCGGTATGCGGGAACCATAGCCAATGCGAAGCCCCCGGATATCGCGGAGCCTGTCATCGGGCGCGCATTCGCGAGACCCGTTGGCTCATCCGGGCTACGTTCGCTGTTTGGGTCGCCATTGGGCCCGACGTTGGGACGTCTTGGCACGACAGAAGGCTTTCGGACGTCTGTTTGCTTCGGCCCGATCCGTTCGGTGACGTATAAGTTCATTCAGCCGCCGAATGCTTCATCACGCAAATGCGCATCTGTGATCTGCGCGTCAGGATTGTGCGTGATGGTCATGAACCAAACGAGGCTGAAGAACAGCGACCACGCTGTGTTCCAATAGAACCAGTTCATATGATTTCCTCGCCGTTGCGACACTGTTCCCGACAGCGAAGCATCGGTTGCCCGCTCGAGCAACAGAATCAACTTGTTGCGAAGATCTCTTTCATCTTGCCACCTCCTTGCGCTCAAGCACCCGTCAAGGTCTTGGTGCTTGGATGCTTCCGCCCAATTCCGGACAGCTTTATTCACCGCGAACGCTGGTACTTGGGACGCTGCCTTGACGCAGGGTTACTGTACTACTTCTCCGTGCAATGCGAGGTCGAGACCGTCGCGCTCCGTGTCCTTTGTCACACGCAGGCCGACAAAAATCTTGACCACAGTGAGGATGATCAAGCTGACGACGGCATCATAAACGATGACGGTGGCGACCCCGATGCACTGATTGAAAAACTGACCAGTGTTTCCCTCCAGAACGCCCGCCGTTCCACCGTATTGCTCGACCGCAAACACCCCGGTCAGTAGTGCCCCGACGATGCCACCAACCGCATGCACGCCGAAGCAGTCCAGCGCATCGTCATAGCTGAACATGCGCTTCAAGCCGGTGCATCCCCAGTAGCAGAAGACACCCGCGGCAATTCCGATTGCAAAGGCACCGACGGGTCCAACGAAACCCGAAGCCGGCGTAATGGCTACAAGGCCGGCGACCGCACCCGAGCAGATGCCGACGACGGTTGGCTTGCCCTTCATCTGCCATTCCACCAGCATCCAGGTGAAGGCTGCGACAGCTGTGGCAATCTGGGTCACCAACATTGCCATGCCAGCCTGCATGCCAGCCGTAACGGCAGAGCCAGCGTTGAAACCGAACCAGCCTACCCAAAGGAGAGCGGCGCCGATGAAGGTGAGCACCATGTTATGCGCCGGCCCCGTCTCGCTGCGCTTGCCGAGCATGATGGCGCACATAAGCCCCGCTACACCGGCGTTGATGTGCACGACGGTGCCTCCGGCGAAATCAAGTACTTTCACCCGTGCGGCGTCGTTGCCGGCGGCCAGGAACCCGTCAGGTCCCCAGACCCAGTGCGCAATTGGCGCATAGACGAAAATTGCCCAAAGCCCGATGAACCAAAGCATGGCCGAGAATTTCATGCGCTCGGCGAACGCGCCGGCAATGAGTGCCGGCGTTATGATGGCAAAAGTCATCTGGAAGCAGATGTACACGCTTTCGGGTATGGTCGCGGCGAGTGGATTGGGATTGCCGATACCTCCCTTGCCGATGTCGCTCAGGATGTCCTTGAGAAACATGCGATCCAGGCCCCCGACAAAGGGCGTGCCAGCGCGAAACGCCATGCTGTAGGTGAGGAGCGCGAAAAGAATCGTGACGAGGCAAGTGACGGCGAAACTTGTCATCACCGTGTCACCAACGTTCTTCTTGCGAACCATGCCGCCATAGAACAGCCCAAGGCCTGGGATCGTCATCATCAAGACGAGTGCAACAGAAGTGAGCATCCACGCGGTGTCGCCAGAGTTGGGTGTGCACTTTTCGAGAATCTTGCCTCCGCAGACTGGCGGGACTGCGTCTTCCGCAATCGCGATGTCATTGAGAAAAAAGCAAAGAAGCGCAGTGCCCAAGAGGGCAGCCACGAAAGGTGCGAGTCTTTGGCGCGCGTGTGTCCCAGGCTCCATCGTTTCCCTCCCCCGCCGCACGAGATTTAGCTTGAGGTTTACACTGCTGCTTCGTCGGTCTCTCCAGTGCGAATGCGAACGGCTCGCTCGATTGGCGAGACAAAGATCTTGCCGTCGCCTATCTCTCCGACTCTTGCAGCGCCTTGTATCGCCGCGACGACCTTATCCGCCTGCCCAGAGGCGACCACAAGATCAATCCTGACCTTTGGCACAAAGCTTATCACGTACTCGGCGCCGCGATAAATCTCCGTGTGTCCCCTTTGCCGGCCGAACCCCTTAACTTCAGTCACGGTCATGCCTTGCACGCCGAGAGCGGTCAGCGCGCTCTGCACCTCGTCGAGCTTGAATGGCTTGATAATGGCGGTAATTAACTTCATCGCTTACCGGCCTTTCCTTGGTGCTTAACCAGGATTGGACAATGCCGATGACGATTCCCGCGTCATATTCTTAATCTGAATAGTCAAGATTCATGCCATCGACAGTGTTTGGGCAACCTACTGAATCGCAATCGAATCCTGTCCACAATCCTCGAAAAAGCTTTGTCGTTTGCCATTTCTGACGGCAAGCTGCGCCTATAAAAACGGCAAAGTCCTGCCGCTATCTACCCCAGCAGGTAGCCCGCATCGACTTGCTACAACCGCTTTGTTCGCTGGCGCGCAGGCTGGTATCTGGACCGGACAATGAAAACGCTGCCGAACTGCGACGTCTACAGCGATTAGCCATAATGAAGAGCCCGGCACGCGTGAAGCGTGCCAGGCTCTCAATCAGAACGACCTCCGGATGGCAGCATTCACGCCACTCTTCTCACGCCACCCTTGGCGCCCTGTTGCGCGAGTTGCGCTGGAAGAACAAGGCCTGGCTCGCCACCGCGGACACCATCGCGGGCTGGAACGGTTTTGATATCAGGAACGCCGGCTCCGGGCGCTCGCCGGTCAGGAAACGCTCCGGGTAGGCGGTGATGAACACCACCGGGACCTCAAAGGTCCGCAACAGCTCGTTGACGGCATCGAGGCCGGAGGAGCCGTCGGCCAGCTGGATATCCGCGAGAATAAGGCCGGGCCTCTTGTTCTTGGCCAGCGCAACCGCGTCGGTGTGGGTGCGGGCGACGCCGATCACGTGGTGACCGAGATTTTTCACCAGGCTTTCGAGATCCATCGCGATGAAAGTCTCGTCCTCGATGATCAGCACATCGGTGGCGATCTCCGCCGCCATCTCGCGTCCCGCGGTATCGGCGAGTTTTCGCGTCTCGGCGACATCGGTTCCGAGAATGAACGCGACCTCTTCTTCGGCAAATCCTTCCAGCGACAGCAGCAGGAAAGCCTGGCGCGGCAGCGGGGTGATGTTCGAAAGCCTTCGCTCGGGCGGCATCGGCAACGTTGCCACGTCGGGATCGTCGTTGAGCGAGACCGAATTCCAGATCTCGGTGAAGAGCCGGAAAAGCCCGACACGAGGCCCGTGACGCTCGTCGAGCAGGGACGAATCCTGCAGCAGGGCCTCGATCATGGCCCCGACATAAGCGTCGCCCGACGCCTGGTTTCCCGTCAACGCACGGGCATAGCGCCGCAGCAACGGCAAGTGTTCGGCAACGACCTGTGATCGGGACATCCCCACTCCATCCTTGTCTTGAGCGACAGTTTCTTGGGTTCTTGGGCCGCAGACATTCAACGGGGGGTGACCCGGTATCCCCCCGAGCGTGAACTACGCCCGGGGCCGAGAAAAGTTCCCTCTGTCGGCCGGAACTTTTCGGCGAACTTTGAATTAGGCCTTGCGAAGAGCTCGCTGGCGCAGGGGCGATTTCGGGGAATAGCCGTGAAAATACAAAAGCTTAACACTCGGGCAAGCGGTGAACAGGTCATGAAGGACGTAAAAAAGCAAGGCGGCCTGAATGCCGAGATTCAATCGAGAATAGGCCACCAGCTGCGCGCCATGTACGACGATGTCGTCCGGCAGGGGGTTCCGGACCGGTTCGTGGAACTGATCCGGAAGCTTGATGTAGCCGACGCCAATCCCCAACTTGGGAGTGCGGGCGATAAAAATGACGGAGGGGAATAATGCCTCTCACAGATTCACTCCGCGACGACATCCTGGCGTCGGTTCCAAGTCTGCGCGCATTCGCGATCTCGCTTTCCGGCAACGGTGACCGCGCCGACGATCTGGTGCAGGAGACGCTGTTGCGTGCGCTGGCCAACATCGACTCGTTCCAGCCCGGCTCCAACCTGCCGGCATGGCTGTTCACGATCCTGCGCAACCTGTTCCGCTCGGACTATCGCAAGCGGCGGCGGGAGGTGGAGGATGCCGACGGCAGCTATGCCAAAACCCTGAAAAGCCAGCCGGCGCAGAGCGCGCATCTGGAGTTCGAGGAATTCCGCGCGGCGCTCGACAAGCTTCCGCAGGACCAGCGCGAAGCGCTGATCCTGGTGGGCGCTTCAGGCTTCTCCTATGAGGATGCGGCAGCGATCTGCGGCTGCGCGGTCGGCACAATCAAGAGCCGCGTCAACCGTGCGCGATCCAAACTCTCCGCACTGCTCTATGTCGATGGCGCCGAGGATTTCGGACAAACTGGCGGTGCGCAGAAACAGGGGCTAGGAGAGCGAGGGATTCGCAGTTCGGGGC
>JBKQRS010000513.1:0-4374 GCA_052143915.1 Bradyrhizobium sp.
GGAAAACCGGTGCCCACTTTTCCGGATCATGCTCCAGAGACGCCATCAAGCCAACGCTGCCGCGCCTGAAAATGAAAGGCCGCCCGGGATCGACGGCCGGGCGGCCCGGCGGATGTTGTGCCGACTCCAGGCCGGTTCCCTCCCTCCGCACATGCATCCATGTTCGCGCGACTTCGTTAACGACAGACTGACGCGACACGGCGGCGGCTTTTTTGTTTCGTCGCTACCAGCTTCATGCTGCGACGCAAGATGGCGCGTCAGCTTCGCTTGCCAAGCAGCAGCGTACCGCGATTGCGAATGGCGATCTGCGCGACTTCCGCAAATCGCTGCAACAGCCACGGCAGCACGACTTCCAGCCGGACGTGATCGTCGGCGACATCGATGCGACCCGAAGCCGCCTGCCCCAGCGCGCGGACGCGGAAGAACATCTGATTGTCCTCCCAACGCTCCTCGTCAATCTTGAGTACCGGAATGTTTGAGGCTGCACGCGTGAGTCCGGCCTTGAGTCGGCGTGTCGCCTCCTCGCGGCCAAGGCTGTGGGGAATCGAAACGATGAGAGGCGCGGGCATCGCTTTCTCCTTGTTACATGACAGCATCTAGTTCCGCCTTCTCGCAAATAAAGAGCGCGGCATCGTCACCGAGAAGCAAAGCAACCATACGTCGTCATACTCCGCGAAAGCGGAGTATCCAGTATCCCGCGGCGCCAGTGATTGACCACTGGTAGCGCGGCATACTGGATCACCCGCTTTCGCGGGTGATGACGAGCCCCTATTTCCGCGCATCGAGCTTCTTCATCGCACTCTTGATCGACGATGCCGCGTCATCATAACCGTCCCACGCCTTGGTGCTGGCCAGCAGCGACGGCACGGTGCGGACGGTAAAGCGTTTCGGGTCGAGATCACCGCGCAGCTGCGCCCAGGTCAGCGGCATCGAGACGGTTGCGCCGTCGCGCGCCCGCGGCGACAGCACCGCGACCGCGGTCGCCAGCCGATCGTTGCGGAGATAGTCGAGGAAAATCTTTCCCCTGCGCAGCTTCTTCGACATGTTGAGCAGATATTGCTCGGGGCTTTCATTGGCCATCCACTGGCAGACGCCCAGCGCGAAGGCTTTGGCCTCGCTCCAGCTCACTCTGTCTCTTGCGCCGTGTGCCAAGGGCACCACCACGTGAAGGCCCTTGCCGCCGGTGGTCTTGCAGAAACTCATCAGGCCGATTTCGGTGAGGCGCTGCCGCATGTCCTTGGCGGCCTCGACGACATCGGTAAACCCGACCTCCGGCGCCGGATCGAGATCGAACACCAGCCGGCCGGGCACGTCTGGCGCGTATGGCGCGCAATTCCACGGATGCAGTTCGAGGCCGCCCAACTGCGCCACCGCCGCCAGTCCCTCGACGCGGTCGATCTGCAGATAGGCCTTGCGATCGCCGGAGACCTTCACGAGTTCCAGCAGCTTCGACGTCCCCGGCATGGCGTGACGCTGAAAGAATGTCTCGCCCTTGATACCGTCAGGTGCGCGGACGATCGAGCACGGCCGTCCCTTCAGATATCCGATCATCCAGTCGCCGACCGCCTCGAAATAACGGGCGAGATCGAGTTTGGTCACACTTCTGCCGTCGCCGGCGTCCGGCCATAGCTCCTTGTCCGGCTTGGAGATGACGACGCCCATCACCTCGGCGGACCGGTTCGCCACCGACACGGTAAAGGCTTTGCCCGACATCGCTTTTGCGGATTTGGCTGCGGCCTTTCCCGCCGTTTTGGCTGGTCTGATCATGACCGGTTTTTCCGCAGTGATCTCGCCGGCCGGCTTGTCCTGGCGCAAGCCCTTGAACGCGGCCTGTCGTATGTTTCCGCCGTCGGTAAAGCCCGCGAATTCGATTTCGGCGACGAGCTCGGGCTTCAGCCAATGGACGTCGCGGGTCTTGCGCGGCGCATCCTTGCCGCCGAACGGACTTTGGTCCGAGGCCATGGCCTTCAGCGCGGGCATCAGGCGCCTGACCTTGTCTTGACCAAAACCGGTGCCGACAATCCCGACAAAGACCAGGTGGCCGCCGCGGTGGACGCCAGCCATCAGCGAGCGGAACTTGCCGTTGGTGGTCTTCCAGCCCCCGAGCACGACCTCCTGCCCGGCGCGGCATTTGGCCTTGGTCCAGCTCTCGGAACGGCCGGAGCGATAGGGTGTACTGAGCTTCTTGGAGACGATGCCTTCGAGCGACAGCTTGCGCGCCGATTCGATCACCGCCTCTCCGTCGGCTTCGAAATGTTCGACATAGCGGATCGATCCGGCTTTTGCCTTGGGCCGCGCCGCTTCCAGCAGCTCCCTCAGCCGCGCCTTGCGCTCGCGCAGCGGCAGGCGGCGAAGGTCTTGCCCATCGGCAAACAACAGATCGAAGGCATAGAAGATCAGGTCGCTGGTCTTGCCGTCGGAAATGGCCGCCTGCAGCGTGGAGAAATCCGGCGCGCCATGATCGTCGAGCGCGACGATCTCGCCGTCGATGAGCACATCAGGAAGCGCGCGCCCCTCTTTCGCGATCGATCCGAACTTGTCCGTCCAGTCCAGGCCCTTGCGGGTCCTCAGCCGGGCCTCGCCGTCCTCGACGCGCAATTGCACGCGATAGCCGTCGAATTTGATCTCGTGGCACCAATCCTCTCCGCTTGGCGGCCGATCGACCGGCGTGCAGAGTTCGGGCGCGACGAAATCCGGCATGTCGGCAACTTTCACTGCGCTGGTCACCTTCGCGGCATGCGCCGTCGCCTTCATGTCCTCTGGCCTCTGCTCGGCGACATCGCCGTGGTTCGAATGCCACACCGCGTCGGCCCTCCCGCGGCCGGACCTCGCCGTCATGAACGGCTTTGGGGCCTTGCCTTTGCCGGCGGCGATCTGATCCATGCTGCGCCCGGAAGCGACCGATCGATCGGCATCCAGAACGTTATTGGCCTTGCCCTCCCGGGCATATTCGTCGCGATGCTTGATCAAAAGCCAATTGGTGCGCTTGCCCCCCTCGCGATCGTGGCGCATGCGCACCAGCACCCAGCCGCCGTGCAGCTTGTCACCGTGCAGCGTGAATTTCAGGTCGCCCTTCCCAAACCCCTTCTCGGGTTCGTCGGATTCCCAATAGCCGCGGTCCCAGAGTTGCACGGTGCCGCCGCCATACTGGCCCTTCGGAATGGTGCCTTCGAAATCGCCGTAATCGAGCGGATGATCCTCCACTTCGACCGCCAGCCGCTTGTCATGCGGATCGAGCGAGGGACCCTTGGCGACTGCCCAGGATTTGAAGACGCCGTCGAACTCGAGCCGCAGATCGTAATGCAGGCGGGTCGCGGCATGCTTCTGGATCACGAAACGGCGCTGTTTTGACGGCCTGATCGGCGCATCGCCGCTCGGCTCCGCGGTCTTTTCGAAATCCCGCTTCTTCCGGTAGGTGGAGAGGTTTCTCGAAGACACGGTCGATCCCACGCAAGCTGAATAACCCACAGCCTATCACGCGCCAACAGGGCAGCACACTCCAACTATCCCCGTCATCCCCGGGATGAACGCAATTGCGTTCACCCGTAGGAGGCCGCAACGCGGCCGTCTCGAAGGACGACGGGGCGCGTGTTCCGCAAAAGTGGATGCCGGTTTTGCGATTGAACACGCGCAAATCAAAAGTTCTTGGCCGGCCATCCTTCGAGGCTCGCTGCGCTCGCACCTCCAGCGACAACGGCGAAGCCGTTGCGCAGGGATGACGGATTTCAGATATAGATCCGCGATCTCGCGGCGCGATGCGCCCGAGTTGAGGATGAATCCTTCGCCCCGAAAACAGAGGGCGTGGGGAATGCCGGGTGCCCGTTGCACCCGAGGCCGCGCATGTAGAGTAGAAAGCACGCGCGTTAGTCACCACGGTCGCACCGAGATCACCCGGCATTCCCGCACGCGAATGGTTTTAACGGTTTCCTTCGTACTCTCCCCGGTGATCGGGCTTTCTTGTCACCGTCGCCGGCGTGATGCGAAGCATCATCGCCAACTTGACGCCTGCGTCGAGGCGTCAGGACCACACGACTTCGCCGTCCGCGAATGCCTTCCGACAAAGCCGCTCGGCGGGTTTGGTACCGCTCCCGCCGAAGCTTATGCCGAAGGCCGATCAGCGCCGCTCGTCTTGCGCCGCCGCCGCGTCCACCGCATCCCGTTCCAACGTCCGTGACGATCGCGAAACGCCCCTCTGAGTGGGACGGGATGGCGGGAGATATGCAGGTGATTTGGGGCAAGCGCGAAGCGAAATATTTTTTCGGGCAGGACTGGACGGGTAGCATCAGCCTGATCCGGTTCAGGAAATTAGAGTTTAGGCGCAGAGCGGAAAAGCGGGGTGCGAACCCAGATCGTCATTGCGAGCGAAGCGAAGCA
>JBKQRS010000514.1:0-18457 GCA_052143915.1 Bradyrhizobium sp.
GATTGCTTCGCGGAGCCTGTCATCGGGCGGCCCTTCGGGCCGACCCGTTGGCTCGCAATGACGGTCGCTACCGCGCGCGGGGGTCGAGCGCGTCGCGCAGGCCGTCGCCGACCAGATTGAAAGACAGCACCACGAGAAAGATCGCGAGCCCCGGCCACAGCGCCATCCACGGCGCATTGGTCAGAAAGCGCTGGGCGGCGTTGAGCATGCTGCCCCAGGATGGCGCCGGCGGCTGTTGGCCGAGGCCAAGAAACGACAGCGCGGCTTCCGCGATGATCGCGGCGGCGATCGACAGCGTCGCCTGCACCAACAGCGCCGGCATGATGTTCGGCAGGATATGGAACAGCGCGATGCGCCAGCGTGGATTTCCCATGGCGCGCGCGGCCTCGACATAGTCCTCGACCTTGACGCTCATGGTCTGGCCGCGGGTCAGCCGGATGAAAATCGGCGTCGTCGAGATGCCGATGGCGATCATGGCATTGCCGAGGCTGGGCCCGAGAAATGCCGCGAGCGCAATGGCGAGGATCAGGAACGGGCAGGCCAGCATCGCGTCGGTGATCCGGCTGATCAGCGCGTCGATGAAGCCGCCACGGTAGCCCGACAACAGCCCGAACGGCACGCCGATCAGAAGCGCAATCCCGACCGAGATCGCCCCGGCCACCAATGAGGCGCGCGCGCCGTAGATCACGCGGGCCAGGATATCGCGGCCGAGATCGTCGGTGCCGAACCAATGCAGCGCGGAGGGGGCTTTTCGCACCAGCGCCCAGCTGGTCGCGATTGGGTCATAGGGAACGATCCAGGGAGCAAACACCGCGAGCACGATGAAGCTCGCGATCACGACCAGTCCCGCCACCGCTCCCTTGCGTTGAAACAGCCGACGCAGGGCGCGCCGCGCCGGGCTCTCCAGTTCGTCGGCGGCAGAGATGGCAAGCGCTGGAAGGGCGGCGTCGGTCATGCGGCTCAAGCCCTCAGCCGCGGATTGACGAGGATAAAGGCGACGTCGGCGATCAGGTTAAGTGTGATGTAGATCGTCGCCGTCACCAGCACCACGCCCTGCACGACCGCATAGTCGCGATTGAAAACGGCATCGACGATCAACTTGCCGAAGCCCGGAATCGAGAAAATCTGCTCGGTCAGCACGGCGCCCGACAACAGCGTGCCGAGTTCGAGCGCACCCAGCGTGATGATCGGCGTCAGCGCGTTGCGCATCGCATGTTTGAGGATGACCGCGCGTTCGGAAAGGCCCTTGGCGCGGGCGGTGCGGACATAGTCGCTTTCCAGTACCTGCAGCATCGCGCTGCGGGTATGCCGCATCAGGATCGCGGCGATGGCGTTGCCGAGCACAAAGGCCGGCATGATGGTGGAGGCAAGGCTCGCGCGCCAGTTCTCGGAGAGGGGGACATAGCCCGAGGCCGGCAGCCAGCCGAGTTCGATCGAGAACAGGAAGATCAGCATGATCCCGAGCCAGAAATTCGGCGTCGAGATGCCCCACAGCGCAAAGACATTGGCGCCATAGTCCCAGATCGTGCCTTTCTTCACCGCCGAGACGATGCCGGCCGGGATTCCGATCAGGAAGGCGATCACGATCGCCATCGACGCCAGTTGCATCGTCACCGGCAGTTTTTGCACGATCAGGTCGCGCACCGGAACCTTGATGCGAAGCGACTCGCCGAAGTCGCCCGACACCACGCCCTTGACCCAGTAAACATATTGCACCGGGATCGGCTGATCGAGCCGGTATTGCTCGCGGATTTTTGCGATCACATTCGGATCGCGTTCCTCTCCGGCCATCACCAGCGCCGGATCGCCGGGCAACAAATGCTGCAGCGAAAAGATCAGGACCGATACGAAGAACAGTGTCGGGATCAACTGCAGGATGCGTTTGGCAAGAAAATTCAGCATGGGGCAAGCACGACGTAACGTGCGGCGACGTTAGTTTCTGCTGAAGGTATCGGCCGCGTCGTTCCCTCCCCCGCAAGGGGGGAGGGAGCAATAAGGCGAGAGGCGGCTCGGCGCGGCAAGAGCGGATACTGCAGGTTAACGCTCATTTCAGCTTCAATCCGACGACGCGCACCAATCCATCCGGCATCTGCCGGTAGCCCTCGAGTTTGGTCGTGTGCGCGATCAGGAGCTTGCGGTGATAGATATAGATGATCGGCTCGTCGCGGAGCACGATTCCCGTCAGCTTCTCGTAGATCGCCTTGCGTTGAGCCGGATCGGTGATCAGGCGCGCCTCTTCGAACGCCTTATCGGCCTCCGGATTGGAATAGACGCCGTCATTCTGCGGCGCCTTGGTGTGCAGAAAGACGTAGGAATTTCCGTCGGGATCGATCCGGCCGCTCCAGCCGATCAGGAACGCCTGGAATTCGCCGGCCTGGGCCTGCTTGAAGGAGGTCGCAAATTCGATCAGGCGAATCCTGAGGTCGAAGCCCGCTTCCGCCGCCATCGACTGAATGACCTGCGCGACGGCCTCGTTCTCCGCCCCCTTGGGCACCATCAGATCGACGCCGACGGGCAGGGCGGCGCCGGTTTCCTTCAACAGCGCCTTGGCCTTGGCGATGTCGCGCTTTGGAACCGGAAACGCTTTTTGATAATAGGGATGTTCGGGGCTGATCCACTGATTGCCCGGCGTGAATTCGCCGTTGAACACGACCTGGTTGAGGGCCTCACGGTCGATCGACAGATCGAGCGCCTGGCGTACCTTTTCCGACTGGCTGAGCGGACCCTTGTTCTTGTCGTTTCCGACATTGAGAGTGAGGCCCATATAGCCGAGTTCGAGCGCGGTCGATAGTTTGAGCCGGGGATCGGCGCGTACGTCCTTGATGTCGGTTGCCAGCACCCGCTCGATCAGGTCGAGGCCGCCCGATTTGAGATTGGCGAGCCGCACGGTGGCATCGACGATCGGCAGGAACACCACGCGGTCAATGAAGATGTTATCCTTGTTCCAGTAATCGGCGAATTTCTCGAACACGATGCGATCCTGCTGCACGCGTTCGACGAACTTGTAGGGGCCGGCGCAGACCGGATGCAGTCCGAACTTCTCGCCCTCTTCCTTTGCGGCCTTTGGGGACACCATCATGCCGGCGCGATCGGTGAGCTGGGCGATCAGCGGCGAATAAGGTGTCTTCAGGACGAGCTTGACGGTCAGGGGATCGACGACTTCGACATGGTCGAGCGCGGCGAGCTCCGGTTTGCGGAACGAGGTCAGCAGCGTAAGATGGCGATCGAGTGAGAATTTTGCCGCCTCGGCGTCGAATGGCTCGCCGTCGTGAAATTTGACGCCCGGCCGCAGCTTGATCGTCATCTCCTTGCCGTCGGCGGAAGTCTGATAGGACAGCGCAAGCTGCGGGACGATGTTGAGCTTTTCGTCGATGTCGAAGAGCTTGTCGCAAAATGCCGAAAATACAATGCGTCCGACATAGGTGCGACCGAGTGTCGGGTCCAGCATATCCGGGTCTTCGGCAAGGCCGACGCGCAGCGTGGTTTGGGCGTGGACGGTCGCCGCGAGCGATAGCGATAGCGCTGCCGCAATTGCTGCCAAACGCAGGATATTCATGGCACTGGTCTCCAACTTCCATACGGGGCCGTCAGCGGCGATGCCCCCGACGATGTCAAACCCCGAAACGGTCCTTTACTTCCTCCGCGCGGCCGAACGCTGCAACGAGGCGCTCCAGGGCCGGCGAGAACGCGCCGTCAGCAGGGGCGATGGTGTCGGGAGCCGGCAGTTCCGCGGTTCGGTGACAGGCCGTTGCATGTCCGATGCCATCCGCAAGCAGTTGCGGCGGTTCGGCGCGGCAGCGGTCGATTACATAGGGGCAGCGTGTATGAAAGCGGCACCCCGGCGGCGGATTGAGCGCGCTCGGCATCTCTCCCTGCAGCACAATGCGGCTGCGCTTTGCCCGCGGTTTGGGCACCGGGATCGCCGACAATAGCGCGCGGCTGTAAGGGTGGCGTGGCGAGGCGAACAGCGCCTCGGCGTCCGCGGTCTCGACGATCGTTCCGAGATTCATCACGGCCACGCGGTCGGCGATGTGTTTGACCACCGCAAGGTCATGCGAGACGAAGATGTAGGCAAGGCCGAGCCGGTCCTGCAGATCGCGCAGCAGGTTCAGGATCTGCGAACGGATCGAGACATCCAGCGCCGATACCGGCTCGTCGCAGATGATGAGCTTGGGTTCGACCGCGAGCGCTCGCGCAATCGCGATGCGCTGGCGCTGACCGCCGGAAAATTCGTGGCTGTAGCGGCGCGCAAAGCGCGGCTCCAAACCGACCAGGTGCAACAATTCCTCGACGCGCTCGCGACGGCGGGACGGCGGCACGAGATGATGCAGCGCCAGCGGTTCGGTTAGGATCTGGCTGACTGTCATTCGCGGGTTGAGCGAGGCGTAGGGGTCCTGAAAGATGATCTGCGCGTCGCGGCGGAAAGCGCGCAAGTCGTTGGCATCCAGTGCCAGGAGATCGCGGCCCTCGAAGCTGATGTGGCCGGCGTCCGGCTCGATCAGGCGCAATACAAGCCGGCTGACGGTCGACTTGCCGCAGCCGGATTCGC
The DNA here is from genome assembly GCA_052143915.1 of Bradyrhizobium sp. Classification (GTDB taxonomy): domain Bacteria; phylum Pseudomonadota; class Alphaproteobacteria; order Rhizobiales; family Xanthobacteraceae; genus Bradyrhizobium. The sequence continues at coordinate 4,550 of JBKQRS010000514.1, forward strand.
CGACCAGCGCCAACGTCTCGCCCGCGTCAACGCTGAAGGAAACGCCGTCGACCGCCTTGATGAATGCGGTCGGACGTCCGAAGGCCGAGCGGTCCGCGACGAAATGTTTGACGAGATTCTTGACCTCGAGCAGGGCGGTCATCTTCCCCCCTCCCCACGCATAGCGAAGCGGAGCGGCGGGGTCCGAGGCGAGCGAAGTTCGCTCTCGATGTCGGGGGTGGGGGGATCTTCTTTGCGGCGACCACCCCCCACCCCGGCGCCTTCAGCGCCGACCCTCCCCACCACTCGCAAACGCTCCTGGGGGGAGGGACGGAAAACGTTGAGTACTGATCGCACCGTCATCACGACACCAGCCTTTCCAGCGGCGCCTTGATACAGCGTGACCAATGACCCCCACTCAATTGCACCAGCGGCGGCGGCGCGGCGATGCAGGCCTCGCCGGCGAAAGGGCAACGCGCGGCGAAACGGCACCCCCGCGGCGGGTTGGCCATGTTGGGAACCATGCCCTCGATGGTGGCAAGATGGGACGTGCGACGGTCCAGTCGCGGGATCGAGCCGAGCAGGCCGACGGTGTAGGGATGTTGGGGATTGGCGAACAATTCATCGACGGAGGCGCGCTCGACGATTTCGCCGGCATACATCACCGCGACCTCGTCGCAGACCTCGGCGACCACGCCGAGGTCGTGGGTGATCAGGATGATCGCGGCGCCGCTCGCGGCTTTCAGTTCGCGCATCAGATCGAGGATCTGGGCCTGCAAGGTGACGTCGAGCGCGGTCGTGGGTTCATCCGCGATCAAGAGCCGTGGATCGCAGGCCAGCGCCATCGCGATCATGACGCGCTGGCGCATTCCGCCCGATAGCTTGTGCGGATATTCATCGATGCGCCGTTCCGGCGAGGGGATGTGGACGCGGCGCAATAGCTCGATCGCACGATCGCGCGCGGAGCGGCGTGAACCGCCGCGATGACGCAGGATCGTCTCAATGATCTGATCGCCGATCGTGAAGCTCGGGTTGAGCGAGGTCATCGGCTCCTGGAAGATCATCGCCAGACGGTTGCCGCGAAGGTCGCGCAGCGTCTGGTCGGGCACTTCCAGCAAGTCGAACCCGTCGAAACGGATCGACCCCGTGACCTCCGCCGATTGTTTCGGCAACAGGCCCATGATGGCGAGCGAGGTCACGCTCTTGCCGCAACCGGACTCGCCGACCAGGGCGAGGGTGGCGCCGTTGGTTACGCTGAGATCGACGGCGTCGACCGCGTGCGTGGTACGGCCGTCATCGCCGTGGAAGACGACCCGCAGGTCCCTGATTTCAACCAGCGGAGTATCCGTCATGGCTCGCTCGCGATCGCCGCTTCGATGCCCGCGTCGATAATCCTGCGGTCGGTGATCCCGGCCGGATTCGCTCGGCTCGGCAGATATTTTCGGAAATGCACCCAGCGCTCGCGACTGACCGCCTCCAGGCGTTCCAGTTCAGCGAGAGGGTCGCTGTGATCGTCGACGCGCAGGTCGAGATCGGACCATTCCTCCTCGCCGTAAATCAGAAGGGCGGCCGATTGCCTGCCGCGCTTGTCGCCGCCCGCGGCCTCGCCCGAGCGCATCGCCGCGATCAGGCGTCGCGCGAACGGCAGGCTTTGGTTTGCAAGATAGGCTTTCGCGGTATTGTCCAGCACTTGGGCACCCGCCAGCATGTTGCCGGCAACGGAAAAACCGTTGCCCTCGATATGCCCGCACCAGTCGACGCAATCCTTGCCGGTGTAGGCGGCAATCCTGCCGCTGGCGTCCATGATGTGCAATTGCCGGCTCGCGTGGCCTGCGTCTGCCGCAATCAGGGTCTCGACCACGTCGCGCGGCGCGCGTCCCTCCCGCAGCAGCCTCACACCGTCGATGCCGTAATAGGGATTGACCAGCGCCTGGGTCGCGATACCGCCGATACCAGCGGCGATATGAGGCACAAGCGCGCCCACCGCTAAAAATCGCGTCGCGACCGCTATTCCGAACTGGCCGGTGGCATTGTCGCGGGCAATGATCGACCAGGTCATCTTCTGTCAGGCCTCAGCCTTGTTTGAGCATGATCTCCGCGCAAACGCATCGCGTTTGTCGCGAGGAAACTGGTTTCCACTTTGCGCTAACGCGGCCCTCCGGGTCCGGATCACGCGTTAACGTCCGGCCGCGTAGCCCTGCATGCCGCGGGGGTTGGCCGCGGCACGCCGGCGGCGGCCAACCTTGGATGCGGCAGTCAGACGGCCTTCCGACCAATCGGGGCCGGTCTCGACGATATGGCCGCGGCTTTTCAGGGCATCGACGGTCGCCTTCGGTACGCGATTTTCGACCACCAGCACGCCGGGCCGCGCGGTGCGCGGCCAGAACGAGATCGGGAAATGTTCGGAGTGCCAGGCCGGCGCGTCGATGGCTTCCTGCAGATTCAGTTTGGCATGGACGTGCCGCAGGAAGAACTGCGTGATCCATTGATCCTGCTGATCGCCGCCGGGCGATCCCCAGGCCAGATATGGCTCGCCGTCGCGGAGCGCCATCGTCGGGCTGAGCGTGGTGCGCGGGCGCTTTCCGGGCGCCAGCGAAGCAGGGTGATTTTCCTCGAGCCAGAACATCTGCGCGCGGCTGCCGAGGCAGAAGCCGAGTTCGGGAATGACCGGCGACGACTGCAGCCAGCCGCCGGAGGGTGTCCCTGAAATCATATTGCCGGCCTGGTCGATGATGTCGAAATGCACGGTATCGCCGCGCACCTCACCGAAACGGCCAACGGTGGGTTCGCCGGCGCCCATGGCGCCGACCGCCTCGCGATGGCCTTCCTGACGCCGCAGTTTTACGACCGCGCCGAAGCCCTCGACCGCGCCCGGAATAAAATCCAGCGAAGCTCTGTCCGAGACCAGCTTGCGGCGCTCGTCATTATAGGCATCCGACAACAATGTGGTGATCGGGATATCGGTGAATTTCGGATCGCCATAGAATTTCTCGCGATCGGCATAAGCGAGCTTGGCGCATTCGATCTGCAGGTGAATGAACTCGGGGCCGGCGGGGTCGAGCCCGTCGAGCTGAAAACCTTTCAAGAGCGCAAGCTGCTGCAGCATCACCGGGCCCTGGCTCCAGACGCCGGCCTTGCAGACGGTGTAGCGGCCGTAGTCATAGGTCAGCGGCGCCTCGATGGTCGGCTGCCAGCGCGCCATGTCGTCGGCCGAGAGCACGCCGCGGTGCGGCGAGCCGGAGACGTCCATCACCTCCTGGGTGCGGCAAAACCTGTCGATCGCCTCGGCCACGAAACCGTGCGACCACGCCTTGCGCGCGCCCTCGATCTGCGCGATGCGGTCGCCGCCTGCGCTTTCGGCTTCCTTCAGGATGCGGGAATAGGTTTGCGCGAGCCGGGTGTTGGTGAAGAGCGTGCCGGGTTTCGGCACCTCATTGTTGGGCAGATAGACCGCAGCCGATGTGGTCCAGTACTTCCGGAACAATTGCTCGACGGTCTGGATGGTTGCGCAGGCGCGCTCCACCAGGGGATAGCCGTCGCGGGCGTAGGCAATGGCCGGTTCCAGCACGTCGCGAAGCCGCATGGTGCCGTAGTCGCGCAACAGCAGCATCCAGGTTTCGAACGTGCCGGGAACGCAGGCGGCCAACAGCCCGGTGCCGGGCACCATCTCCAGGCCCTCGCTCTTGTAATGCGCAATGGTCGCGCCTGAAGGCGCGGGGCCCTGGCCGCAAATCACTTCGGTTCGCCCGCGCTTGATGTCGTGCACGATGATCGGAACATCGCCGCCGGGGCCGTTCAAATGCGGCTCGACAACCTGCAAGGTGAACGCCGTGGCGACGCCGGCGTCGAACGCATTGCCACCCCTCTCCAGGATGCCCATTCCGACCGCGGTGGCGATCCAGTGGGTGGAGGTTACCACCCCGAACGTGCCTTCGATTTCGGGTCTGGTGGTGAACGGATCGGGGTTAATCTTGCTCATGGTTATCCATTGTTACGGGCCTTATTGGCGGCGCACTTGACCACAGCGGGGTCGCTCTGCCAACCGCCTCCCGTCCTTGTGATTATGAGGGCAACACGGCCCCGGCGGGCTTGTTGACGGCGTGACAGGCGACGCCGCCGATCAGCGCGGGGGCCTCGCGGCGGCAAAGGTCGAAAACCAGCGGGCAGCGCGGATTGAACGCGCAGCCGGGCGGCGGGTCGATCGGATTGGGGATCTCGCCCTTGACGGGGATCCGCTGGCGGCCGGACATTGCGAGATCCGGCACCGCGCCCAGCAGCATTTTCGTGTAGGGCATTCGCGGGTGATCGAAAAGCTCGCGACCCTCCGCGATCTCGACGATGCGGCCGAGATACATCACGCCGATGCGTTTGGCCATGTGCCGGACCACGGCGAGGTTGTGGCTGATAAAGAGGTAGGTGAGGCCGAATTTGTCCTGCAGGTCGCGCATCAGATTGAGGATCTGAGCCTGCACCGAGACATCGAGCGCGGAAGTCGGTTCGTCGCACACGATGAATTCGGCCTCCGAGGCGAGCGCGCGCGCGATCGCGATGCGTTGCCGCTGGCCGCCGGAAAATTCGTGCGGATATTTCCAGCCGTCGTCGGGATGCAGGCCGACCAGGCCAAGCAATTCGCCGACGCGCGCGCGAATGTTCCGCTCACCCTGGATCAGGTCGAAGGCGCGGATCGGCTCGGCGACTATGGCGTCGACCCGAAGCCGCGGATTGAGGCTCGCATAGGGGTCCTGGAAGATCATCTGGATACGGCGGCGCAGTAGCTGGCGCGCCTGCAACTGGCGCGCGTCGCTCATCGAAACCCCGTCGATGACGACTTCGCCCGAGGTCGGCGGCAACAGCCCGACCACCATTCGCGCCACCGTGGTCTTTCCCGAACCGGATTCACCGACCAGCGCAAAGGTCTCGCCCTTGGTGATGCCGAAGGTGACGCCGTCGACCGCCTTGAGGAATTCCAGGTGACCGCCTTCGAGCACGCGGTTGAGCCACGGTTTTGAGACATCGAAGACGCGGCGCAGGTTCTTGACCTCGATAAAGGGTGCTGAGGTCATGCCGCGGTGTCCTTGGCGGCGGTGTCGTAGAGATGGCAGGCGACGGCCTGCGTGCCATGCGCGATCGGTTCCGGCCGCTCGATCCGGCAGCGATCGAACGCCAACGCGCAGCGCGGGTTGAACGAGCAGCCCGGCGGAATCGCGGAAAGCCGCGGCATCGAGCCGGGGATCTGGACCAGCCGCTCGGCTTCGCTCGCAAGCGTCGGGATCGCGCCCATCAAGCCTTTGGCATAAGGATGCAGCGGATTCTGCACGACGTCCCTGACAGGACCAATTTCGGCGATCCGGCCGGAATACATCACGGCGACCCGGTCGGAGGTCTCGGCGATCACCCCCATGTCGTGGGTCACGAGCATGACGGCAGTGCCGTGATCGCGCCCGAGGCGTTTTATCAGGGAGATGATCTGGGCCTGTACCGACACGTCGAGCGCAGTCGTGGGCTCGTCGGCGATGATCAGTTCCGGTTCGGCGCAAATTGCGAGGGCGATGACGACCCGCTGCCGCATGCCGCCGGAGAATTCGTGCGGATAGCCGTCGATACGCTTGTCGGGCGCGGGAATGCCGACTTCGGCGAGGAGGTCGACGGCGCGCTTGCGCGCGGCCTGTTCGGAAAGATTGGTGTGGGTTCGGATGGTCTCAACCAGTTGATCGCCAATCCGGTACAGCGGATTGAGGCTGGTCAGCGGATCCTGAAAAATCATCCCGATCCGCTTTCCCCGGATGCGGCGCATCTCCTCGCCCGGCAGGTTGTCGATCCGCAGGCCCGACAGATAGATCTCGCCACCGGCGATGCGGCCGGGGGGATCGATCAGGCCGATCACCGCAAGGCCCGTGACGGATTTGCCCGCGCCGGATTCGCCGACCACGCCCAGCACCTCTCCCTTGGCGATATCGAAGGAAATGCCGTCGATGGCGCGCAGCACGCTGTGGCGGGTGACGAATTCGACCCGGAGGTTGCGCACTGAAAGGACGGGTTCGGTCATGCGGTCCGATATCCCTGGGCTGTGGCACGTCTCATCGGAGTTTCGGATTGAGCGCGTCGCGCAGCCAGTCCCCAAGCAGGTTGATGGAGAGGATCAACGCCGCAAGCGAAAATCCCGGGAAGGCAACGATCCACCACTCGCCGGCAAACAGGTAGTTGTTGCCGATCCGGATCAAGGTGCCGAGCGACGGCATGGTGTCGGGCATGCCGGCGCCGAGAAACGACAGGGTCGCTTCGGTGATGATCGCAAGCGCGAGATTGATGGTCGCGATCACCAAAATCGGCCCCATCGCGTTCGGCAACACGTGCCGCAGCATGATCACGGGGGCGGGGAGGCCGATCAATTGCGCAGCCGCCACGTAGTCCTTGTTCTTTTCCACCATCACCGAGCCGCGCACCGTGCGCGCATACTGCACCCAAAAACTCAGGCCGATCGCAAACACCAGCACGGCAAGCGTGCTCATGGCGTCGAGGCGATTGCCGAACATCGACTTGGCGACGCCGTTGATCAGGAGCGCGATCAGGATGGCGGGGAACGTCAATTGCACATCGGCGATGCGCATGATCAGGCCGTCGACGGCGCCGCCGAAATAGCCGGCAATCAGGCCAAGGATGATGCCGAGCGTGCCGGAGAACAGCACGCCGAGAACGCCGACGACAAGCGAAATGCGCAAGCCATAGAGGATGGCGGAAAATACGTCGCGGCCCTGCTCATCGGTGCCGAGCAGGAACGGGCTTTGGCCGTCGGCCATCCAGAGCGGCGCGATCCGCGAATTCATCAGCTGAAGCTGCGCCGGATCGAACGGGTTCTGCACGGCCAGAACCGGGGCCGATATCGCGAGCAGAAAGAACAGAAGAGTTATGGCCGCCGCCGCCATGGTGAGGCGGGAGCGGCGGAACGAATAGAACACGTCGCTTTCGAGCGCGCGCCGGAACCAATGACCCGTCTGCGGGCCGGGGCGCGGCGCTTTCGAATTGGCCTGGTGCGGGACGGCGGCGTCGGACATGCGTTCTCTCGGGGTCAGGCCGGGCGGCCGGTGCTGGAACGCAGGCGCGGATCGACCACCGTGTAGAGAATATCGACCACGAGATTGATGGTGACGAAGATCAGGGACACCATCAGCAGGTAGGCCGCCATGATCGGGATATCGACATTTTGCACCGCCTGCACGAACAAAAGGCCCATGCCGGGCCACTGGAAAACTGTTTCGGTGATGATTGCAAATGCAATAACCGAGCCAAATTGCAGTCCGGCGACGGTGATGACGGGAACCAGCGTGTTCTTGAGGGCGTGACCGAAGTGTATCGCCCGCGTCGTCAATCCGCGCGCCCGCGCGAACCGGATGTAATCGGTGCGCAAGACTTCAAGCATCTCGGCCCGCACCAGCCGCATGATCAGCGTCATCTGGAACAGGCCCAGCGTAATCGAGGGCATGATCAGGGCTTTCAGGCCGGAGACCGTAAGCAGGCCCGTGGTCCACCATCCGAGTCGAACGACGTCGCCGCGGCCGAACGACGGCAGCCAGCCCAGCACCACCGCGAACAGATAGATCAGGAGAATGCCGATCAGGAAGGTCGGCAGCGAAATCCCGATCAGCGAAACCGCCTGGAATATCTTGGCAAGAAGCGTGTCGCGCTTCAGCGCCGAATAGACCCCCATCAGGATGCCAAAAGCCATCGCGAGTATCGTGGCGCAGGTGGCTAGTTCCAGCGTGGCCGGCATCCGCTCCTTCAGGAGGTCCGCGACCGGCAGGCGGAACTGGTAGGAGACGCCAAACTTGAACTGTGCCGCGTTGGCGAAATAGCGGGCGAATTGCACCGGTACCGGATCGTCAAGGCCGAGCGATTTGCGTATTTCGGCGCGCTCGGCGGCCGAGGTGTCGATCGAGACGATCTGGTTCACCGGATCGCCCGCGAAGCGGAACATCGAGAACGAGATGATTCCGACCGCGATCATGACGCCGATGGCCTGGATTGCCCGGCGAAGAGTGAAAGCGAGCATCTCTTCCTTTCACTTCTTTTCAGGGGCGGCGAAGCCCGAAACGACAAGTCCCGGAAGCCGATGCTTCCGGGACCTCAAGTTGGGAAACACTACTCTTCCTGTTTCGTCGCCCAGTAGAGCAGGACCTCGTTGTCCGCACGCTGGATCAATTTCACTTTTTTCGAGACGCCCCACGCCAGCGCCTGCTGGTGCAGCGGGATATAGCCGTAGTCCTTGATCGCAATTTCGAAGGCTTGCTTGATCATCTGGTCGCGCTTGGCCGTGTCGGTCTCGACCAGAACCTTGTCGGCGAGCGCATCCAGCTCCTTGTTGCAGTAGCCGCCGAGATTGGCCTCGCCGCGGGTCGGGTTCTTCGGGTCGTCGCGGCAGCCGAGGATATCGTACAGCACGTTGTGGGAATCCGATGAGGCCGGTGTCCAGCCCAACAAATAGAACGAGGTCTGGTAGCCGCCGGGCTTCAATACCTTGCCGAAATATTGCGCCTTGGGTTGCGCCAACAGGGTAACCTTGACGCCGATGCGGGCGAGCATGCCGACAACCGCCTGGCAGATCTCGGCGTCGTTGACGTAGCGGTCGTTGGGGCAATCCATCGTGACTTCGAAGCCGTCGGGATAGCCCGCTTCGGTCAGGAGCTTCTTGGCGCCGTCGGGATCGGCTTTCGGCCGGGTGAAGTCTTTTGAGAGGGCGAACAGTTGCGGAGCGATCATCAGCGCCGAGGGCGTCGAGAGGCCGCGCATCACGCGATTCTTGATCAGCTCGACGTCAATCGCCTTGTAAAAGGCTTCGCGGACGCGGATGTCCTTGAACGGGTTCTTGCCCTTGACGTTGGAATACAGCAGTTCGTCGCGCGCCTGGTCCATGCCGAGGAAGATGGTGCGAATTTCCGGTCCGGTCATGACCGTGGCGGTGCCGCCCGCATTGACCCGCTGGATATCCTGAATCGGAACCGGTTCGATCACGTCGACTTCGCCCGACAGCAATGCCGCGACCCGTGTCGCGGCCGATCCGATCGGCGTGAAGATGATCTCCTTGAGATTGTGCTCGGGCTTGTTCCACCAGTTCGGATTTACCTTGAACACGGTCTTCACGCCGGGCTGATGGCTCTCGATCACGAAGGGACCGGTGCCGTTTTCGTGCAGCGATGCGTAGCTCGGCGTGGTTGCGGAAGCCGGGGTCGGCGCGACCGCGTTGTTTTCCTCGCACCACTTCTTGTCCATGATGAACCAGCCGTCCCATTGTGAAGTCAGAATGGGATTGGGCGAATCGAGCTTCACATCGACCGTGTAGTCGTCGACCTTGACGAACTTGGCATCGGCCGGAACGTTGGTCAGGAAGTTGGAGCCCTTGGCACGCACGCGGTCGGCGGAAAAAATCACATCGTCGGCGGTGAAGGGGTCTCCGTTGTGGAATTTGACGCCCTTGCGCAGATGGAAGCGCCAGCGGGTCGGCTCCAGGGTTTCCCAGCTTTCGGCGAGTGCCGGAACGATCTTCAGATCCTTGTCGCGGGTAACCAGGCCCTCGTAGACATGCGCATGATGGGCAATAGTCGTGGTTTCCTTGAGCGTGTAGGGATCAAGCGATTTGAGCTCGCCCTGGTTGGCGTAGCGCAGGGTCTGGCCTGAAGCCGGCGTCATGGCAAAAGCGACGATCGAGACGGCGGTCGCTGCAAAAAAGGTCTGACGTAACGGCATTTGTTGACGCTCTCCGAGGGTGGCCTGCTGTCCAGGCCTGCAATATCGGCAGCCGGATCGATCTATGTTGCCAGAGTTTGGCCGTCGCGCAAGCGTGATTTCCCCCGCCGAAACCCGGTTTGCTTGACGTTGCCGCGATAACTAGCTTCAACGCTGGCAGCAGCGCAAGCGCGTGACGTTCGATGGGATTGCCGGATGGCGGAACTTAAGGCCGATGTTCTTGTGCTGGGTGCAGGCATGGTCGGCGTCAGCGCCGCCTTGCATTTGCAGCAGCGCGGACGGGATGTCATCCTGGTGGACAGGCACGAACTCGCCGGTGAGGAGACCAGTTTTGGAAACGCCGGCCTGATCGAATGTGCCTCGGTCTTCCCCTACATGTTTCCGCGGGATTTCGCGCAGCTCCTTCGATATGCATTGAACCGCTCACCGCAGGTACGTTACCGCTTTTCCGATCTGCCTTTCTCCCTGCCGTGGCTACTGCGTTATTTCCTCGCTTCCTCGCCGGATCGGGCGCTGCACAGCGCGATGGCGGAATTGCCCCTGATCCGGCGCAGCCTCATCGAGCATGAGGCGCTGATCGCGGAGGCCGGGGTTCCCGAGTTGCTGCGAAAGACCGGCTGGCTCAAGCTGTTTCGCTCCGATGCCAGCCTCGCAAACGCGGCGCGCGAGGTCGAACGCGCCCAGCAATATGGCGTCGCAGGTGAGGTTCTCGATGGCAAGGCGATCGCCGCGCGCGAGCCCAACCTGACCGGAGAGTTCACGGGCGCGGTCTATTCGCCGGCACCGGGATTCGTCCCCGATCCCGGGGCACTGGCCAAGGCCTATGCGGCGCTCTTCAAGCGCAAGGGTGGGCGCTTTGTTGTGGGCGACGCGAGAACGCTCGAACAAGGCGCGGGCGGATGGCGCGTGCAAGGTGCTGAGGGCGGGGCGGCTGCGCGCGAAGTGGTCGTGGCGCTCGGACCGTGGTCCGATCTGGTGTTTCGTCCGCTCGGATATTCCATTCCGCTCGGCATCAAGCGGGGCTACCACCTGCATCTGGCGCCGCGCGGCAATGCTGTGCTGCATCACCCGGTGCTTGATTCGGATCGCGGCTTTCTGCTTGCACCGATGAACCGCGGCATTCGGCTCACCACCGGCGTGGAGTTTGCCCGCCGCGATGCGCCGCCCACGCCGGTCCAGATTGAGCAGGCGCTGCCGCGGGCGCATGCCTTGTTCCCGCTGGGAGAGGCGATCGAGACAACGCCCTGGAAGGGCGCGCGGCCGTGTTTGCCGGACATGCTGCCGGTGATCGGGAAGGCGCCGCGCCATGCCGGGTTGTGGTTCGATTTCGGCCACCAGCACCATGGGTTGACGCTCGGTCCCGCGACCGGCCGGCTGCTGGCGGAGATGATGACCGGCGAGACGCCTTTCGCCGATCCGGGGCCCTTTGCCGTCGCGCGCTTTGGTTGACCATATGCGCCGAATGAAGGGTTAAGGGGCCGGCCCGCCCCTCAAGGCGGCTTGCGCACCGAGGCCTCTCGCGGCGATACTGTGGCACGCTGTCAATGCAATCAGGAGTGCACATGAAGGTTAACGTTGAAATAGACTGCACGCCGCTGGAGGCGCGGCAGTTTTTCGGGCTTCCGGATGTGCAGCCGATGCAGACGGCGGTCATGGAAAAACTCCAGAGCCAGATGATGGATAATATCCAGAAGGTTTCGCCTGAAGCGCTGATGCAGAGCTGGCTCTCGTTCGACCCGAAGATCGCCGAGCGGTTTGGGGACATGTTCGCGGCCATGACGGGCCTCGGCGGCACGCGTACGCCTGACAAGAAATGACGCAGCCGGCCGACGGAAGCGAAACGCCGGCGGCGGGTCGGCTTCGTCCGCCGGGCCTCGGGCTGCTGCTGGCCGAGATCAGAGGGATATTCGAGTTCAACGCCAGCTTGATGCTTGCCCCGTTCCTGATGCGCGCGCCGAAAGGTGATGGTCATCCGGTGCTGACGTTGCCCGGGTTCCTCGCCAGCGATCTGTCGATGGCGCCGATGCGCCGCTATCTCAGCGAAGTCGGATACGATGCCCACGCCTGGAATATGGGCCGCAACATCGGTGGGATCTCGCGCATGCGAGCGGCGCTGCGCGACCGGCTCGCCGAGATCAGCCGCAGTACCGGCCGCAAGGTCAGTATTGTCGGATGGAGCCTTGGCGGCGTCTATGCGCGCGATCTGGCGCTGCAGGCGCCGGATCTGGTGCGATACGTTGTGACGCTGGGAAGTCCGTTCGCCAATGACGTGACGGCGACCAACGCGACGCGGCTCTATGAGGCACTGTCGGGCGAAGCGGTCGGCGACAATCCCGAGCTTCGCGCGGCGATCTCCGGCGATTTGCCGGTTCCAACCACGTCGATCTATTCACGCGCTGACGGCGTCGTTAACTGGCAGACCTGCCTGTTGCGCCCCTCCGCTACGGCCGAAAACATCGAAGTGTACCTCGCCAGTCATGTCGGGCTCGGCGTGAACCCGGCTGCCTTGTGGGCGGTCGCCGACCGCCTCGCCCAGGCCGAGGGCGAATTCAGCCAATTTGACCGATCGGGGCCGTTTGCCATTGCATATGCGCCTCCAGAACAGGCACAATCCTGACCGACGTCCCGAATGAGGGATCGTCTGAACGCCAGAAGCGCCGCCAAGGCGCCGCGTGAACCGTTTGCGGGAGGAACATATGAGTGACGCCAAGAAGCTGTCCTCAATGGATGCGTCGTTTCTGTATCTGGAAACGCCGGAAATGCCGATGCACGTCGGAAGCATGGCCATCTTCCGCCTGCCCGACGATTACAAGGGCGACTTCTTCGAAGACTTCAAGGCGATGATCGCCTCGCGGCTTCATGTCGCGCCGATCCTGAAAGCCCGCCTGGAAAAGGCGCCGCTCGACATTGATCATCCTTCCTGGGTCGAAGACGACCAGTTCGATATCGACCGCCATATCTTCCGTGGCAGCCTTCCGGCTCCGCACGACCGCGCCACGCTGGAGCGCATCGTCGGCTGGATGCACGCCAAGCTTCTCAATCGCGCCCGTCCGCTCTGGGAGTTCTATGTCTTCGAAGGCATGAAGGACAACGAGATCGGGCTCTATTCCAAGATGCACCACGCCTGCATCGACGGCGGCGCGGGCGCGGCGCTGACCAACATGATCTACGACGTGACCCCGGTGCCAAGGACGATCGAGCCGCCGGCGGCGCCGGCGAAGGTCGGGCAGGAGCCGCGCGACATCGCTGCCAATCTGCTTGATTCCTATCAGCAGCTCTGGCGCCAGCCGTTCGATGCGTCGACGGCCGCCAAGGGCATCGATTTGCCGCGCTCGGGGAAAAGCGATCTCGGGTCGATCCTGTTCGATAACGCGATGTTCCAGATCGAAAACGCGGTGAAGTTCGTCGGCAATGTTCCGACCATGCTCAAGAGCGTCTCCGACGTGGTCGGAAAGATCTCCGATCCGAAATCGCGCGACAGCATCGCGAGCATGATGTCGCCGCCGACCATCCTCAACAAGTCGATCTCATCGGAACGCAGCTTTGCCGGCGTGTCGATTCCGCTCAGCCGCGCGAAAGCGGTCGCCAAGCAGGCCGGCGGCAAGCTGAACGACGTGGTGCTGGCGATATCGAGCGGCGTGGTGCGGCGTTACCTTCTGGAGCGCGGTGCGCTGCCGGCAAAATCGATGACGGCGGCGGTGCCGATCTCGCTGCGCGAAGAGGGCAATACCGACGCCAACAACCAGGTGTTCGGCATGATCTGTTCGATCGCCAGCAATGTCGAGGATCCCAAGACGCGGCTGGAGACGATCATCGCGCAATCGACCAAGTCCAAGGAGATGTCGCATCCGCTGCGGGCCTTGATGCCGCAGATGTCGAACGTCTCGATGCTGGGCGCGCCGATCCTGGTCCAGATCCTGGCGCTGTTGTACAGCCGCTCCAGCCTGTCGGACGTGCTGCCGCCGGCGGCGAATATCACGGTGTCCAACGTTCCCGGGCCGCGGCAGACGCTGTATGCGGCGGGAGCCGAATTGCTGCACATCTTCCCGGTGTCGATCTCGACCCACGGGCTTGCGCTCAACATCACCGTGCAGAGCTATCGCGATCAACTGGATTTCGGCTTCATCGCTGGCGCCAACATCATTCCGCATGTCCAGGTTCTCTGCGACCTGCTGCCGGGCGAGTTCGCCG
>JBKQRS010000515.1:0-8125 GCA_052143915.1 Bradyrhizobium sp.
CCGCAGTGGAAAGACGACCCGGACATGAAGGCCTGGAACGTGTGGATGGACAAGTACAACCCGCGGGTCGACCGGAGCGACTATTACGCACCCTATGGCTACAATATCGGTTTCGCCGTGGTGCAGATCCTCAAGCAATGCGGCGACGATCTGACGCGCGAGAATATCATGAAGCAGGCCTCCCACCTGGACATGGAATTGCCCTTGCTGCTGCCGGGAATCCGCCTCAAGACCAGTCCTTCGGATCTGCGTCCGATCAAACAGATGCGCCTGGTACGCTTCGACGGCGAGCGCTACGTGCTGTTCAGTGACGTGCTCGCGAGCGAATGACACCGCCCAGGCGTGCCACAAAGATGCCCTTTTTGCGACGCTGCCCGCCCTTGGGCAATGACGGGAGGCCCGAATTAAGCCCCATGCCGTCCGGATTTGCGGCGCATTGCGACCCAAGTTTTTGAGGAGATTTGGCATGCCAAGTATTGCGTAGGAGATGCACATGCCAAACCGAAGTGCGAAATTCGTGTCAGCCGTCTTCGCCGGTATTCTGGCCGGGGCCCCGCTCACAACAACATCGCACAGCGAGACGGTCGCGGCCGATAGTTGCCTTTCCGGTCCGAAGGGCGAGACGCCCCCGGGCGGCCATTGGCATTACCGCATCGATCACTCTACCAATCGCCAATGCTGGTATCTCCGCGAGGAGGGCGACAAGGTTTCGCAAGCTGCGCCTCCACAAATTGCGCCTCAGCAGGCTGTCCCCCACAAAGTCTCGCCGTTGGCGCAGCCACCTGCGCCGCAAGCAGATGGTGGAATGCAACGATCTGTCGCCGATGCCCGCGCCGAGCTACCCCCGCGGGCGAACCGCAACGACGGGCAAAATAGCCCTTGGCCTGCGATTGCGCCGGCGTTGAACGATACCCCGCGAGCGAGTGCTGCGGATAAAAACGCGGGGTCGACCGTCGTGGCTTCGCGCTGGCTCGATCCGTCGAGCATAGGCTCCACATCCAGTCCACGGCCGGCAAGCAGTTTGGCAGCCAACATGCCGGCAAATTCTACGGCTGCGCCGGCGCCCGCCGTCGCTGCGGGTACTCTGGCCACCGCGGATTCTTCTTCGCAAAGTCAGCCCGGCCCGATCCCGAGATGGTTCGTCGCCGTTGTCGCACCTCTTGCTCTCGGCAGCATCGTGGCAAGTCTCTTCTTCAGATTTGGCCGCGCGCGAGGTCCGCGACGAAATTCAATTCGTGCGCGTCGGCGTCCAGTCTGGGAGCAGACCGATGACGATCGCATCGCGCTATCGGATTATCCTGACGCGGATGTTATCCCGCGCCGGCCCCGATTTTCCCGAAATGTCGGTGCAGCCAGCGACCCCGATGACAGGATGGCGGAATTGCTCTCGCGGATGTCCGAACAATCGCCGGCGTGACGTCTGGCTATTTCTCCAGTTGCCGCTGCAGCTCCCGCACGAACGTCGTCAAGCCGGTGCGGCGCTCGCGCTTGAGCCGCTCGGCCTTCAGGATCGACTGAACCTCGGCGAACGCCTCATCAATATCGTGGTTAATGACGATATAGTCGTACTCCGCCCAATGACTCAATTCATGCGATGCCCGGCTCATGCGCCCGCGTATGACCGCATCGCTATCCTGTGCGCGGCTATGAAGCCGCTTTTCAAGATCGGCGGCCGACGGCGGCAGGATGAACACGCTGACAACGTCCGCCCGGGCCTTTTCCCGCAGTTGCTGGGTGCCTTGCCAGTCTATGTCGAACAGCACATCCTGTCCTGCCGACAGCGCGGCCTCGACCGGCACACGCGGCGTGCCGTAGCGATTGTCGAACACGGTGGCCCATTCGAGCAATTCATCCCGCTTTGCCATCTGTTCGAATCTGGATTTGTCGACAAACAGGTAGTCGCGGCCATCGACTTCGCCGGGCCGCATCGGCCGCGTCGTCGCCGAGACCGACATCTTCAGGCCGGGCATCCGCTCGATCAACAGACGCGACAGCGTGGTCTTTCCCGCGCCCGATGGCGACGACAGCACGAACATCAATCCGCGCCGTTCAACCCTGTCAAAGCCGTGACCAGCCGCCGCCATGCCTCACTCCAGATTCTGGACCTGTTCGCGGAATTGCTCCACCACGTTCTTCATTTCAAGACCGGTATTGGTCAATTCGAGATCGTTGGACTTGGAGCAGCAGGTGTTGACCTCGCGATGGAATTCCTGCGCCAGGAAGTCCAATCGCCGCCCGACCGGGCCGCCCTTGGCGATCATCTCGCGAGCCTGCGCGATGTGGGAGGCGATTCGATCCAGTTCCTCGCGGATATCGGCCTTTGCCGCGATCAGAAGCGCCTCCTGATTGAGCCGATCAGGGTCGAAACGGTCGGATGATTCGAGCAACGCCGCGATCTGCTCGGCGAGCCGCGCCTTGATCGCGTCGGGTTTGCGGCCCGGCGCGGCCTCGGCCCTCTTCGCCAGCCGCTCGATCTCATCCATTCGCTGCGACAGGATTTTCCCGAGCGAGACGCCCTCGCGCTGTCGCATTTCGACGAGATTGGTGAGCGCCTGCTCGAATGCAGCCGCAGCAGCAGCCTTGGCAGCCTTGTCTTCCGCCTCGTCGCTTTCCGGCTCGACAAGTTCGATGACGCCTTTGATGCCCAGGAGCCCATCGATGCTTGGCGCCACCGCGTCGATCTTACCGGCGAGCACGCCTGCTACCCGCACGATCGACGCCAGAACCTCTTCGTTGACGCGGACTGCCGACGCCGGGTTGGTGCGCTTGACGTTCAAATTGGCGTACACCGTGCCCCGCGACAGCACTTCACCGGCGCGCTTTTTGGCGAATGCCTCGAGATCGTCCCATCCCGGCGGCAGCCGCATGCGAAGATCGAAGCCCTTGGCATTAACCGACTTTAACTCCCACTCGAACGCGTACGGTCCGCTGGCGCCGTTGCTTCGGGCAAAGCCCGTCATGCTCGACAGTGCCATCGCGTGAAACTCTCCGGATAAGGGGTACGGGCTCGAGATTCGCAAGCCAAGAACTGCGCAAGTTTAGCGCGTATTAGGCAAAAGTGGAATTTGATACCGGGCCGTACGCGCTATTGCTGAACCACCGGGGGCGACGCCGTGGATTGTGCCGCGCCCTGCCGGGCCGGGGACGCACTCCGCGCCGGCTTCTTTGCCGGGGCCGGCTTTGCCGTCGTGGCCGTTGGGTTGACGTCGGCTGGCGCCGCTGCGGCCGGCGCGGCTTCGTCGGCCGGCTCGACCGTATCGTTCTGAATCTGCTTTTCCATCGCGCGAAGTTTGGCGACGTTCTTCTGGTGCTGGTCGTATGTATCGCTGAAGGCATGACCGCCGCTACCGTCGGCGACAAAGAACAGATCGCGGGTTCGCGCGGGATTGGCGGCCGCCTCCAGAGAGGCCCGCCCCGGATTGGCGATGGGACCAGGCGGAAGGCCGTCAACCACATAGGTATTGTAGGGCGACGGCTGCTGGATTTCGCTGCGCTTGATCGGCCGGCCCAGCGTACCCTTTCCGCCGACCAGGCCATAGATGATGGTCGGATCCGACTGCAGCTTAATTTTCTGCCGCAAGCGATTGACGAAGACCGCGGCAACCCGGCTGCGCTCATCCGCCTTGCCGGTTTCCTTTTCGACGATGGAGGCTAGCGTAACCAGCTGCTCCGGCGTCTTGATCGGAATATCCGGATTGCGGCGGTCCCAGATCTCCGCAAGCACGCGTTTTTGCGCCTGCTGCATGCGCGCAATCACCTGGTCGCGCGGGGTGCCGCGCGGGAATTTATAGGTTTCCGGCAATAGCGTGCCTTCGCGCGGCACCTCACGCACAGAACCGGAGAAGATATCGTTTTCGGAAAGCCGGGCCACGATCTGTTCGGAGGTCAACCCCTCGGGAATAGTGACGGCGTGCTGAACCACCTTGCCTTCCACGATGGTGCCTATGACATCGCGCAAACTGGCGTTTTTCTGAAACAGATATTCGCCGGGCTTCAAGTCAGAACGCGCCTTCAGCGCAAACACGCTGCCGATGAATGCCCAGCGATTGTTGTCGATCACGCCTTCGCGCTGCAGGATATCGGCAATGTCGGTCATTCCCGCCCGTGCCGGAATGTTGACGACCTTGTCCTCTTGCAACGGGCCTGGAGCCTCGATCTTTTGCTTGCCGTAGATATATGCGCCGCCGGCGCCGATCATCAGAACCAATACGATGGTGATAATGGCATTGCCGACCACGACGAGTGGATTTCGGGCGCGATCGGATCGCTTTGGCGGCGGCGGAACCTGCTCGGGCTCCAGCGCGGCGCGCGGACTCCGTGGCGAAATGGGCGGCCTCTCACTCATCGATGCAACCTGAATCCTGTCGGTTCGATCGTGGCCTCGCAAAATTTCTGCATCGGCCGGTAGTCTGCGCCCGCATCTGAAAATATCACCGAAACGCGGCGAAACGGTGGACTTCTACTCGATAGGACGCGCGTCAGTTGGCCACGCGCTGCAAGATTACGGACGCGTTGGTGCCTCCGAAACCGAAAGAATTCGATAGCACGACGTTGATTTCGCGCTGTCGCGGCGTCTGCGGGACGAGATCGATCGCCGTTTGCACCGACGGGTTCTCAAGGTTGATCGTCGGCGGGGCGATGTTATCGCGAATCGCCAGGATGCTGAAAATCGTCTCGATCGCGCCCGCAGCACCCAACAAATGCCCCGTGGACGACTTGGTCGACGACATCGATACCCTTGAAGCGGCGTTGCCCAGCAGACGCTCCACAGCCCCCAGTTCGATCTCGTCACCGACCTGCGTCGATGTTCCATGCGCGTTGATGTAATCGATGTCGCAAGCAGTGATTCCGGCGCGCTTCATGGCGGCGCCCATGCTGCGGAATGCGCCGTCGCCATCCGGCGATGGCGAGGTGATGTGATAGGCGTCTCCGGACAACCCGTAGCCGATGATCTCGGCGTAGATTCTTGCTCCGCGATTTCTCGCGTGCTCGTATTCCTCGAGCACCACGACGCCCGCCCCCTCACCCATCACAAAGCCGTCGCGATCCTTGTCGTAGGGGCGCGATGCCTTTTCCGGGGTTTCGTTGAAAGCGGTCGATAACGCGCGAGACGCGCAAAAACCCGCCATCGCCAGCCGGCAAATCGGCGATTCGGTTCCGCCGGCTACCATCACGTCAGCGTCCCCGAGCGCAATCAGCCGGCTTGCATCGCCGATCGCGTGCGCGCCGGTCGAACAGGCGGTCACCACGGCATGGTTCGGACCCTTCAGACCGTGCTCGATCGACACATAACCCGAGGCGAGATTGATCAGGCGCCCAGGTATGAAGAATGGCGATACCTTGCGTGGTCCGCGCTCACTCAGAAGCAGCGCCGTATCGGCGATGCCTGACAGGCCGCCGATCCCGGAGCCGATCATGGTGCCGGTGGCGCATCGATCATCTTCAGTGACGGGATGCCAATTCGCATCATCGAGTGCCTGGCGCGCCGCACACATGGCAAAAATGATGAAATCGTCGACCTTGCGCTGATCTTTCGGCTCCATCCACTGGTTGGGATTGAATGTGCCGTTCGTGCCGTCGCCGCGCGGGATCACGCAGGCGATCCGGCTGGTGAGATCGGAGACGTCAAACGTATCAATCTTCCTGGCGCCACTTTCGCTGTTGAGCATGCGCTTCCAGGTCGGCTCGACGCCACAGCCGAGTGGCGTAACCATGCCGAGGCCCGTGACGACAACCCGCCTCATATTGACCACTCCAGCCCAAGATTCGCGGCCCCTGACAATAAGCCGTCGGACCGCGCGATCACGGCCCGTCCGGCTCCGTCAGTACCGCGCGGGGGCGTCAGCTCTTCGCGTTCTTTTCGAGAAATTTTGTCGCGTCGCCGACGGTCAAAATCGTCTCCGCGGCATCGTCGGGAATTTCACAACCGAATTCCTCTTCAAACGCCATCACAAGCTCGACGGTATCGAGGCTGTCGGCGCCGAGGTCGTCAATGAAGCTTGCGTTGTCGACCACTTTTTCGGGTTCAACACCAAGGTGTTCGACCACGATCTTCTTAACCCGCTCGCCAATCTCACTCATCGTTCAACCTCGTGCTTGTTCCATTGGACCCGACCCAAGACGTACGAGCCATCGTGGTCGTTAATTTACTTCGCAATCGCGCATAGTCTTGATTTGGCCCCGTCATGGCCGACACGGACCCGGCGAACGACGGCAGGCTCCGCACCGCCAATATACAGGGTTTCAATATCCTGCAATGGTGTTCTTTGCCCATCCGCCGGTGGTTCGGTTATCATACTTCCCAAGCCTTGACTACAAGCCTTGATCAGCGGCCACAAGCGGCGTTTCGCCTCCCCGAGGGGATTGGCTGCCGCCTCAGATCATGGCCATTCCGCCGTTGACGTGAATGGTCTGCCCGGTGACATACGCCGCTTCGTTCGAGCTGAGATAGACCGCCGCCGCCGCGATTTCCTCAGGCGTTCCGAGTCGCGCGGCCGGGACCTTGGAAAGGATCGCTTCGCGCTGCTTGTCGTTGAGCGCGTCGGTCATCGGGGTCTTGATGAATCCGGGGGCGATGCAGTTGGCGGTCACGTTGCGCTTGGCGTATTCCGCGCCCAGCGTCTTGATCATGCCGATCAGTCCGGCCTTCGACGCGGTGTAATTGCCCTGGCCCGGATTGCCGGTGACACCGACGACGGAAGTGATCGCGATAATGCGGCCGAAACGCTTGCGCATCATGAGCTTGGTCGCAGCGCGGGCCAGACGGAAGGTCGCCGTCAGATTGACCTTGATCACCTCGTCCCAGTCTTCGTCACGCAGCTGCACAAAAAGATTGTCCCGCGTGATGCCGGCATTGGCGACGAGAATATCGACCTGGCCCATGGCCCGCTCTGCGGACGGCACCAGCGCCTCGACCTCCGCGGCATCGGATAGATTGCAAGGCAGCACATGAACCCT
Source organism: Bradyrhizobium sp. (assembly GCA_052143915.1). Taxonomy (GTDB): domain Bacteria; phylum Pseudomonadota; class Alphaproteobacteria; order Rhizobiales; family Xanthobacteraceae; genus Bradyrhizobium. Next base: position 6,958 of record JBKQRS010000515.1, read on the forward strand.
CTCGCCCAGCTTCCCGGCAAGCGTGTCCAGCGCCTCACGCCGCGTCCCGGAAATGGCCACCGTCGCGCCTTGCGCGTGCAGCGCCTGCGCGATCGCGCCACCGATGCCCCCGGTCGCGCCAGTGACGAGCGCCGTCCTGCCAGTGAGATCGAACATCATTTCTCCCCCTCAGGCAGCCCGCGCGGCAATGAGCGCGTCTTTCGCCGCTGCGATATCACCGGGACCGCCGACCGAAATCCCGATAGCGCCGTCGGCAATACGTTTGACCAACCCGCTCAGTACCTTGCCGGCGCCGATTTCGAAAAACCGCGTCACCCCGTGGCTTGCCATGTAAGCGACCGACTCGCGCCAGCGCACCGTTCCGGTGACCTGTTCGATGAGGCGGCGACGAATCTCGTCGGGCTCCGTGATCGGCGCGGCCAACACGTTCGACACTAGCGGCGATACCGGTCGCTTGATGCTGACACCGGCGAGCGCCTCCGCCATGGCGTCGGCGGCGGGCTGCATCAGCCGGCAATGAAACGGCGCCGACACCGGCAGTAACATCGCGCGCTTGGCGCCCCTGGTCTTGGCGATCTCGAGCGCACGCTCGACAGCCGCCTTGTCGCCGGAAACCACGACCTGCCCGCCGCCATTGTCGTTGGCGGCCTGACAGACCTGCCCCTGCGCAGCCTCGTTCGCCACCGCCATCGCCGCCTCATAATCGAGACCGAGCAAAGCCGCCATCGCGCCGGCCCCCACCGGCACCGCCTTCTGCATGGCAAGGCCTCGAATGCGCAGCAAGCGCGCGGTGTCGCTGATGCTAAGGCTGCCGGCTGCGGCGAGCGCGGAATATTCGCCCAGCGAATGTCCGGCGACGAAGGCCGCGTCCGAGCCAACCGAGAAGCCGGCCTCGCTTTCCAGCACGCGCAAGGTGGCGAGCGAAACCGCCATCAATGCGGGCTGGGCATTCTCAGTGAGTTGCAGGGTCTCAGCCGGACCGTCCCAAATGATGGCCGTGAGCTTTTCACCGAGTGCCGCATCGACCTCATCGAAGACTGCACGGGCGGCCGGAAAGGCCTCCGCGAGCGCATTGCCCATGCCGACCGCCTGGGAGCCCTGCCCCGGAAAAGTGAATGCTGCCGTCATTAATGCCCCTGGAACTTGATCCCCACCCACAATCCGCCAA
>JBKQRS010000516.1:0-19680 GCA_052143915.1 Bradyrhizobium sp.
CCACGCGAACCACCAGTGACGATTGCGACTCGCCCACTCAAGTCAAATAACTTCTTGACAGACATCGAATTTTACCTCCAGACAATACGATTGGGATGTTACGCTGTAGTGCTCAATCGGTCCCCACGCCCATTATGACATTTGACATGCTATCGGAGGCTTTGGGGCGAGCCGTTGATCTGAATCAACTATTGGCATCGCTATCAGTGCGGTTTGCTCTTTGAACCGCGCCGTTCCGATCTGTTCACGGAGAACGAATTAAGCGAGGGCGGAAACCATCAATGATTGGTTATCGGAGAGTTGTGCGTATGCAAAACCAACCGCAAGCCCGCCGTCGATAGGCAATTCAATGCTGATGGCCCATTGCTCAACCCCGGAAAGCGGTAGTGGTCATTTCATCTCCGATCGGCTCAAGGTTCGACCAACAATCGCCTTCACTCCACAATCTGGCGCGTCCTCCGCACTCGGTATCTGCCCGCCAACTATGAGAACGCGGCCCCGTCCGCACTCACCGAATTGACGGACGAGTTCGCTGGAATATTCGCCCCCTTTACCAATCTTTCAGGCTATCTTTTGAAGAGTCAGGACGCAGCCGCGCGTTCTGCGAGCCGTTTTACGGTCACATTAGCAAGACAGACCGCGCCGGTGCGGAACCGACCTTGTTATTGCGCCCTCTCGACCTCGACGCGCCATGACCGGTGGCGAATAGTCCGCGCGTAACGAGTTTTTCATAGGTCGAGACAAGTGACGCACAGACTTGCTTGCGCGATGCAGTCGGCACTGAGCGCCACAGCATTGTGAGATACGTCGCCGCTCCCAAAAGCATATAAGCAATCGCCTCAAGCTCGTCTTCGCGTATCGACTTCATTTCACCTTTATTGAGCTGTCTCGCCAATGCCTTTACGTACTGCCCCGCGAATTTCTGGATATGCTGTTTGAAGGCGCGCGGTGCATACACTTCCGCCTCGTTCTTTATGCGCAAGAAGCCGCGGTTCTGCTGGACAAACTCAAAGTAAGCAACTATCCGCTGACGCTCTCGCTCAGCCCCCGATACCCCGCGGTCAAGGCGCGAGCGAATGTAATCGATAATCGAATCGCCGACCGCTGGCAGAAGCTGGTCGAATAGGTCCTGCCTTGTGTTGAAATAGTTGTAGAAAGTTCCATTGGCGACGCCTGCCGATTCGGTAATCTTGGCGATCGACGCACCTTCATAGCCATGTCTACCAACTACAGTCGCCGCCGCCGAAATCAGCGCACGCCGCGTCTCATCCGCTTTTATCTTGCGCGTTCCTGGCTTTTTCACAATGGAACCGGTTGTCACCATGACGTGTAAATATGATTTCAGAACGGGTCCAGAGGGCTTCTTAAGGGGACGACCCTGATCGCTATTTACCGTCTGGGGCGTCGCTCGCAGTCTTTCAGGGCATGACAACACTATGGTACGTGCCCGCGACCGCTGTCAAGAGAATTACGAATGGTGAACCACAATTCATTCTTGCCTATTCGCGCCCGATAGGAGCGCGGCCGGTCATATCCCGGAAAATGGTGTAACGACCGCGAGACCATCGTGATCTCCGGTGGGCCTGGCCGGCTGTCAGGCTGCCATGGCGAGCAGCTTGACGATTGCCTCATCGCTCAACGGGGCGATTGTTTTGAGGCTCATGAGCTCGCTGAACCGCCCATTCATCGTTCTGTTCGAGCAGCAGCGCCGATTCAATCGCGCTGCTGCGAATCGCATCGAGCAGAAGGTGATCTAGCTAGTACCCACTTTCATTAATTCGTGAGTCAGAGATGATGCAAAAAGCTGAGATTCGAGAGTCGGTTAGCATCCTATCTCTCACTGCGCGGATTTCTGATTCCGGGTACTAGGCTGTACGTCATGGATGGGCCGATTCGAGCAACGCGTTGGCCTCGCCGAGCGTCGGATAGGCACAGACACCCGGCCGCAAGCGGAACGCTGCATCCACCGGAACTGGAACGGCGGGCATCACGCGGCCGCCTGCGGCGACGTTGTGCGCAAATACTCCGCGCGCGCGGTAATGGGGATCGTTGAGGCCCTCCTCCAAGGTCGCGACCACGCTGACGCAGGCATCGACGCCATCGAATCTCTGGCGCCAATGTTCGGCGGTCTTGGCTCCAACTACGCGGGCCACCGCCGCCAGGGTCGCCGCTGGATCTTTCGAATCGTCGCGCAGGTACTCTTGCAGTTCGATGACATCGCAGAACTTTCCCCAGAATCTGTCTTCGAGCGGCGCGGCCGCGAGGTAACGATGGTCTGACGTGCGATACAGATTGTAGCGCGGAGAACCACCAGTGGCCTTCTCCTGGCCAGGCCGCGGCCAGCGTTGCAGCCCCAGCCCTTCACCAATAGCCCAGTACATGAATGGCAGCAGGTTGTCATTCATCGACAGGTCGATGTAGCAACCTCTGCCGGTGGCAATGCGTCCGTGCAGTCCCAACAACACATTGATTACCGCCGGAAGCGAGCCCGCTCCGATATCGGCGATCAGCGTCGGCGGCAAAGCCGGTGGTGTCCCCTCGCGGCATGTCAGCGCCAACATACCGCTTTCGGCAACGTAGTTCAGATCATGTGCCGCCTTATCCGACTTCGGGCCGTAGCGGCCATAACCGCTGAGAGAACAATAGACGAGTTTTGGATTGATCGCCTGCAATGCTTCATACCCCAGGCCAAGCCGTTGCATCACGCCGGGACGGAACTGCTCGATCAAAATGTCTGCGCTGATCAGGAGCGGCATCAAGCGGTCCACCGCGCCTTTCGTCTTCAGATCGATCGCCACGCTTCGCTTCCCACGATTAAGCTGGGCAAACATCAGGCTGTCCTGGCCGACGCGCGGCTCGTAAGTGCGCGCCTCGTCCCCTATAGGCGGGCGCTCGATCTTGATCACTTCCGCGCCCGCCTCGGCGAGAATCAGGGTAGCCAACGGACCCGGCAACAGCGTGCTGAAATCCAATACTCGGATTCCTTCGAGCGGTCTCATGATTTCTCCTCAGTCCGGTAGTGATGTCTAGAACCTTTTGAGCATTGGTTCGGCCAAACGGCGGCCGACCCAGAGGATGTCCGACGGCTCCTTCTTACTATTCTGGCTACGTTTTACCAGCTCCAGTTCAGCCAAGTCCGGCGCCGCCCCCCAAAAAATCATATCGGCGCGTACCGATGATACAATCGGGACAGGATTGATGTGACGACGATCGTCCGTCGAACAGCCCGTCGTAGCGGCGGGTCATCTCTTCGGCTGCTCGACGTGAAAACGTCAGCAGCAAGATACGATGCGGGTCAATTTCATTGATAAACAGGTGCGCAACCCGGTGATAAGCAGGTGCGCAACCCGGTGAACAACCGTCCGGGTCTTGCCCGAACGGGCAACCAGCAATCACCGGTAAAGAGCCAAGTCCTTTGCCCTTCCTGGTCTGATGCCGTATTCGGGTGCTCGGCTGTTCAGGATTTAAACCAGCTAGGTGATCACTCATATGGCCTCATGGTTTGTTCCGCGAACTTGCACGCTTCCCGGCTTCCGGTTTCGGGCGAACGATGGTGCGGCGGCCGGCGCAAGCTGCGGGATTCGGTCGTGTCACCGAAGGCCTCGATATATTTCGCCTTTACCGTATTCGTTCCGATACCGATCTCGCCAGCCCAATCGAGTCCATGGCCCCCCTGTTCTAAAAAGAATCCGAAGCCGGCAAGAACGGAAACAGAGGATTTCTCCAAAAGCTAACACAGAGAACCAACTGCCGCCTAAACCAATGGCGCAGCGAATGCGATTGAACGGCCGCACGCTCGCCGCCGACGCGCTGATCGCCGGCACCTACCTTTCCGGTGCTGATAAGCCCGCAACACCATGCTCTTCCACTCCAGCGTTCTGCCATCCTCGCCGTTGATGCGCGCCCGCGGCACCGCAATCTGGACGCTGCCGAAGGTTCCCGTCAGCGACCGCGACCGGTGGCCGTGACCGGGAAGGCCAGCAGAACTATCGGCGTCCTCGTTCGGCCGTTTCGGTCTTCGACCGTAACGCGGGCGCAAAAGGGCCGAATCAAGTTCGCCCTCGATCATGGCCTCGATAAAGCCGCGCACCCGATCCCGCACGCCGGCTTCGATCGGATCGAACCAATCGTCAGAAAGGTAGACCGCTGTGTCGGTTGCAGGCTGCGAATTTGAGGACTTCGTGCTATCGCTTGTCATGGCGTGATCTCTACCGGCCTCCCAACGCCGGATTTGGTGGTTGCACAAGCCGGAGATTACGCCGCCTTCAAATTCCAACCAGTCCCGTTACGCCACCCGGTGCACAAGCACACACGGTCAGTTACGTTCCAGCTATAAGTGGTCTTCGCGCAAGCAGTCGCGCATGCGAGTTAAGCATGCCGGTGCGCTACCGCGGCAAAACGGCTTGCCAGCATTCAGCACGACTGGGCTAGACACAGGTAACCGAGTTGTACGTCAACGCATTTCGCAGATTATCAAAGGAAGCAGCAATAACCGCTGGCCAAGCTTCACCAAAGAGCTGCTAAAGGCGGCGCTCTCCGGAGAAGTTTGTTCACGGTGCAGTTTATGGGTGTTCGATGATGCGGATTCCAGTAATTCCCGGCTCGGCACTTAGCCATTGCGAAATCCTTGCGCAGAAATGAGAACGAATAGCATATCGCGCAGTCTGATATGAATTATGGCTCGCCATTCATAATTCGCTTGACAACGATTCAGAACGCGCCCAATACTTATGCTAGGGAGTGTGCCCACGAAACGAATGCGGGCAGCGCCCGCATGGTCGCGCACAAACCCAGAAAAGAGCAAAGGCGGAACCACTGTTTCGCGTGGTTACAGCGAACATGGGTCCAGCCGTGGGCAGGTGAGAATTCAATGACAGCGCACGGTATTCGAACAGCTGCGGTAGCGGGCGCCGGCACCATGGGGGCGGGAATCGCCATTACTATAGCGCGCGGCGGCTTCAAGACCATTCTTTATGACAACGCGCAGGCGGCGCTGGATCGAGCGAAACCGCTCATTGAGGCGTTCTTTTCCAAGTCTGTCGAAAGAGGAAAACTCAGTCGCGAGCGGTCCGCCGAGATAATCGCCAACCTGTCCTTCACTTCAGACATAACACGACTTGGTAATTGTGATTTTGTGGTAGAGGCAATTTTCGAGGACATACCAATCAAGTGCGGGTTGTACGCGCAGCTGGAAAAGGTGTGCCCGCCACATACGGTGTTCGCGTCAAACGCGTCGACACTTTCAATTACCCAGTTAGCTGCGGGATGCGGCCGGCCCGACCGATTCGTTGGAATGCATTACTGCCTGCCGGCGCAGGTCATGAAGCTGATCGAGATGTCCCGCGGTATTTATACCTCCGAACAGACCTGGGACATTGCATGGCAATTTGCCTTGGCCACAGGGCAACATCCTGTAGAAACGCGCGACACGCCGGGATTCATCCTAAACTATTTTTGCGTCCCGTATCACAACGATGTCATCAGAATCATAGAGGCGGGCGTTGCGGCGCCGGCGGACATCGACCGCGCCATGAAGAAAGCGTTTGATTTTGCCATGGGACCTTGTGAATTGCTCGACATGATCGGTTTGGACACGCATTTGCGAGGAACGGAAGCATTCTTTGCAATTACCAATAACCCGAGACTCGCACCACCACCGTTGCTGCGGCGCATGGTTGCAGCGGGCCTGCTGGGCCGGAAGACCAAGCGGGGATTTTACGAATATGAATCTGCCGCAATGTTCGGAGGGTGAATATGAACAAGTATATGGTCATCGATACGGGCGACGGCCGCTCGTTCGAAGTCGGGCACGAATTTCTTCGGGGTGCTTCGAGTGACGGCGAGATTGCGGTCTATATCGGTAAAGGCGCTGGCAGAAAGTACGTGGCGGACCCATCGAAGATCGCAATCATCCTTGAACTGGATGGCGAATGTCTTGGCGTGCATACCGGAGAGGAGCCGGGCCTGGGGGAATCCAATGTAATCGGATTCAACCGCTTTCGTTTGGGCGAATCTTCGGCAACTAACCTGATAGAACTGGTGACGCAGACAAACACGTCGAAGTCCGCGGCGGAGGCGGCGCGCACTCTCTTTGAGGGAGCGGGCTTCGACGTGGCAGTTTGCAAGGATTTTGTCGGTCGGATCGTAGATAGGCTCATTCGGCCGATGTTCAACGATGCCTTGCGTGCATTGGATGATGGGGTGGCGACGGCCAAAGATTTGGACCTGACTGTTAAATTGGGTCTCGGATACCGCAAGGGATTTATCGATCCTTTGTACAAGAGCGGTCTGCACCATCATTACGACGTGACGAGTGCACTCTTCGAAGTTTATGGCCAGGCCGGTTATGCCCCGACGCGACGGGGAGTAGTGGCAAAGCAAAGAAGCTTGAAAGCATGAATGCCAAGGAAAAACCGCAGGCGAGCCCCGCGACGAAGCCCATTCGGCCAGGCTTGTTTGTGGAACGCCCGCGACCACTCCTCTTGGGTAGTCAGTGCAAAGAAACGGGGAAAGTGTTCTTTCCGGCGCAACGCATGAACCCAGAAACCCACACGGAAGGGACAATGGAACCTGTGCGCATAGAAGGTTCGGGAACCTTGTATTCGTTCACCAAAGTCGTGCGAGGACTTTCTGGATTTGCCTCGCCCTACATGCTCGGGGTCATTCAACTTGACGCCGGGCCATCGTTGATCGCGCAGCTTGAGGGCTGGCAGGGGCTCGCCTTGAAGGAGGGGATGCGAGTCGAGCTGGTGGTTGGGCAGATAAAGCAGGAACCGGACGGGACCGCCCTGGTTGGTCCGAAATTCCGGCCCGTTCCGGCATGACAGCATAGGGTAAATATGTCCGCCGTCTACGTTATTGGTGCAGGCATGACGAATTTTGGCCCGGCCCCCGATGTCGAGGTGCACGAGCTTGCGCGGGAGGCGGCCTGGAACGCGATTACGTCATCGGGAGTCGACCCGGAAGATATTGAACTCACGTACGCCGGCCACGCTTACCAAGGGCAGTGTTTTGGCCAGAAGGTGCTGATGAAAATCGGCATTACCGGCATGCCGATTGTGAATGTCGAAAATGCATGCGCGAGTGGTTCATCTGCCGTTTATGGGATTGTCAACGCGATCCGGGCCGGTGAAATCGACATCGGTCTCGCAATCGGCGCCGAAAAGCTGTCTGGGCGCGGCGGTGGGTTTACGCCCTTGGTTCCGGACGATTTAGAAAGCAGCATGGGCCGAGTGATGCCCGCAGTATTCGCCATGATGGCGCAGAAACATATGAGCCGCTACGGGACGACGCTGGACCAAATGGCCAAGGTTGCAGTCAAGAATCGGCGGAACGGCTCGCGTAATCCGTATGCGCGATGGACAGATCCAATAACCGTCGATGACGTGCTCTCATCGCCAATGATTGCCGAGCCGCTCACACGGTTGTCGTGCTGCCCCGTGTCCGACGGTGCAGCGGCAGTGCTCTTGGCTTCCGAGAAGGTCGCGCGAAAGTATACGAGCCGCCCGGTGGCGGTGCTGGCGGCAGTGCTCACCTCGGGCAAGCGAACGCCCCATGGCATGGTGGACGATCGTTCCGAAATGACCGTCCGTAGCGCAGAAATCGCGTATGCCAAGGCGGGTATCAAACCATGCGATGTGGATGTGTGCGAACTGCATGATCCATTCACCATTGCCGAACTCATCCATTATGAGGATTTGGGTTTCTGCAAGCCCGGGGAGGCCGGACGTTTTATCGATGAAGGTCGGAGCGAGATCGGCGGGGATGTGGCGGTGTCGCCGTCGGGCGGGCTGATGACGCGCGGACACCCGCTCGGAGCGACGGGAGTTGCACAAATAGCCGAGCTTTTCTGGCAGCTATCTGGAGCAGCTGGAGATCGTCAAGTGCCAGGGGCGCGGATAGGTTTGGCGCATGCTGTAGGTGGTGGAGTGACCGGGCTCGAGGCCGGAGCATGTTCGGTATTCATCCTAAGCGGCACCTGACGATGGGAAGCAAATGGATCTCGGACTGATAGGAAAGGTCGCACTGGTCACCGGTGGCGGTATGGGTGTCGGCCGCGCCATCAGCCATGTCTTGGCGCAAGAGGGAGCGAAAGTGGCGGTCAATGATATCCTGACCGAGCGGGCAAAAGCAGTAACAGGAGAAATTGAAGCCGCCGGCGGGAGGGCAATGGCATGCACGGCCGATATCACCGACCTCACCGTAGTCAATGCCATGGTTGACGCAGTTGAGCGGGAGTTTGGTCCGGTCGACATCCTCATCAATAATGCCGGGGTGGTCCAAGAACGTAGAACCGGCGAGATAGGATTGCCAACGTTCCCGGAAATGGCACCGAAATATTGGCGGAAGATCGTCGATTTGAACTATTACGGAGTAATGAATTGCGTGTCGGCTACGGTCGGCAAAATGATACAGCGCAGAGGTGGCAAGATACTCAGCATCGTCTCGGATGCTGGCCGCGTAGGCGAGCCGCGCATGGCAGTCTATTCCGGAGCCAAAGCAGCCATCATCGGATTTTCAAAAGCTCTCGCCAAGGAAATGGGCAGGCACGGTATCAACGTCAATACCGTTTCACTTTCCGCGGTGGCACACGAGCATCCTATCGCGGATTTTCAGCGGCCGGATGCTACCGTCGAAAAGGACGAAATGCTGCGCAAGGTGCTTAGGAATTACCCGATCGGGGAGGGACTAAAACGGCTTACCAGACCCCAGGACGTGGCCGAGGCAGTCGCGTTCCTGGTCTCCGATCGGGCAGCTTACATCACCGGTCAATGTTTATCAGTGAACGGAGGATTCACCATGGTTTGACTCAATCGGCGGTGAAGATATCTCCGGGTGTCGTTAGCTTCGCAAAACGCATGTAACAGCACAGGTCGCGAGGTGTCCTCAAGCGACTTCGGGTTATGCCTCTTGACCAAGTTTTTTGACGTCTGCCGTGAGGCGCGACGCATCGCAAGAGAACTAGGGCTTGTAGTGAAAGTCCGATTTATCAAAGGAGGGCTGCGGGATGAAAATCTGGTATGAGCTACCAAGACCTGCGAAAGGTCCGGAGATTTTTCACGAACGCCTGCTCTCAAACTGGAACAAGGTAGGAAACCCGGACACCGAGCTCGTCATCAAGTCGCCGAAAGTGGGAACAAAGGAGTTTGAGTATTCAATTGTAGGAAATCTCTATGCTGACTTCCTCAGATCGATTGAAATGTCCGAAGGGATAATTCAAGCTGAGAAAGAGGGATATGACGGGGCGGTGATCGGATGTTTTGCCGATCCTGGCCTTGATGTACTTCAGACGCTCGTTGGTATTCCCGTTCTTGCCCCCGCAAAGGCCGCCATCATCGCGGGACAACTACTCGGAAGGAAGATGGTTTTCATCACCTTGCCCCTCTGGGAGGAGGGGATCGAAAATCTCATCAGAAAGAACGACGCCGAGAATTTCGTACTTCCCTACCGCCCGTGCCGCGCCTTGAACTTGCCGCTAAAGGATTTTGCTGATGACGAAATTCTATTGAACAGCATTCTGAAGCTGTCCAAGGAGGCTATCAGCGACGGAGCCGACGTAATCGTAGTCGCGTGCGCTGTCAGTTCGACATTTCTTACCAGCAAGGGTGTATCGGATGTGGACGGCGTGCCGGTTGTCGACGGCGCGTTAGCAGCCATCAAGTTGGTCGAGACCCTCGTTAAATACAAGGTCGCCGGGCTATGGAAGGCGAAGAAGACCATTACAGGAAAGGTCATGGAAGGATTAAGAGAGGCCTACTATCACGGCTTACCATCCAGTTGATCTTTCGGGAGGGCGGTGGATGACAAAACAGAGGTTGCCTTTGCAAGGCATACGGGTTCTGGACATGACTGGATCGTATGCGGGCCCGTTTTGCACGATGTTTCTCGGCGATTTGGGCGCGGAAGTGGTGAAAGTTGAGGAGCCGGAGAGAGGCGACGATATCCGTCAGTGGGGGGGCGATCATCTCTTCAAAGGTATCAACCCCTGGTATCTCAGTGCTAACAGGAACAAGAAAGGGCTTTCTCTTGACATCAAGAACCCGCAAGGCCGCGAGATTTTGCAATCTCTAATAAAGAAGGCTGACGTGTTCATAGTCGCTATGACTGTTAAGGCGCTGGAGCGACTAAATATTTCCTATGAAGAGATGAGCGCCCTGAATCAGGGATTGGTCTACTGCACCGTGACAGGCTACGGGATGAACGGTCCTTACAGGAACCGTCCATGCTACGACCTGATTGCCGAAGGTGTCGGCGGCATTATGGGGATTACCGGAAATAACAACAAACCCGAAAAGGTCGGGACTCCTGCGGGCGACATTCTGACCGCTCACATGGCGTGCATCTCCATTCTTTCATGCCTTTACCGAAGAGCCTTCACCGGTCGAGGGGAACTCATTGATGTCTGCCTCCTCGACAGCGTGGTATCGTTCGTCACACCCAAATTGGTTAGCTACATGGCGACTGGGGAGAAGTTTTCGCCCGACAGCAACGAGTGCACTCCTATCTGTCTTTATCAGCCGCTTAAGACGAGAGACGGGTATCTGAATCTGGGTATAGGTAACGACAGGATCTGGGAGCGGGTAAAGAAATTGCTGAAACTAGAAGACGTATTCAGCGGCGACGAATACAAGAACAACGAAAACCGCAGGCGGAATCGGGCGAACCTTATTGCCGGAATTGAACAGGTTCTTACCAAACGGGAAACACAATATTGGTTCGATTTTCTTTCAGAAAACGGCGTGCCTTGCGGACCGATCTACAGTCTGCAGGAGGTGGCGGAAGATCCTCACATAGTTGCAAGAGGCATGGTGTTCTCCATTGGGGACGAGGAATTGGGCGAGATTCCACAAGTCGGGACACCGTGGAAACTTGTCGGTACCGAGGAAAAGAAGCACGAAAGGCCCCCCAACATTGGGGAGCACGATGAGAAGATCTATGAAGAGTGGTTGGGATTTGGACAAAATGAATTGAGCGAACTTAGAAGACGCAAAATTATCAGATTCAGAGAGACAAGGCACTAAGTGATAGTGATGCTTTATCGGGATCCTATAAAGAATGGAGAGGCCCATGGAATATGAAGATATCCTATTCACGCGCGAGGATAACGTTGCGCGCATTACGATCAACCGACCTGGCAAAGCCAACATGTTCAGGGCGGAGACGATGATCGAGATGAAGCATGCCCTGGAAGTGGTCCGGGTGGATGAGGACGCGAGGGTCGTCGTCATTTGCGGAGCCGGAGGAAAGTTCTTTTGCATAGGGGGCGAGAAGGTAGAGGGAGTGGAATCCTACTCCTACAAATGGGCGCAGCCGACGATGGATGTATACGACGCCATCGATAAGCTTCCTAAGCCTGTCATAGCTGCAGTGGACGGGTTTGCGGTTGGCGGTGGGAACGTACTTCAGATGGTCTGCGACTTTACGATTGCAACAGATCGGTCCGTATTTCGGCAGGTCGGACCGATGATGGGAAGTTTCGACGCAGGTTACGGGACATGGTACCTCGAAGATAACGTCGGAAAGAAGAAGGCGAAAGAGATTTGGATGCTTTGCAGAAAATACACCGCCGGGGAGGCGCTCTCTATGGGACTGATAAATGTTGTGGTGCCTCCAGAGCAATTCGAACAGGAGATAAGTAGGTGGTGTCACGAGCTGATTGAGCGGGGGCCGCAGGCGCTTTGGGCGATAAAGGCTTCATTTGCGGCAAAACATAATGGCGTCGTGGGGTTTACCAGAGTAGCGGCGGACCTGTTAGCAAGCTATTACTTTCAGACGGAAGAGCCTAAGGAGTTGTCTAGAGCTTTCAACGCGAAGGAACCGCCTAACAGGAAAAAGTTCTACAAATAGCAAGCTTCAATCAGCGAAACGGGAGGAGAGCCTATGAATAAGCAAAGAACGTTCATCGCCGTTTTGTTCTTGATCGGAGGCGCGTTTTTGTCATTCGCGCTGCCGGTGTTCGCCGCCGACGAGCCGCCGATTCGATGGGGCGTGGTATCCACGTTGCAGGGCGAAGCAGGAATCGGCGCCAAGGCAGCAACTCTCATGGCCGCTGACGAAATCAACGCAAAAGGCGGCATCTTGGGACGCAAGGTGGAGTGCTATTTTGCCGACGATGGTGCGAATCCAGAGGCCGGAATATCCGCCGTGAAGAAGCTTATCTACGAAGACAAAGTTGATTTTATAAGCGGCGGGTTCTTGAGTGGGGTAGGTTTGGCCGAGGCACCGCACATTTTTGCGGCCAAGAAGCTATGGCTGAGCGCAGGTCCCGCGAGTCCGAAATTCGCTGAATTGGTGGAAAGAGACTACGAAAATGCTAAGTACTTCTTCCGAGTTGGACCACTGAACTCAAATTACACCTCGGCGGGATGGGCCGATGCTCTCAACGATCTATTCGCAAAAGGCATGGGGCTGAAGAAGGTCGCGATATTGGCGGAGAGTTCGGTATGGAGTCGGGAAACGCTCGAGCAGCTTAGGAAACTGCTTGCGAAAAAGGGCATGGAGGTTGTGTATTACGACGTCTTTGATCCGCAAAGAACTGACTTTTCCCCGCAGTTTTCCAAAATAAGGTCCTCTGGCGCGCAAGTCATGACGGACATTCAAGCGGCGTCGACAGGCGTGGCGCTTACCAAACAATGGGCGGAGACTGAGCTTCCAGTCCATCAAGTCGGCTACAACATGATGGCCCAGTCCTTCAACTATTGGGAGAAAACCGGCGGCAAGAGCTTGGCCGAAGGAACACTGATGGCCAATGGCGGAAGAGCGCCGCTGTCGCCGACCACGATCCCGTTTTTCGACAAGTTCATGGAGCTTTACAAATTCGGTCCCACTTACACAGCGTTTTCTGCCTACGACGCTCTATACCTTCTCAAAGCCGCTGCGGAGCAGGCAAACTCGCTTGATACCGATGTCTTGATCAAGACGCTCGAAAACATCGAATACAATGGAGTTGCCGGGCTGATCCGCTACGACAAGAGCCACGATCTTATTTATGATCCGACCTTTCAGAGGGGTAAGGGGTATGTCTTCATCCAGTGGCAGGGGCCGAACACGATGGCAGTGATTTGGCCGACTAAGTTTGCCACCGCTCCGTACATGAACCCACCATGGCTTAATAAGAAGTAGCAAGGAGACGTCGCCGCGACAAAAGGCTGAGCCATGGGATTGCTGTTGGACATAGTTGTTTACGGCGCGGTCCAAAGCGGCATCTATATTCTTTTGTCGCTGGGCTTCTCGTTGACGTTCGGCGTCGCCGGAATTTTCAATTTGGCTCACGGAACGTTTTACATGGGCGCCGCATACCTCTTTTACTCGTGCATGAATTCCCTGGGGGTCGGCCTCAGTCTATCGTTGGTAGTCTCAGTGATCGGAATGGGACTATTGGCATTGATCGTGCAAAAGTGGTTCATCAACCCGGTGATTCATTCAGGGATATCCGTAATGATCATCACCGTAGCCATCGCCAACTTTTTTGAACAGGTCGTATTGTGCACGTATGGTCCGGTAGATCGAAACTTAAATTCCTTCATCGACAAAAAACTGCTGCTGCTCGGAACGGTAAGTATCGATGCGCAGAGGATGCTGGCACTTGGCGTGTCGATCATTTTGTTAGCGGCGCTATACATCTTCATATCGAAAACAAAGCCTGGGAGAGCCATTCTTGCTGTTGCCCAGGATCGAGAGGGGGCCATTTTCGTCGGCATTGATCCACTCAAAGTGTTTTTTCTGGTCATGTTCATCGCAGCCATCCTCGCCGGAATTGCCGGGGATTTCATCACCCCCACAATAGGCGCGCGACCAAACATGTGGTTAAAGCCGCTGACTATGTGTTTTGCGGTGGTCATACTGGGAGGGCTTGGCTCTTTGACCGGCACCGTCTTGGCTGCGCTAATTATCGGGTACAGCGAAGTGATTGTCTCCTTTGTGTTATCCAGTTACATGAGCGAACTGGTCCCTTTTGTCATCATCTTGATCGCTCTCGCCTTCAAACCATCGGGTTTAATGCCAGCCAGGCAATCACAGACATGACCAATAAACGTCGTAACCAGTAGATGGATATTGGGAGATGGGCAAATACGTCTACTTCGCCCTTGCCCTGGCAATGTTGCTGGTCGCGCCGATGTTCATAAAATCGAAGGTCATCATCGATCTCCTGATCCTGTGCAACATATACGCCGTATTCTTGTCCAGCTGGGACCTTGTGGGCGGCTATACCGGCCAAATCAGCTTCGGTCATTCGCTCTTTATAGGGGGAGGCGCATATACCGCCGGGTTGTTGAATTATTATTTCCAAGTACCCCCCTACGTCACCATTCCATTAGGAGGAATGGTTGCGGCGGCGCTTGCGCTTTTGATTGGTGTGTTTGCGCTACGCGTAAAAGGCGCCTACCTCGCGCTGGTCACGTTTGCCGCCGCCGCTGTCCCGGTCACTCTTACCGCGACATTTTGGGAGTATTCGGGCGGGGACGACGGTCTTTCAGGAATTGCCCCCTTAAGCGTTGACGTGGTTACCAGGTATTACCTGTCGGTGGCTCTTCTGGTTCTCTGTGGCGGCATCCTGATCGTCATAACCAGATCCAGTTACGGCCTTGTTCTCTTGTCGATTCGTGATGACGAGACTGCCTCCATGGCAGTGGGAATAGATGCCCGGAAATACAAAGTGATTACTTTTGTGATCAGCGGATTTCTGGCTGGGATCGCGGGGGCGTTCTATTGCCATAATCAACTTCACGTGGACCCGGCGGAGCTCAAGCCAGCGTTTTCCATTCTTGTTGTCTTATTGGCGGTGGCCGGGGGAATGGGAACGATAATTGGGCCGATGCTGAGCGGCTACTTTTTGATCTTGTTGAACGAGTGGCTCAGATTCGCGGAAAATTACAAGATGATGATCTATACTGGCGTTATCGTCATTATTTTGCTTCTTTGTCCACGAGGATTATATCCAGCAATAGCATCCGGAATAAAGCGAGTAATTCATAAGTAGAGCTTTGCCAATGGCGACGGGGGTGCTGGAAATTAGAGGCTTGACAAAATACTTCGGCGGTTTGCGCGCAATCGACGACGTGAACGTGTCGATTGCCAAGGGGGAGCTTGTCGGCGTCATAGGGCCAAATGGGGCGGGAAAGACAACGTTCTTTAATTTGATAACGGGATTTGTCGTGCCGGATGGTGGCGAGGTTCTTGTCAACGGTGTGGATGTGGCCGGCTGGAGTCCCCATCGGGTTGTACAGGAGGGGGTCAGCAGGACGTTTCAGATAACTCGCATGTTTTCCTCCCTAAAAGTGATTGAGAACGTTATCGTCGCGCTATTGGCAAGAAAAGGGATGGGCATTCTATCGAGTAGCCGGACGCATGTCGAAGAGGCATCCGCCATACTCGAAAGAGTAGGACTGCACGATAAGATTGGTCTTCTGGCCGGATCTCTTGGGCAGGGGGATCAGAGAAAATTGGAGCTTGCCAGGGCAACTGCAACAAAGCCCAACATTTTGCTCGTCGACGAGCCATTTTCCGGGCTGTCGTTGAAGGAAGTGGAAGTGTTGATTCCACTGATAGAAACGCTGAATAAAGAGGGGCTAAACATAGTAATCATCGAACACAAGTTGCGAGAACTGATGAGGCTAGCAAAAAGGGTTCTTGTGCTTAATTTTGGCAGATTAATTGCGGATGGAACCCCTGAAGAAATTACAAACGACGAGGAAGTGGTGGAAGCCTATCTAGGGAAGGGAGGCGGGAAGTTTGGCGCTCCTTGAGATCGAAGGGTTAAGGGTCAAGTATGGCAACGCCCTGATATTGGACGACATTAGTTTCCACCTGGGCCAGGGGGAGATGGTCGCGCTTATCGGGCCCAACGGCTCGGGGAAAACCACGTTTCTTCGGGGATTGTCGAAGATTGTTCCGGTTGAAGGGTCGATTCGTTTCAAGGGAAAACGGATCGACGGTCTAGGTCCGGTGGAGGTTGTAAAGCTGGGAGTAATACACTGCCCTGAGGGGCGGCATCTTTTTCCAGACCTCTCGGTGAGGATGAATCTCGAAATGGGAGCTTACTTGCGGAACGATAAACAGATCAAGGACGATATCGAGATGGTGTTCGATATGTTTCCGATCCTAAAGGAGAGCGAGAAGAAGAATACGTGCAAGCTTAGTGGCGGCATGCAACAGATGGTGGCTATTGGCCGCTCTCTCATGGGTAAACCATCGTTGCTGCTGCTGGATGAGCCCTCGACCGGGTTGGCGCCCCGGGTTAGGGACGACATCATGGAAAAGATAAGGGGAATAAACAAATCAGGCGTAGGTGTCATTCTGGTCGAACAAGACACGCACATGGCGTTCAGCCTTGCCGAAAGAATTTACGTGTTGGAGCAGGGGAAAATAGCCATGGTTGGTACTCGGGATGAAATTGCAAACAACGCCTACGTCAAACAAGTGTACTTGGGTTTAAGCTGAATAAGGTCGTGGAGATGTCTCGAAGGCGAGGTCAGCAGCAATGAAGGCAATGCCGCTAACCCAAAGCTACTACTACTCACCGGGAGAAATCCCACCGGGCGTGACTCTGGGAGAATATTTCCAACGGACAGTTCGTAAATTTTCGGACAGACCGGCCTGTCTATTTGGAGACAACAGTCTCACCTGGAGGGAGCTGGGCGAGATCGTGGATCACCTCACGCTCGCTTTGATGGATCTTGGAATATCGCGGGGGGACAAAGTTGCAGTGCTGTTTCCCAACCGCCCGGAGTTCATCTATAGCGCCCTAGCCTTGGCAAAGCTGGGGGCGGTCATGGTTCCAATATCAGAAAGACTCAGAAGAACGGAAATTCTGTACATATTGAGCTACACCGAGGCCACGGCGATCATCATGATCGACGAGTTTTGGGGATATTCGTTTTCCCAGGCAGTGTCATCGATGATGAGCGCTCTTCCCAACCTCGGGCATGTGGTCGTTTCCGGTAGGACGAATTTCTCGCACGAGATATCCTTCGAGAAATTAATCTCAAATGATTTCGATCGCAAATATTCTCGTGATCGTTATCAAAGCGTCTATTTGACAAAAAATCCTATTGAATCCGATGACCTGCTGGAAATCATATTTACGTCGGGAACAACGGGTAAACCAAAAGGGGTTATGCACACCCATAATTCGCGATGTCGCGCCGCGATGGGCACCATAGAACGAATGCGCGTAACCAGCGAGGATACCTGGCTGATAATGGTCCCGCTGTCTCATACGACGGCGCTGGTAAACAGTTTTTATGCCTCGATTATAAGCGGATCGTGCGCGGGATTGTTGGAGACGTGGAACGTGGAGGGCGCGTTACGAGAGATCCAACGAATGCGAGCGACCATAGCCATCGGGGTTCCGACTATGCCGATCATGATGCTGCAGCATCCTGATTTTGATAAGTACAATCTTTCGTCGCTCCGAAGCATGCTGCTCGGCGGGGCGCCGCTTCCGGTTGAAGTGGCAAGAAATATCATGCGCAGATTCGGTTGTAAGCTGACCTCCGGCTACGGGATGACCGAAACCGCCGCGAGCAATCTAACTTCACTCGATGACCCGGCAGAGATCGTTTGCAAGACGGTCGGAACGCCTCAACCTGGAATGGAACACAAGGTCGTCGATAATCAAAGGAGAATTGTTCCGATTGGCCAGGAGGGCGAGGCGTGCGCAAGGGGGCAGAACGTATTCCTCGGATACTATAAGGAGCCTGATCGAACCGCGCAGGTGTTGGATGATCGAGGATGGGTGTACAGTGGCGATCTGGCCAAGATGGACGAAGGTGGAAACCTGATCATTGTCGGAAGAATAAAAGACATGATCGTCCGCGGCGGGGAAAACATCGCGCCGACGGAAATCGAGGACATTCTCTACACGTTTCCAAAAGTGAAGCAGGCTGCTGTTATAGGGATTCCGGACGAACGCCTCGGCGAGGCGTCCTGCGCATGCATTATCCCCGAGGGGGGCGCCCCATTTACGCATGAGGAACTGATGAGTTACTTCAAGGACAATGTGGCACGACATAAGATTCCCGATCGTCTTTTGTTCATGGAGGCCTTTCCGACCACTCCGAGCGGGAAGGTTCGCAAAGTGGAATTGAGGGAAATTGTAGTGAATTCCATCAAGCCCAAGACGAAAGCGTGAGACTTCAATAGGGGGAGATTTTCAATTGAAGCCACTGAAGATGAGTTACTGCTACCGGCATGGGGTCGGAATAGAAAAAGGCGTGACATTCGGGCAGTCGTTGGAAGAATCGGCGCAGCGTTACCCCGACAACGTTGCTATCTGGTTCGGCGATACGAAGATTACCTATCGCAAGTTCAACGAAGCCGTCAATCGCATGGCCAATAGTCTGCTGCATCTGGGCCTGAAGAGGGGGGATCGTGCGGGGATCCTGTTTCCGGATTGGCCGGAATATTCGATCGCATTGTATGCCTGCGCCAGGATCGGGGTCGTGATTACTCCCATGAACCCCCTTTTCAGGCGGATGGAAATCACGACCATCCTAAACCACCTGGAGGCAAAGGTATTTTTTATTCCGAGCGAATGGAGGGATTTTTCCTTTGCGCAGCTGGTGGAGCAAATCCGCGCGGAGCTGCCGACGGTGGAACATGTAATTGTCAAGGGAAACCCGAAAGCGTCCTGGATGCTGGACTACGATGAATTGCTAAACAAGGATTACGTGAAGCAGTCGCACAATGACTATTTGAGCGATTATCTCGCGAAGCAGCCGGTGGAAGCCGACGACCTTTTGGAAATCGCATATACGTCCGGCACTACAGGGGACCCCAAGGGAGCCGTCCAATCGCATGACACCCGCATGCTCAATTCCTTGGGCATTGCCAAGCGCATGGGCGTCACCTCCAGTGACATCTGGTTGTGCATGACTCCGCTCTTTCATGCCACCGGTAACGCGGTCGTCCAATACACAGTGTTTCTTACTGGCGGGACGCTGGTGCTCATGGGACGGTATTCGGTTGATGTGTCGCTAAAAGAAATCGAAAAAACAAGAGCGACCGTGGCCGTCGGTGTTCCGACCATGTTCATCGACCTGATGAACCATCCCAAGTTTACTGATACCGACGTGAGTTCCCTGAGGTATGCGCTTTTCACTGGAGCGCCCATGCCCAAGGAGGTCGCGCTGCAAATCGTTAGGAGATTCGGATGCGGCATTCTGCAGGCGGACGGAACCACGGAATGTGGAACGGGCATATTCAGTCCGGCGGACGCTCCGGTGGAGGTGACTGCGGAAAGTCCCGGGCCACCTCTCGATGTCGGAATCGAGATGAAGATTATCGATCCGAACTCGGGTCGAATCGTTCCGGTTAATGTCCTGGGCGAGATATGTATAAGGGGGACCACCAACATGTTCGGGTATTACAAGAACAAACAGAAGACGCAAGAAGCAATCGATCAAACGGGATGGTTCCATTACGGTGATTTAGGAACCATGGACGAATGGGGAAACGTCAGGCTGAAGGGAAGGATGAAGGATCTGATCATCCGAGGTGGCGAGAATATCTATGCGACAGATATGGAGGGACTCATTTACAAGTACCCAAGAGTGAGAGAGGTACAAGTCGTCGGCATTCCGGATAAACGGCTTGGGGAAAAAACCGTCGCGTGCATCATTCCCAAAAACGGGGCGGAGGCGATCACCAGGGATGAACTGGTCGACTTCATTAAAGATA
>JBKQRS010000517.1:0-22158 GCA_052143915.1 Bradyrhizobium sp.
CCCCCCCCCCCCCCCCCCCGCGGCGATGTCGCCCGATACCCCTCCGGCAACAACCGTGGGTGAGCCTGGGACCTTCGCCGTTGTCACGCACGACCGAACAGTCGGCAGATTACGATCGCACGAACAAGGCAGGTTACCGTGATGAAGATTATTTGTGGAGTGGATATTTCGAAGGCCCGTCTCGATGCCTGCATCGAGCCCGGTTCCATCCGCGGCAGTTTTGACAATGATGGGACCAGAATCGCGGCGCTGGTGGCGTTCTGCCGCCGGCATCAGGCGGAGCTGGTGGTGATGGAGGCCACCGGCGGCTATGAGCGCAAGGCGTTCCTTTTGTTGTGGGAACAAGGCCTGCCCTGTGCCGTGACCAATGCACGCAACGTCCGGCAATATGCCGAGGCGATGGGCGTGCTGGAGAAGACGGATCGGATCGATGCAAGCATCATCGCACGCTTCGCACGAGCCAAGGATCTGCAGCCAACGCCGCTGCCGGGCGCGGCGCAACTGCGCCTGAAGGCCCTTGTGGCAAGGCTCCGGCAGGTCACTGACGATCTCACCGTGCAGAAGCAGCGCCGCTCCAGCCTGCTCGACAATGCCGAGATGCTGGCCTCTATCGACGAGGTGATCGTCCTGCTTAAGCGCCAGTCCCGCACCCTGGAAGGCGAGATCGGCTCGATGATCGACGACGATCCCTTGTGGGCCCATCTCGCACAAGCCTGGCGCTCGGTGAAAGGCGTCGCCGGCCGCACCGTCGCCCGCCTGATGGCCGACCTGCCGGAGATCGGTACCTACTCCAACAAGGCCATTGCCAAGCTCGTCGGCGTCGCCCCGATCGCCAACGACAGTGGTAAAAGAAAGGGTAAGCGGCCGGTCCGCGGCGGCCGATCCAGCGTACGCTCCATCCTGTTCCTCGTCGCCGAAATCGCCTCGCGCTACGATCAGAGCCTCGGTGCGTTCCGCGCCAGATTGGTCGCCGCCGGAAAGGAAAAAATGGTCATTCGCATTGCGCTCGCCCGCAAACTGCTTGTCCGTCTCAACGCAAAAGCACGCGATGCGCGTGCCGCATACGCCAATGCAACTTGACTCTTCAGATAGTCGCTCACCCGTCCTCACTCCGTTCGGGCACCCTCTCCCACAAGGGGAGAGGGGAAGCGCAAGAGTCACACCCCGCCCATCTTGCAGACGAGCTTCCATTCCTCCGACGTCACCGGCTGCACCGACAGGCGTGAATATTTCACCAGCGCCATGTCGGCGAGTTTCTTGTCGGCCTTGATCGCCACCATCGTCACCGGCGTCTTCAGCGGCTTGTCGGCCTTGATGTCGACGCAGACGAACTTGCCGGTCTTGTCGGTGGGATCGGGATAGGCCTCCTTGATGATCTCCGCGATGCCGACGATCTCCTTGCCCTCATTGGAATGATAGAAGAAGGCGCGGTCGCCCTTCTTCATCTTCACGAGGTTTTGCCGGGCCGTGAAATTGCGCACGCCGGTCCAGGCTTCGCCTTTGGCGCCTTTGGCGACCTGCTGGTCCCACGACCAGGCGGAAGGTTCGGATTTCACCAGCCAGTAGTTCATGAGGATTCTCTCTCCAAGAACGGCGTCGCTTCCGCTCGCCTATGCCATCGCTTGCTTGTGACACCCGCCATACCAAGACGGAGATATAAGCGCCGTCAAGGGCCGTGCCCCGGATCGCAAGCGAGGAGACAACATGTTCGTCAACCGTCGGGATTTTGTGACGCTCGCCGCGGGCGGCGCGGTCGCAGTGGCCGCGGGCATGCCGGCCGGCGGCGCGCCAACCAAAATCAAGGCGGTCGCCTTCGACGGTTTTCCGATCATCGATCCGCGCCCGGTCTTCGCCAAGGTGGAAGAACTGTTTCCGGGCAAGGGGCGGGAATTGTCCAAGGCCTGGCGCACGCGGCAGTTCGAATACACTTGGCTTCGGACGCTCGGCGGCCGTTACGTTGACTTCTGGCAGGTGACGGAGGAGTCGCTGGTCTTTGCCGCCAGGATGCTCGCGATTGATCTGTCCGCGGACAAGCGCGATCAATTGATGCAGACTTGGCTCGCGTTGAAGGCCTGGCCGGATGTTGCGCCGGCGTTGCAACAGCTCAAGGCCGCCGGCGTCCGCATGGCCTTCTTGTCCAACCTCACCGATGCGATGCTGGATGCTGTTGTAAAGAATTCAGGGCTCGATGGGTTCTTCGAACCCCACCTCTCCACCGACATGGTCAAGGCGTTCAAGCCCGACCCGCGCGCGTATCAGATGGGCTTAGAGGCCTTCAAACTCAGAAAAGAGGAAATCGCCTTTGCCGCTTTCGCGGGCTGGGACGCAGCGGGCGCCAAATGGTTCGGCTATCCGACCTTCTGGGTCAACCGCCTGAACACCCCGGTCGAGGAGTTGAGCGCCACGCCGGATGGAACGGGTTCAGGTCTCGGCGATCTCGTGAGGTTTGTGCTCGCGTAAGTTTCCCTCGCAAAGTGCTCGCTCATCCCTCCGCCTTGAACGGCCGCGTCAGCAGGCTTTCGATCGCCTCGTCGATCGTCACGGCGCCGCGCAGGATGTTCGCGACCGCGTTCGAAACCGGCATATCGACGCCCTCGGCCGCCGCCAGTTCCATCAGCACGGGCGCGGTGAATTCGCCTTCGGCCAGTTTGTCGCGCGGTTTTGCTTCGCCGCGCCCGAGCGCCAGGCCCAGCGCGAAATTGCGCGATTGCGGGGTTGAGCAGGTCAGGATCAGGTCGCCGAGACCCGACAGCCCCGCCATGGTTTCGCTGCGCGCGCCGCAGGCCCGCCCGAGCCGGACCAACTCGCTGAAGCCGCGCGTGGTCAGCGCGGCCAGCGCGGAAGCACCGAATTTCTTGCCGGCCACGATTCCCGCTGCGATCGCCAGCACGTTCTTCGCGGCGCCGCCGATCTCGACGCCGCGGACATCCGTGGTGTGGTAGGGCCGGAAGGTCGACGAACCCAGCGCCTGCACCAGGTGACTTGCGAGTTCGGCATCATTGGCCGCCAGCGTCACCGCGGTTGGCAGGCCGCGCGCCACGTCCTCGGCGAAACTCGGCCCCGACAGGATGGCCGGCCGCGCCGCAGGCGCGGCTTCCGCGATCACCTCGGTCATGAATTTATGGGTGCCGCGTTCGATGCCCTTGGCGCAGGCGACAAGCGGCGTCGCGTCGGCGAGATGGGGGCCGAGTGCTGCGACCGCCGCGCGCAAACTCTGCGCCGGCGTCGCGACCAATATCAGCCCGGCCTGCGCGGCGAGACTGATATCGTCCGTCACCTCAACGTTCGCATCGAGTGTTACCCCGGGCAATTTAGGATTGCGGCGCGTGGCCGATATCTCGGCGGCCAAATGCGGGCGGCGCGCGCAGAGCACGACCTTGCGTCCAGCGCGCGTGGCAACACCGGCCAGCGCGGTCCCCCACGCGCCGGCGCCGACGACGGCAACTGAATTGAAAGACGACATCGCGACCTCTGCCTATGCTCCATCTCCCCGCAAGCGGGGCGTTCTCCTGAGCATGCTCTTAAAACCCCGCGCGCGTATTGGCAAAACCGGCCGGCGCCGTGGCGTTGCCGTCGAGCAGCCAGCGGGCGCGGGGAGCTGTGTCCATCGCGTCGGTCAGCCCCAGCGCCAGCCGCTCCGCGCCGGCCCAGGCGATCATCGCGCCGTTGTCGGTGCAGAGCGCGGGCGGCGGGATGATCAGGGTGGTCTGCGCTTTCGCGGCGACATCCTGCAACGCGGCGCGGATCGCCTGGTTGGCCGCGACGCCGCCGGCGGCGACCAGCGCGCGCGGCGGACCGAACCGTTCGTGAAAAAGTCGCAAGCCCACGCTCAATCGATCCGCGGTCGAATCCAGCACCGCCGCCTGAAAGCTGGCGCAGAGATCGCGGATGTCCTGCGGCTCCAGTGGCGTCAGCAGGCTAGCCTCGTTACGCACCGCGGTCTTCAGGCCCGACAACGAGAAATTGGCATCGGCACGGCCGAGCATTGGCCGCGGAAATGCAAATCGCCTGGCGTCGCCGCCCGAGGCGGCGCGCTCGACCTCCGGTCCGCCCGGATAGGGCAGCCCGAGCATCTTGGCGACCTTGTCGAAGGCTTCCCCCATGGCGTCATCGACGGTCGTGCCGAGGCGGACATATTTTCCGACGCCGATCACGGCGACGATCTGGGTGTGGCCGCCGGAGGCGAGAAACAGGCAGTACGGAAAAGCCAGGTTGCACGTCAGCCGCGGCGTCAGCGCATGGGCCTCGAGATGGTTCACCGCAATCAGCGGCGTGTTGTGCACCATCGCGATCGCCTTCGCGGTCGTCAGCCCCACGATCACGCCGCCGATCAGGCCGGGACCGGCGGCGGCAGCCACCGCGGATAGCTGTGCAAAGCCGACGCCAGCCTCTTTCATCGCGCTGTCAACGATGCCGTCGAGCAGGTCGACATGGGCGCGGGCCGCGATCTCCGGCACCACGCCGCCGTAAATGGCGTGCTCCTCGGTCTGCGACCGCACGATATTGGACAGGATCCGCCCCGTGCCGTCGCCCAGGCGCTCGACCACCGCGGCGGCGGTTTCGTCGCAGGTGGTCTCGATACCCAGCACCAATGTTCGCGTGTCGTTAGCCAATCTGAGCTCTTGTGATTTCCATCAATCCGGCGTTTCCCTTACTCCGGTAGCATTCCGGGGTCGCAAAGTGCAATCGCCCGCTTTCAGAGTTTGACGCATGGCCATTCTCGTCACACGCCCGCATCCGGACGATGAGACCACCGCCACAGGCTTGCGGGCGCGGGGCTTTGAGGTCTTGCTGGCGCCGATGCTGCGGTTTGAACCGTTAGCCTTCCATGACGATGCCGATGCGCCTTACGGTGCGGTGATCGTCACCAGCGCCAACGCGTTGCGCGGCATCGAACCCCATCTCAAAGGCAGCCAATGGCTCAAGCTGCCGCTGTTCGCGGTCGGAGAGCACACGGCGGCCGCCGCCCGCAACATCGGATTCGAACAGGTGATCTCGGCCAAGGGCGACGCCGCAAGCTTGCGCGAGCTCGTGACGGCCGGCGTCAAGGCGAAAGCGCTGAAGAAAACCAGCCCGCTGCTTTATTTGGCGGGGGCCGATCTCGCCCGCGATCTTGCGGGCGAACTCGGCGAGCGCGGGTTCACCGTCGTCACGCAGACGACTTACCGGATGATCCCCTTGTCCAGACTGCCGCGCGAGGTCTGCGACGCGTTCGCCGCCAACCAGGTCGACGCCGTGCTGCACTATTCAAGGCGCAGTGCGCGCGCGTTCCTCGAGTCGGTTCGCGCCGCGGGCGTCGAAATATCGGCGCTGTCGATCCCGCAATGCTGCATCTCGGCAGGCGTGGCCTCGGTCGTCCGCGACGCCGGGGCCACCCAGGTCATGGTGGCGGCATCGCCGGACGAAAATGCCTTGTTCGCGGCTCTGGACCGTGCTTTGCGCCCCTGATCGCGCTACAAGGCATCTCGACCTAAGCCGGCTCGCGTCAAGAAAGCGTCTTAAAACGAAGACAAGAACGGGCCGATTCGTGCGGATTTCGGGTGAAGCCAAAGAGGAACCGGTGTGATGGACGAAGACAGGCCCGAAGATACCTCGCCCTCGCCTGATTCGGGCCGGGCCAAGCGCCCGCCGCCGACCATCGACCTCGAGGCGTCGGAGGTATCGGGCGAAACCCAGGGAATCAACGCCGGCGCCGGCGCGCCGCCCAGGCGATCCTTCGCGCGATCTTTCCGTTTCCGTTGGCCTTCGGCGGCAACGATGTCCGCAACCCTCACGGCCGCCGTGACCGGCGCGGTAACGGCCGCGCTGGTGATCGCGGTCGCCTGGATGGTTGGATGGCCGGGCGAGACGGCTTCGTCGACGGCGACGCCACTGGGCAACGCCGCGGCAATCGACACGCTGACGTCCCGCCTCACCGATATCGAGGCGAGGTTGATCAAGCCTTCGGCCTCAGCGCCTGACCCGGCGCTGGCTTCGCGGCTTGACGCGCTGGAAAAATCCCTTGCGTCGCTGCGCACCGAACTCGCAGGCGCCCACGCGCAGTCCGCGAAACTGGCCGCGGATCTCAATGCGGTCAAATCGGCGCCGCGCGAGGCCGGCTCAGCGCCGGATCTCGCCGCGATCAACGAACGCCTCAGCCAGATCGAACGCGCCGAAAGCGCGAAAGCCGACAACCTGCCCGCTGACGATGCGGCGCTTCGCCGCGTCGTCGCGGCCTCCATGCTCGACGTTTCGGTTCGGCTGGGTGAGCCTTTCACCGCCGCGCTGGCCGCGGCGAAAGCGCTCGCGCCCAATCCGGACATGTTAAAGCCGCTCGATGATTTCGCGGCTTCGGGCGTGCCGAACGCGGCCAGCCTCAGCCGCGAGCTGCTGACGCTGGTGCCAAAACTGACGCCGCCGGCACCGGAGAATGCCACCACCGGCAGCGGTATCGTCGACCGCCTGCAGGCGGGCGCCGCAAAACTGGTTCGCATCGAGCGTACCGATACGAACGGCAACGATCGCAGCGCTATCGTCGCGCGGGTCACGGCGGCCGCGCTGCGCAACGATTACGCCGAGGCGCGGCACGAGCTGAATACGCTGGCGCCCGGTGATCGCACGGCTGCGCAAGGATGGCTCGACAAGGCCAACGAACGCGACGCCGCGCTCGCCGCCTCGCGTCATTTCGCCAACGAGGCGATGGCGGCGCTCGCCAAGCCGGCGCAATAGGATCTCGATGTACCGCATCATTCTGTTTCTGGGGTTGATCGCGCTCGCAGCCGCGGGTGCGGCGTGGGTGGCAGACCAGACCGGCGACGTCGTGCTGTCATGGGACGGCTGGCGCGTTCACACCACGCTGCCGGTGTTCGCGCTGGCGCTCGGCGTTGCGATCGTCGCGGCGATGCTGGCGTGGAGCATCCTGCGCACGCTGTGGCGGCTGCCGGAACGGATTCGCCGAGGCGCGCGCGAACGGCGTCGCGCGCGGGGCCGGCACGCCATCACGCAAGGGTTGCTCGCGATCGGCCACGGCGATTCCACCGCCGCGCGCATGCATGCCGATGTCGCGCGCCGCCATGCCGCGGATGATCCGCTGGCGCTTTTGCTGCACGCGCAGTCGGCGCAGCTCGAAGGCGACCGCAGCTCCGCGCGGGAAGCATTCCGCGCCATGGCCGGGCGCGAAGATACACGGCTGTTGGGCCTGCGCGGATTGTTCATCGAAGCCCAGCGCGCCGACGATCCGGTTGCCGCGGTCGCCATCGCGGAGGAGGCGCTGAAGCTTTCGCCGGCTTCGACCTGGGCCTCGCATGCGGTGCTCGGATTTCGCTGCGCCAGGGGCGACTGGGGCGGCGCGCTGGCCATCCTCGACAACAATCTGGCTTCCGGCCTGATCGACAAGCCGGCCTATCGGCGTCAGCGCGGCGTGCTGTTGACGGCGCGCGCGCTGGAACTGGAAACGGTCGACCGCGACCTGTCGCGCGAGGCCGTGATGGAGGCGATAAAACTCGCGCCGACCCTGGTGCCGGCCGCGGTGCTCGCCGCCAAATATCAAAGCGAGGCGCATCAGATCCGGCGCGCGATGCGGATCGTGGAAGCGGCGTGGCTGGCTCATCCGCATCCCGATCTCGCCGATGCCTATGCCCATGTGAAACTCGGCGATTCCGCACGCCAGCGGCTGGTGCGGGTCGAGACTTTGGCGGCGAAAGCGCCGGGTCATCTCGAAAGCGCGCTCGCGGTGGCGCGCGCCGCCATCGACGCCACCGAATTTGCGCGCGCGCGCGAGGCCTTGGCGCCGTTCATCGCCGCACCGACGCAACGCGTGGCGATGCTGATGGCGGAAATCGAACGCACCGAGCATGGCGACAGCGGAAGAGCGCGGGCGTGGACC
The DNA here is from genome assembly GCA_052143915.1 of Bradyrhizobium sp. Classification (GTDB taxonomy): domain Bacteria; phylum Pseudomonadota; class Alphaproteobacteria; order Rhizobiales; family Xanthobacteraceae; genus Bradyrhizobium. The sequence goes on from JBKQRS010000517.1 coordinate 7,865, forward strand.
TTGCGCGCGGTGCGCGCGCTGCACGATCCGGTCTGGACCGCGGACGGCTATGTCAGTGATCGCTGGCGGCCGGTGTCGCCGGTGTCCGGCCGGCTCGATGCTTTCCAGTGGCAGATGCCGTTGTCGGCGCTGCCATCCGACAAGCGCCCCGCGATCGACGCCTCGCCCTTTGAGGAGGCGATGCTCGCCGCCCCGCCATCGCCGCAGCGCGGCGAAATATCGGGAAGGAATTCGGCCGAGCCGCCGCCGGAACCTCAACTCGAGGCGCCGATGTCTGCCGCACAGGATAATTCTCCGGCAAAACCGGCCGCCGCCGAATCGGCCCCCGCGCTCGCGCCGGCCCCACCGCCAACCGAAGCCGTTCCACCCGCAGCACCGCCACTGTTCCGCGCGCGCACCGATATCCCGAAAGTGGCCGACAAGCCGGCCGCTCCCGCCATTCCGGCGGTGATTCCGATCGTCCGGCCTCCCGACGATCCCGGGATCGACGACGAGCCGGTAAACGACGAATTCGCCGAGCAAATAGCGCCCGTGCAGGGCCAGGCCGGCGGCTGGCGCGGCTTCCTGTCGCGCTGGGGCGGCTAATTTGACCGCGACGGGGGTGCTTTTTCTTGCAAAAGCGGGTGCTGCCCGATATCAGGTGCGGGCGTTTTCAGGTCGTTGCCGAACGTGAAGCCCATAGCGTTTTCGAGCGAAGTGGGCACCGGTTCGCGTCAAGAAAACGCGTCAAATGTGGATTCTGGTCCGCCGCAATAGCTCAGTTGGTAGAGCACGTCATTCGTAATGACGGGGTCACAGGTTCGAGTCCTGTTTGCGGCACCAACTTTCCATAAATCCGAGATCGATCGAAGGCCTCGGGAAGCCATGTTGGCGCGGGCCAAAGCCTTGCGTGATCCGGCTCACATACCCCTCTCCCCGCTTGCCCTAGTCTCCCCTGCATCAACCAGCCAGGGGAGATTTCATATGCGCAAGTTCATTCTGACTGCCGCGATGGTCTTGATGCACGCAAGCGCCCAGGCCGGCGTGTCGCGAAGCCTGACGATGGCGTCGAACGATGAGCCGGCCGCGGCCGAGCAGCCCAAAACGGCGGAAACGCCGAAGGCCGAGGCACCGAAAGCGGATGCGCCGAAATTCGTCGAGCGGCCCGCCGCCGTCGAACCCACGGCCGATCAGCCCAAACCTGACGTGACCAAGCCTGTGTCCGACAAGAAGGTCGAAAAGCCGAAGCACAAGCGCGAATCGACGGAAGCGCGCGTGATCTACGAACTGCATCGCCACGGCATCTACTGGTAAGTGAGGCTGTCGTATCGGATGGGGCATCGGCCCGATCCTCTTTCTTTGAGCATGATCTCCGCGCAAACGCGTCCCGCGTTTGTCAGCTAAGGGAAAACCGCTTCCCACTTGGCGCTAAGGCGGCCCTGCGGGTCCGGATCATGCTCTGGCCGCCGGATCGCGCCGGCGCCGAATTTATCGCGAGCTGTGTGAAGCTGTTCACAGCGGAATTCCGCAGTCACGCTAGAACACGGCGCGAGCCCTCTTCAAGGGAGGCATCCGTGACGTCATCCGCCAACAACAGCACGGCCCGTCGCCGAGGCTTCTGGCCGTCGATCGTTTGGATCCTGCTGGTTGAGATTCTTGTTCTGCTCGTCTTGTCGGGCGCCATCGTCGCTTATTTGAACTGGTCGTCCGATGCCGCTTGGGCCGAATTCGTCGCTGCATCCAAACTGCCCGCGCCCGGGCCGACAACGCCGATCCAGGCCGTCAAGGGCCAGGCGCACTGCACTCGAAAAGCGTGAGAGCGCAAGCCGGCCCGCAATGACGGACTTGATCTACTGCGAAACCGTCTGAACCACGCTGCCCACCGGGCGCGTGCTGGCGACCGGCAGCTTCATGTCCTTGACCAGGGCTTCGTCATATTCGGGCAAGGTCTGCAGCGGCGTCCTGGCTTTCATCTGCACGACCTTGTAGCCGCCGGCCTTCAGGCGGCGAAGCAAAGCGGGCAAGGCTTCGGCGGTATGCTTCTGGAAATCGTGCATCAGGATGATGCCCTTGCCCTGCTTGTCGAGCTTGGTCATGACGGTATTGATGATCTGTTCGGGATTCTTCGCCCTGAAGTCAAAGGAATCGAGGTCGCATGAAAACATCGCGATGTTGCGCGAGCCGAGATAGGCCATCGCCGCGGGACCATGCTGCAGTTCCGGAAAGCGGAAGAACGGCGAGGGCGCTGCGCCGAGCGCCAGCTTGACCGCGCTGTAGCCTTTTTCGATCTCGTCCTTGGCGAGCTGTTCGGTCATCTTCTTGGAATTCAGGTTGGCATGCGACCAGGTATGCGCGCCAACGGTGTGACCGGCCGCGGCCACCTGCCTGAGAATCTCGGGATGGTAGGTCGCATGCTTGCCGATCGGGAAGAACACCGCCTTGGTGCATTCGTCAGCCAGCGCCTTGAGCACGGCGGGCGTGTTGCCCGGCCACGGGCCGTCATCGAAGGTCAGCACAACCTCCTTGTCGGCCAGAAAGTCGAGCTGTTTGAAATGCTCGAAGCCAAAACCGGGTCCGCCCGTGGTGTCGATTTCCACCACGCGGGTAACGCCAAGCGCGTCCGCGTTGGCGCATACGGGTTTCGGTTGCGGAGCGGCAGCGGCCTTGTCCGGGATGGTGCCGGTCGCCTCGACCTCGTCGCGTGACGCAACCGATTTGGCAGGGGGGGCCGCTGGAAGCGGCGCGGCGGCGACGGTCTGGGGGGCGGACAAAATACCGCGCGGGGATGTCGTCCAGAACCATACGCCGGCGATGACAACAGCGGCCGTGACACTCGCCAACATCAGACCCAACGCGTTACGCATGGTTACTCTCTCTTAAACACGGAAGCCAAAATCGTGGTCAGGTCATTTATGGGAAATAGTTGTTAACGCCGCACCAACGCGGCGTTGGTTCCCGGACCTAATTGGAGGCCGTTACAGGGCCGCCGAAGGTCACATTCCGCCCGCAGCGATTTCTAACGAGTTTCCTAACGAGATGGATACCGGCTCGCGTGAAGAATGTGGGTCTGAGTGACAGACGTCACCGTTTGGCCGCAAAGTGACAGACGTCACAGTCCGAACCACGGGGTTGAGGCACTAATAGCCATCAACAACGCACCGCTGATCCAGCGAGCCAACGGGAGCCTAAAATGACCGCATCTTTCACCAGGACGCTTCGCCAGGCAGGTCTGGTATTGGCCGTCGCCGTCTCCGTCTCCGCACTGTCGTCGACGTCGGGTTTTGCTTTCAGCGCCGAGGCGCAGCAAATGTGCACCGGCGACGCGTTTCGCCTGTGCAGCTCCGAAATTCCCGATATTCCGAAGATCACCGCGTGCATGATGAAGCACCGCGCGGATCTGAGCACGGGCTGCCGGATGGTGATGGACCGGAATCTGGCCCAGAAATCCAGCAAGGTCGCAGCTCAGTAATCCCCTGGGCCAGGCTTGCCTGGAACAAGGCTTGCCTGGAACAAGGCTCGCTCGTTTTCAGCCTGCGACAATGCCGTCCGACGCCGATTTGCGCGCTTATCGTGCATTGACATCAGCGGCGCGGCAGAATTTGATCGCGCCCGAGGGTGAAGCAGGGCGCCATTGGATGTTTAGAATTCTTTTGGTTTTTCCGTTGGTTCTGATGGCTTCGGCGGCATTGGCGCAGCAGGGCCATGATGCCTGCGCGCGCGACGTCTCGCGCTTCTGCCGGGCCGTGATGAATGATGGCGACACGGCTGTTCTGGGCTGTCTCAAGCAACACCGCGCCCGGCTCAGCAGGGCCTGCGACAAGGTGTTGACCGATAACGGTCAGTAGCAGTTGCTCCGTCATTCCGGGTTCGCTCGCTTTACTCGCGCCCACGGAATGACAATTAATAAAATCAGGTACTGCCGCCCGCGGCGGACGAGGTGACCGGCAATACCTCGCTTGCCGCGCGGTCGGGGGTGTCTTCCTTCCAGCGCACCGATCCGAACGGCCGCTCCAGCATGCGGCGGACACGCACCGGATCGGGTCCGAGATGAAAATCCATGGCGCGCTGATGCAGCGCGCGCTCGGATTGCGTCGAGCGGTTGCGCTGGCGCAGATAATCGAGCCAGGTCGGGCAGTGATAGCGTTCGGTCCACAGTTCGGGGTCGGCGATGTCGCGCGCGATCGACCAGCCATAGGCGCCGTTGCGCTGGCGGCTGAGCTGCACCTCCTGCATGACGTTGTGAAAGGCGCGGGCGCTGTCCTGCGCGACGCGATATTCGATCTCGACGACCAGCGGTCCGCTGCGCCCGGTCAGCGACAGCTGCACTTCGGGATCGGCCAGCACTTCCGCATCCTCGTTGCGCGCGCCGATCCGCGGCATCCGCAGCCACAGGCCGAGCAGCGGCGAGACCAGCATCAGGGCGGCGGAGACCAATAGCGCGGCCTCCACGCCGGCCGCGTCGGTCAGGCGTCCCCAGCCCCAGCTTCCGATGGCGATGCCGCCGGCAATCGCCGCCTGAAAGGCCGCCAGCGAGCGACCCGCCACCCAGCGCGGCGCCGAGAGCTGTACGCCGATGTTGAACAAGGCGACCGCCAGCATCCACACCGCGCCCGCGATCACCAGCGCCGCCGCGGTGAGCACCGGCTCCCGGCTCAGCGCTACCGCCGCGATGGCGCCACCCATCGACAAGGCGCAGGCGCGGATCGCGGCTTCGCCGCTCATGCGCTTGCGTACCTCAGCGATATTGAGCGCGCCGAGCACCGCGCCCATGCCGAAGGCGCCGAGCATGATGCCGTAAGTTTGCGCGCCGCCATGCAGGAGATCGCGCGCGACCAGCGGCATCAGCGCCGATACCGAGCCGCCGATCAGACCGGTCACAAACGTGCGCGTCAGCACGATCTTGATCGAGGGTGAATTGGCGATGTAACGCACGCCCGAGACGATGGCGCGGTTGAGACGTTCGCGCGGCAGCCGCGACGGCTCGCTGGTGCGGCGCCAGAGAAACAGCACGATCAGCAGCGGAAGATAGAGCACCGCGTTGGCGGCGAAGGCTGCGACCGCGCCGGCGGCGGCGACGACGATGCCGCCGATCGCGGGGCCAAAGCTTCGTGCGATATTGTAGCTGATGCCGTTCAGCGCCACCGCGGAGGGCAGCGTTTCCGCCGGCACCTGCTCGGTGACCGAGGATTGCCAGGCGGGGCCGAACAGCGCCATGCCGCTGCCGACGACAAAACAAAGCGCCAGCAGGGTTTCCGGCGTAACCAGGCTGAGCCACGCCAGCACGGTGAGGGAGGTTGCGCCTACAAGCGCGATCGACAGCGAAACCAGCGCCACGATGCGGCGGTCATACATGTCGGCGATGGCGCCAGCCGGCATTGAGATCAGCATCACGGGCAGCATCAGCGCGGTCTGCACCAGCGCGACCTTGTCGGCGGAAGACGTCATCTGGGTCATGGCCCAGGCCGCGCCGACCGCCTGGATCAAAAGGCCGAGATTGGACAACAGGCTCGCGAGCCAGATCCGCCGGAACGTGGGATAACGCAGCGGTGCTGCGATGCCCTCGGTGGCGAACATCGAGCGTTTTGACTGTACGGTCATGGCCTGTTCCGTTGGTGCCGGTGATGGCCGGCGTGATTCCCTGGCGACGTGCAGTGATGCCTGCGAAAGTCCTTGGCTGTCCAGAGGTTGGGCCGCGGCGGGAGAGGCCTTGTCGCCGCAAAATACCGAAGGCGTCACAATTGCGTCAATCCGGCCTCCGTTCAGGCCGTCAGGGGTTCCACCGCCTTTATGGCGCCTGGATTCCAGAACTGTTATGATTAGATGATCCCGATCCGTTGATGGATTTTGCGAGGACGTTCGTGAGCATTGCCGAAGCCTGGGACATCCCGGCCACGCGTCAGCCGCTGGTCCCCCCTTATCCGCCACGCGCACCCGAAACCATGACCGCGCTGGCGCGGCTGGCGGCGATGCGCGAGAACGCGATCGGAACCTGGGGCCAGCGCGCCTACGAAGAGGACATTATCCAGGGTCGCTTCTTCTGGCGCTCCAGCTTTATCCTCAACACGCCGGATGCGATCCGGCATGTGCTGGTCGACAATTACGAGAACTATACGCGGACGCCCGCCGGCATTCGGGTGCTGCGGCCGATGCTTGGCGAAGGCCTCTTGATCGCCGAGGGCCGCGCCTGGAAGCATCAGCGGCGAACGCTGGCGCCGGCGTTCACGCCGCGTGCGGTCCTCCCGCTCATTCCGCACATGATCGCGGTGACGGATGAAACGATCGCAAAGCTGCAAGCGGCAAGCGCCGCGCCGGTTGATCTGCGCGGGACGATGCAGCGGATGACGCTCGAGATCGCCGGGCGCACCATGTTCTCGTTCGGGATGGAACGTCACGGCCCGACGTTGCGCGACTTCATGATGGAATATAGCGAGCGGCTGGCGCGGCCGCACCTGCTCGACATGGTTCTGCCGCTCGGCTGGCTAAGCCCGCAGGATTTCTCCCGCGCGCGTTTCCGCAAACGATGGACCCATTTCATCGGCATGCTGATGGCGGAACGCCGCGCCGCCGGCAAGAAAGAAGGTGCGCCGGCGCGTGACTTGTTCGACCTGATGGACGCCGCACGCGATCCCGAAACCGGTGACGCCTTCAGCGACGAACAGCTCGGCGATCAGGTCGCGACCATGATTCTCGCCGGTCATGAAACCACCGCCACGGCGCTGTTCTGGTCGCTGTACCTGCTCGCGCTTGATCCCACGACCCAGGAACAGCTGGCCGCCGAGGTCAGGGGCGCGACCGCGGATGGCGCGCTCGATCTCGATCGGCTTAAATTTGCCCGCGCGGTGGTCGATGAGACCTTGCGGCTCTATCCGCCGGCGTTTCTGATCGCGCGCGCGGCCGCCGCGGCGGATGTGGTCGCGGGCCTGCCGATCCGGAAGAACGATGTGGTCCTGATGGCGCCGTGGCTGTTGCATCGGCATGAAAAACTCTGGCGCAAGCCGAACGCCTTCATGCCGCAGCGGTTCATGCCGCCCGCGCCGCCGCCCGACCGCTTTGCCTATCTGCCGTTCGGTGTCGGCCCGCGGATCTGCATCGGCGCGCATTTCGCGCTGGTGGAGGCCACATTGGCGCTCGCCAAGATCATCGGTGCGTTCCGCGTCACGCTTCTGGACGAGGAACCGGTGATGCCGGTCGGCGTCGTGACGACGCAGCCCGACCGCTCGCCGATGTTTTCCATCACGAAGCGTTGATGGGGGATGACTCGGGCGCACCCGCAATCCCATTTAGGGCTGAGCTCATGAGCGACATACAGGCCCAGTTTTCAGTTCTGAAGCAGACCGCCGATCCGGCCGTCGCGGCCGCGATTGCGCAGCTGATCGACAGCGGCGAAGACCACGAGCTCAATCGAATCAACGTCCTGGATTTTTCCAAACGCACCGGTTTCGACGAAGAGCATGTGATTTCGGGCTTCCTTCATGCCGCGCGGCTCGGCCTGTTCGATCTCACCTGGAACGTGCTCTGCCCCGGCTGCAGCGGCGTGCTCGATGCGCACGACACGCTGAAATCGCTGCGCCACGACGACTACCATTGCGGATTATGTTCCTGCGGCTATGAGCCTTCGGTCGACGAGCAGGTCGAGGTCGCCTTTACCGTCAGTCCCAAGATCAGGCGCATTGCCGCGCATGATCCCAACACGCTGCCGCTCTGGGAATATTACAAGCAGGTGTTCTGGAGTTCGGGCATCGATCTCGACGAAGATTCCTTTGCCTCGCTGAGCGAGGAGGTGACGCTCGATGCGCTGGAGCTGCCCGCCGGCGAAAGGGCGGTGCTGTCGCTGCAGCTCCCGCCGCAATTCATCATCGCCTTCGAGCCGGTGACGCATTCGGCGCATTTCATCGACGTTCAGGGCGAGCCGACCAGGGAACGGCAGCAGCTCGCGCTGATCTACAACAAGGCGCACCCGCCGACCGGGTCCATCACATTGCGTCCGGGCCCGCTCCGGCTTTCGCTCGACAATCAGTCGGGCCTGCGGACGCTGCCCACCGTCTTTGTCGCGGCCGACGCGCTCCATAACTTGCTCGGCAAGCGCAGGCCGTTCCTCACCGCCAAGCGGATGCTGTCCAACCAGACCTTCCGCGACGTGTTCAAGGCCGACAATCTCGATATCGATCAGCGCCTCAAGATCACTTCGCTGACGTTTCTGTTCACCGACCTCAAGGGCTCGACCGCGCTGTACGAGCGGGTTGGCGACCTCGCCGCCTTCGATCTGGTCCGCGCGCATTTTCGGGCGCTGCTGGAAATCATCTCGTCCGAGAAGGGCGCCGTCGTGAAGACCATCGGCGATGCCGTGATGGCGACCTTCATCAAGCCTGAACACGCGATTGTCGCAGGGCTGCGGATGCGTGCCGCGATGGACGAGCTGAACCGGCAGCGTGGCACCGGCGATCTGGTGGTCAAGATCGGCATTCACGAGGGCCCGTGCCTCGCCGTCATGCTCAACGAGCGACAGGATTATTTCGGCCAGACCGTCAACATCGCAGCCCGGGTTCAGGGCCTGGCGACCTCGCAGGCCATCCACATCACCGGGCCGGTGATCGATGCGCCCGCCGTGGCCGCCATCCTCGACAAGGAGGCGATTACGCCGATCCAGAAGCAGGCTGCGCTGCGGGGCATTGCCGACAAAATCGTGGTGTACGAGATACCCTGAGCGAGACCCCTCTAGATTGACGATTCGTAATGCGGATGCGCGGTCGGCGCCAATTGCGTGCGCCGAACTTCCGGCCCATATAATCCGGGCAACCGCCCAGATGCGGCGGCCATGCAACCCCGGAATTACGGCAGGAAATGATGCTCGACGGACTTCGCCAATTCATCGCCGATGTGATTTCCCCCACCGCGCACGCACACAGGACATTTGACGATACCGGCTATCGTCTGGCCGCAACGGCGCTCCTGGTTCACGTCATTTCGCTCGACGGCGAACCCTCCGAGGCCGAAAAGCGCAAGCTTCACAGCCTGATCGAAAGCCGCTTCGGGCTTGATCCGGGAACGGCGGACGAGCTGATCGCGTCGGCGACGCTGGTCGAGGGCGAGGCGGTGGATCTCTATCATTTCACCAGCGTCATCATGCGTTCGGTCAATGAGGCGGGCCGGTTGCGTATTGTCGAAATGATGTGGGAACTGGTCTACGCCGACGGCCAGGTCAGTGAGTTCGAAGATAACGTGGTCTGGCGTGCCGCCGACCTGCTCGGGGTGTCTTCCCGAGACCGGATCGATCTCAAGCACCGGGTTGCCGCCAGACAGTCCGCGCCGGTCGCAAGCAATTAGAACTTGCGGGCGCAGCGCTTCGGCACGCTGTGGTGCGGCCATCTCGCGCCTTTGATCCGCACGTCCACATGACGAAATTTTAATGTGGCCGACCGTGTGGCGTTGCCGCGGAGCTTTTGACCCAAAAGCTCCTGTTCAATTCCGCCCCATTGTTGGCCCGAAGCCGCCGAAATGCTTGCAGGCGGCTTGCATCCCGCCTAAGGCCTATGCTCTCGTCGCAGCATAGTGGCCGCATATAGTGCAATTTACGAGCATTGAATCGTGACTGAGCGGGTGACGCTGATTACCGGTGCCTCGGCTGGGATAGGTACCGAGCTGGCGCGGGTTTTCGCATCCGGCGGCCATCGCCTGGCTCTGGTGGCGCGGCGCGCGGATCGCTTGACGGCGTTGGCTGCCGAGATCACCGCCGCCGGCCGTGGCACCCCGATCGTGATTGCCTGCGATCTCGAACAGCCCGACGCCGGCGACATGATTGCCGCCGCCCTGGCTACCGCAGGGGTGGAGGTCGAATTTGTCGTCAACAATGCCGGGTTCGGCCTGTTCGGACACGCGATCGAGCTGGACCGCGCGGAGCAGCTTGGCATCATTGCGGTCAACATCCGCGCATTGACCGATCTGTCGTTGCGGTTTTCCGACCATCTGATCCGGCACCGCGGCGGCGTCCTTAACGTAGGATCCATCGCGGGCTTCCTGCCGGGGCCCGGAATGGCCGTGTATTACGCCTCCAAGGCCTATGTGCTGTCTTTCACCGAGGCCCTGCGCGCGGAACTGGGTCCCCGCGGCGTGCGCGTGACCGTGCTTTGTCCCGGTCCGGTGCCGTCGGAGTTTCAGACCCGGGCGGGGTTCGAACCCGGATTTGATTCCGCCGTCCTCAATGTTTCCCCCGCCGACGTCGCCAAGGACGCCTATCAGGGGTTGATGGCCAATAAGCGGGCGGTGCTGCCTGGCCTCGGCATCAAGCTTGTGCCGCTTCTGCTTCGGCTGTTTCCGCGCGGGTTTATCCTTTCGGCCGTTGCCCGCTTTCAGCTGCGAAAGCGCTGACGGGCGCAGCCGACGGCCGATCTTGGCCCGTGGCTTGCTTCTCGGCGAATATGAACTCACCGGAAATTAACACTCACTTAGGTATAGTTGCGGTTTGATGGCCGCGAAAAGAAAGGTCGATGACGCCTCACGCCGTTAGCATCAGTGCCGGAACCGTGCGGCGCCTCGTGGCCGCAGCCCAGCCAGCCATTGACGGACCCATTCATGGACCCCTGGCGGCCACCGAACCGCTTCTGCCGGTACTGATCGTCCTGCATCAGGAGACCTCGACCCCGGGCCGAGTCGGCAACGCGCTGCGGGCGCTCGGACACAGACTGGACATCAGGCGTCCACGCTTTGGCGATACGCTGCCGGATACGCTGGAGGGCCATGCCGGCGCCGTGATCTTCGGTGGCCCGATGAGCGCCAACGATCCCGATGATTTCGTTCGCCGGGAGATCGACTGGATCGCGGTCCCGCTCCTGGAGCAGCGGCCGTTCCTGGGAATCTGCCTAGGTGCGCAGATGCTCGCCATGCAGCTCGGCGCGCGCGTTGCGCCGCATCCGCAGGGCCGCGCGGAGATCGGGTACTACCCGATCCGTCCCACGCGCGCGGGGCTCAGGATTTGTCCGCATTGGCCCGATCATGTCTACCATTGGCACCGCGAGGGATTTGAGCTTCCCGCGGGCAGCGAATTGCTGGCGGAGGGCGGCGACTTCCCGGTGCAGGCATTCCGATCGGGAAATTCCTTCGGTTTCCAGTTTCACCCTGACGTGACCTACGCGATGATGCATCGCTGGACGACGCGGGGCCATGCGCGCTTGGAATTGCCGGGCGCGCGCCCGCGCCAGCAGCATTTCGAAGATCGCGCGCTCTATGACGTGGCCGAGCGCGCGTGGCTGAAGCGGTTTCTCGATGGCTGGCTGAGCCGTGTGCCGGCCTCGGTCATGTCGGAAGCCGCGGAATAGCGCGCGCCTCCCCGCGAGCGCGAAACCTCTCACATCGCAAGTATGCTAGCGTCAGCCCGACAGCAGCAACGCGTGGGGAAGGCGATATGACCAGCGATGAGTTCGCGCAGCTCCTGAACGACTTCACGCTGTCCGCGGAATCCGGCGACGGCGCGCGCTTTGCCCGGCATTTCACCGAGGACGCTGTCTATTACGACTACATCTACGGCGCCCATCGGGGCCGCGCCGACATCGCGCACATGATGGCCGATCTGTTTCATCGCGATGCGGCCGACTATCGATGGGAGATGTTTGATCCCGTCTGCGACGGCGAACAAGGCTATGCGTGGTCGCTGTCGAGCTTCACCTCGAAGATCCCGCAGTTCGCAGGCCGCCGCGTCGTGATCGACGGTATCAGCCGGTTCGTCCTGCGCGACGGCCTGATCGCCGAGTACCGCGAATCCGTCAATGGCGGCGTGGCGATGGTGCAGCTCGGTGTCGAGCCTGACCGCATGACAAGAGTGTTCCGGCGTTGGAGCGGATGGCTGAACGAGCGGCCGGAAACACGGGACTATCTGGCGCGGGCGAGGGGATCGCGGCAGGAGAGGAAATAGAGTTCGTTGCGGACGGTTTGCCGAGGCCCGTCTTCGCCCTTCGGGCTACGACGCGGCAGCCTTCGCTACGATAAGGCTTGCCCAGCCGAAGCAGGCGTAGCCTGCGAAGGCTGGTGGAGCCAGGCGGGATCGAACCGCCGACCTCGTCATTGCGAACGACGCGCTCTCCCAGCTGAGCTATGGCCCCATTGCGAGCCGCCTCATGAAGGGAGACGGCCAACAATCGGCGCCATTTACAATCCGCGCCAAGGCCAAGTCAAGAACGCGAAATCGCGGTTTTCCGGGGCTTTTGGCAGGAACTTCCCTTGTTTGCGAGAGGTGGAACCGATATTTAGCAGGAAGTCGAATCCGCGACCTACCTGCGAGTAAGCCCCGCCATGCGTGCCGTTCTCGACATCGTTCTCATCGTTCTGGATCTCTATGTCTGGCTGCTGATTGCGTCCGCCATCCTGTCCTGGCTGATCGCCTTCAATGTCGTGAACACGCGCAACCAGTTTGTGTCGGCGGTGGCAGAATTCCTGTACCGGATCACCGAACCGCTGCTGGCGCCGATCCGCTCCTTCATGCCGAATCTGGGCGGGCTCGATATCTCGCCGATTATCCTGATCCTGATCATCATGTTCATCCAGCGGGTGATCACCTACTACATCTACCCCAGCGTCTTCTGATCCCGTGCGTGGATGGCGGATCCTTCATGGCTGGTCCTCCATCCGATCCTTGGCGCACTTCCACCCAAGGCATCAGCGTCGCGCTGCGGGTGACGCCGCGCGGCGGCCGCGACAACATCGACGGTGTTGAGGCGCTTGTCGATGGCCGCAGCGTGGTCAAGGTGCGCGTCCGCGCCATCGCCGACGGCGGCGAAGCCAACCGCGCGGTGACGGAGCTGTTGGCCAAGGCGCTCGGCGTTCCCAAGGCCAGGGTGCGCATTCTGTCCGGCACGACATCGCGCCTCAAGCAAGTTGCCGTCGATGGCGATCCGACCAGTCTTGGCGACGCCTTGCGACGGGTGACGGCAAAAAAGTCAGACTAGATCATGATCCGATTAAGTTGAATCGGATCATGATCTCATCTCTTTGTTTGAGCATGATCTTTTCGGAAAACCGGTTTCCACTTTTCCGGATCATGCTCTAGCTCAAGGACCAGGGAACCAAATGACGGCCCGGATCATCGATGGAAAACGCATCGCCGCCGAGCTTCGCGCACGTGTTGCCGCCGAGGTTGCGCGGGTTCAGCGCGAGAGTGGGCTGACGCCCGGTCTCGCGGTGGTGTTGGTTGGCAGCGATCCCGCCAGCCAGGTCTATGTCCGCAGCAAGCACAAGCAGTCGCAGGAAGCCGGCATGGCGTCGTTCGAGCACGTGTTGCCGGCCGACGTTGCGCAGGATGATTTGCTGGCGCTGATCGCGCGGCTCAATCGCGATCCTCTCGTGCACGGCATTCTGGTGCAACTGCCGCTGCCCAAATCAATTGACACTGAAGCCGTCATCAACGCCATCGATCCCGCCAAGGATGTCGACGGACTGCATCCGAGCAACGCCGGGCGCCTCGCCGGCGGATTTGCCGCGCTGTCGCCGTGCACGCCGCTCGGCTGCATCATCCTGACCAAGACCGTGCATGTCTCGCTCGAGGGCATGAATGCGATCGTGATCGGCCGTTCCAATCTGGTCGGCCGTCCGCTCCTGCAATTGCTGCTCAACGAAAACGCCACCGTGACGATCGCGCATTCGCGCTCGCGCGAACTGGCGAAATTATGCGCCCGCGCCGATCTGGTTTATGCCGCCGTCGGCCGACCGGAAATGGTGCGCGGCGACTGGATCAAACCGGGCGCGACCGTGATCGATGTCGGCATCAACCGGTTGCCTGATGCCGACGGTAAAACCCGTCTGGTCGGCGATGTCGCCTTCGCCGAGGTGTCGCAAGTCGCGGGCGCGATCACGCCGGTGCCCGGCGGCGTCGGCCAAATGACGGTGGCCTGTCTGCTGGTCAACACGCTGCGCGCGGCGTGCGCGATTCACGGATTGCCCAAGCCTGCGGTGTGAACTTCTCCCTCGCCCCGCGCTTGCGGGGAGATGGTCGGGGCCGCTTCCGCAAACTCCGAAGACAATTTGTGTGGTGGGTCCCCCTCACCCGGATTCGCGCAATCGCGCGAATCCGACCTCTCCCCGCAGGCGGGGCGAGGTTTAAGGCGGACGTCGTCACATCCCCTTCGCCCGCGCGATGCCTTCCGCGATCAGTTTATGCGCGTCCTCGGCGCCGCCCCAGCGCAACACCTTCACCCATTTCCCGGGTTCGAGGTCCTTGTAGTGCTCGAAGAAGTGCTGGATCTGCTGCAGCGTGATGTCGGGCAGATCGCTGTAGGTCCTGACCTTGTCGTAGCGCTGGGTCAGCTTCGACGACGGCACCGCGATGATTT
>JBKQRS010000518.1:0-23859 GCA_052143915.1 Bradyrhizobium sp.
CGTGCATTTCCTGCTCGGGCCGGCGACCGTGGCGCTGGCGGTGCCGCTCTACGAAAACCGCAAGGTGGTGGCGTCGGCGATCCTGCCGATGCTGGTGGCGCTTGCCGCGGGCTCCGTCACCGCGGCCGCTTCGGTGGTGCTGCTGGCCGAAGCCGCGGGCCTGCCGCGCGTGGTGGTTTTGTCACTGGCGCCGAAATCGGTCACGGCGGGTGTCGCGATGGGCATCAGCGAATCCCTGCATGCCGATCCGTCGCTGACGGCGGTTGCGGTCATTCTTACCGGCATCATGGGCGCGATCACGGTCACGCCATTGATGAACCGGATGGGAATTTCCGATTTTCGCGCGCGGGGATTCGCGGTGGGCATCGCGGCGCACGGCATCGGCACCGCACGGGCGTTTCAGGTCGATGCGGTCGCAGGCGTGTTTGCCGGCATCGCCATGAGCCTCAATGCGCTGGTGACATCGCTGCTGGTGCCGCTGGCCGTGACGCTCTTGCTGCGTTGATCTTGATGGCAGTTATTTGCAAGCGGCCATGGAAATTCGCGGAATTTCCCTCTAAAGCATGATCCAAAGGCGAGGTAATTTTCTTGATAATCTCCACGATGCAAGGCGTGCTCGGACTGGCATCGGGAGCGCTGGTTGGATTTTCGTTAGGCCTGATCGGCGGCGGCGGATCGATCCTGGCGGTGCCGCTGATGGTCTATGTGGTCGGCGTCTCCGACCCCCACGTCGCGATCGGAACCAGCGCCATCGCGGTGGCCGCCAACGCTGCGATCAATCTGTGGAATCACGCGCGCGGCGGCACGGTGCGGTGGCTGTGTGCACTTACCTTCGCGGCGGCCGGAATTATCGGCGCCTTCATAGGCGCGATTTTCGGAAAAATGCTCGACGGCCAAAAACTGCTCGCGCTGTTCGCGCTCTTGATGCTGGTGATCGCGCTCTTGATGCTCAAGACGCGGTCGCGCGTCGGCTTGCCCGACGTGCGAATGAGTTGGGACAATATGCCCGCTATCGTCGGGCTCGGACTTGCGACCGGGACGCTGTCGGGATTCTTCGGCATCGGCGGCGGATTCCTGATCGTGCCGGCATTGATGCTGGCGACCGGAATGTCGATCATCAACGCCGTCAGTTCGTCGCTGGTCGCGGTGACGGCATTCGGCCTGACCACGGCGGCCAGTTACGCCTGGTCTGGATTGATCTCCTGGGAGCTCGCGGGATCGTTCGTTGCAGGCGGTCTCGTCGGCGGATTGATCGGCACCCGCTCGGCGCGGCTCCTGTCGGCGCGCGGCGGGCTCAATATCGTGTTCGCCGCTGTCATAATTGTGGTGGCACTCTATATGTTGGCACGTAACTTATCCTCATTCCTATCGTAGGCTGTGAATAGACTAGCGCCAGTGCACCCCGGAGACCAGACATGACCAAATCGATCGACCCGGCCCGGCTGCATCAGCCGCGCTCCCGGCGTCAAACGCTGGGCTTTCTTGGCGCGGGTGCGGTCGTGCTCGGCATGGAGAGCGCCTCTGGCGCGGCGTTCGGGCAGGGCGATGATGTGCTGACGGAAGCGCAGGTGCTGCGCGACGCGGAAATCCCGGTGGCCGGGAATGCCGCCGGCGACATCACGATCGTTGAATATTTCGACTACCAGTGCCCCTACTGCCGCAAGCTCGAACCCGAACTGCGGCAGGTGGTGCAGGACGACGGCAAGGTCAGGCTGGTGTTGAAGGATTGGCCGATCCTCGGGCCGGTTTCGGTGACGGCGGCGCGAATGGCGCTGGCGAGCAAATATCAGGATAAATTCATTCGGGCCCATGATGCGTTGATCGCCGTCAACTCGAAGCTGACGGAGGCGCGGATCCGCGAGGTGCTCGCGGGCGCCGGGATCGATGTCGATCGCCTCGACCGTGACCTTGCCGCCAATGCGACGGCGATTGACGCCATCCTCGTGCGTAACAACAATCAGGCCACAGCGTTCGACTTCAGGGGCACGCCGTCCTTTATCGTCGGCAAATTCCGCGTGCCGGGTGTGCTGACCATGGCCCAGTTCGGTCAGGCCATCGCCGATGCGCGAAAGGCCGCGGCTGCGAAGAAGTAGCACCGGGCCGGCAGTGGGTAAACGAGGGGACTATCTCGAAGACAGTCTGATCCAGTCCTTTTGGGCGCGTGTCTTCAGTGCGTGCCAGTCGGCGGCCGCGACATTCCAGTTGACGATGGTTCGGCTCTCGGACGCATTCTGGCCGCTGGCGACGATCGAGGTCGACTGCGAATCATAGACATAGACACCAGCGACCAGAAGCAGCGCACCCAAAATCATTCCGAGAAAAACCCGCATCGCATATCCTCCGGTGATGGCCGACAACGTCGTTCGGCCGGGATGGTTCCGCGCGCAGGAAATCATCAATCACAGGTCATCACGAATCCTTGAAACAACGATCCATAGCGCGTCAATGTAAATGCATGAGTACGCTTCATCGAGATAAGGAGAAAAACAACAATGACCGACAAGACCAGCAAGGTTGCGATCGTGACCGGGGCTTCACGCGGCATCGGTGCCGCGGTGGCGGAGCGGCTCGCCGGCGACGGCTTCACCGTCGTCATCAACTATTCGGCGAGCAGCGGGCCCGCCGAGACGCTTGTTCGCGAGATCGAAGCCAAAGGCGGACGGGCGCTCGCCGCCAGGGCCGACGTGAGCGATACGGACGCGATGCGCGGGATGTTCGACGCGGCCGAACGCGCATTCGGGGGCGTCGACGTGCTCGTCAATAATGCCGGCATCATGAAGCTGGCAAAAGTCGCCGACAGCGACGACGCGCTGTTCGATCAGCAGATCGCGGTCAACCTCAAGGGCAGCTTCAACGGGATGCGGGAGGCCGCCAGGCGCCTGCGCGACGGCGGACGGATCGTCAATTTCTCGACCAGCGTCGTCGGGACCAAGCTCGAGACCTACAGCGTTTATGCCGCGACCAAATCCGCGGTCGAAACAATGACCGCGATTCTGTCGAAGGAATTGCGCGGTCGCAATATCACGGTCAATGCGGTGGCCCCGGGTCCGGTCGGGACCGAACTCTTTCTGAACGGCAAGTCGCCGGAGCTGGTTGAGCGCATGGCGAAGATGAGCCCGATGGAGCGCCTCGGCACGCCAGAGGATATTGCCTCCGTCGTTGCTTTCCTCGTCGGTCCCGACGGCGGATGGGTCAACGGCCAGGTGCTGCGCGCCAACGGCGGGCTGGTGTAAACGCTATGCGTCGCCGGCCAGCCATTTCAGGATCGGCGCGTTCATCTCGCGCGGATAGCAATGGCTGAGATCGCCAAGCTCCCGGTAGGTGACGTCGGCACCGGCGGCCGTCAGCGCGTCCTTGGTTTGCCGCGCCATCTGCACCGGGAACATCCAGTCGAGCCGGCCATGCACGATATGGACGGGTAGACCCCGTAGCCTCTGCGCGTCGGCCATCTCGGCCATCAAGGGATGAAACGTTGCCGCCATGGGGGCGAGGTGGGTGAAGGGGGACGCGCCTTCGAGCCCGGTGACGTAGCAGAACGTGCCGCCGTCGCTCATCCCGGTCAGCAGCAGTCTTGCGGGATCGATGTTCCAGCGGCTTCGCACGGAATCGAGAATGCGGGCCAGGTTCGGCGTGTCGGTGTCTTCCCCCATCAACGCCCAGGTGCTCTTGTTTGACGTGCTCCCGGTCGCGGTGGGGGCGACCAGGATCGCGCCAAGGCTGCGCGCCTCACGCAGCCAGCTCCACAGGAAGCCGCGGCCATTGCCGCTGCCGCCATGCAGCGCCATCACCAGCGGCCAGGCGCGGCCGGGGGTGTAATATTCCGGAACATAGAGCGAGAACCCTCCGCGGCTGCCAGGTTCGTTGTGGTCGTGAATGATCCCGGTGTTTTCGTTCGCGGGCGCCGCAAGGCGCGCCAGCAAATCGGCATCTTCGCGAAGGTCGGGTTCGACGAAGAAGCTGCTCACCGGCGGCAGTTTCCCGGCCAGCGGATACAGTGCCTCCTGCGCGCGCGGGGCGTGACGCAGCGCTCGAAACACGGCGATCAGGTCACCATTGCCAAACTGCACCGCGCGCAAGCCCGCGAACGCGTCCAGCGCCGCGTCGCTCGCGGTTTCAAGCGACGTCTGTAGGTTTGCGAATTGCTCCGGCCAATGGGCGAGCCGCGGACGGACGGCCTTCAAGGCCTGGTCCGGCTGGCCTGCGGCTTCCATGACCTTGTCGAAATCCGGCGGATTTAGATGGCGGGCGATGAAGCCGAGCGCTTCGAGCGATTGCAGCAAAGGCGGCAGCACGGCCACGATGTCGTCCACCACGGCCTCGCTCATGGGCGTGTGTTCCTGTGCCGTCTAACGTTCGCGTGATAACGCTCTAATGCAGTGCTTCAGTGCAGTCTTGGCGCCCTGAGCAGCCGCGCACGGTCGGTCGAGGCCAGCACCACGTCGAAGGTGACGCCTTCATGATAGACGGTGAGCGGCACGTCGACGCCGGCAGGCCCTAGCGCCCAGAGCTTCCGGTAGAAACCGGTTTGACCTGAGACCTTTTCGCCGTTGACGGCCAGGATGACATCGCCGGCCTTGAGTTCGGCGCGCGCCGCAGGCCCCTTCGCGGAGACGCCGACCACGACGACCCTGTTGTCGATCTCGGTGGAATACATCCCGAGCCAGGGCCGCGGCGGCTTGTTGACGCGGCCGAATTTGCGCAGATCGTCGAGCACCGGTTTGAGCAGATCAATCGGCACGACCATGTTGACATGCTCCGCCTTGCCGTCGCGCTCGCGCTCGAGCTGCAGCGAGCCGATACCGATCAGTTCGCCGCGGTTCGAAATCAGCCCGGCGCCGCCCCAATTTGGATGGGCGGGATAGGTGAAGATCGCCTCGTCCAGCAGGTATTCCCAGTAACCTGCAAATTCCTGCTTGGCGGCGATGTGGCTTGCGACCGACCGCGTGCGCCCGCCGGCACCGCCCATCACCACGCGGTCGCCGATCTCGGCTGCGGCGGAAGAGCCGAGCGGCAGGGGATCGAGGTCGATGCGGCCAAGCGCCTGCACCAGGCCGAAGCCGGTCACCGAATCGAAGCCGAGCGCGTGGCCTTCCACCACGCGGCCGTCGCCGATATGCAGCCAGACGGCCTCAGCCTCGGTGATCAGATAGCCGATCGTCAGCACCAGTCCGTCGTCGATCACGACGCCATTGCCGGCGCGCTCGGTGCCGAGCGTATCGGCGCTGAAGGCATCAGGGGGGATGATCGAATGCAGGCCGACCACCGAGGAAAGCACACGATCGAGATCGAAACTGTAGTCGCCGGCGCGGGGCTGATTCGCCGGCGGTACCTTCCATTCAGTCAAAGCGGGCATGGAGAATCTCCTGGCCAATCGGCGCGCGCGGGTTCCGCGGACGAGACGATCAGGCGCGCAAAACAGGCGACGATCTTATGTCGCAAACGCCCGTCTTGAAAGGTCTTCCATAAGCTCGGCCAAAGCGCCTCCTATGGATCGAGCTCCGTATCCCAGTATAAATAATCGAGCCAGCTGTCGTGCAAATAGTTCGGCGGGAACAGCCTGCCGTTGCGATGCAGCTGATGCACCGTCGGCGCGAATGGGGTTTGCTTCGGAAACATCCGTGCCTGCTGCGGCGTCAGGTTGCCCTTGCGCAGGTTGCACGGGGAACATGCGGCGACCACATTTTCCCACGTGGTCTGGCCGCCTTTGCTGCGCGGGATGATGTGATCGAAGGTGAGATCGTCGCTGGCCGAGCAGTACTGGCAGGCGAAGCGGTCGCGCAGAAACACGTTAAACCGGGTGAAGGCAGGGTGCGTGGTCGGCTTGACGAAGGATTTCAGCGACACCACGCTCGGCAGTTGAATTTCGAACGAGGGACTGCGCACGGCACGGTCGTAGTGCTCGACGATATTGACGCGATCGAGAAACACCGCCTTGATCGCGTCCTGCCACGACCAGAGAGACAGCGGATAATAACTCAGCGGCCGAAAATCCGCATTCAGTACCAGTACCGGCCAACCGCCTTGCGAGACATGTGCGTTCAACTAACGCTCCTGGCCCCCATATGGCTGCGAAGCAGCATGAGTTGACATACTACATGCAGCGTGACGGGATTGTGAAGAGCGTTGGCGGCCTTATCCGCCTCAGCGTCCGTTTGCGGCCGGATTGCGGCCGGATTGCACAAGCGGCGTCAAGACCGCTAAACGAGGCGGGCGGCACCTTTTAGCCGCGTACGGACACGGCAAAATGATCACCAAGTCCAGCTACCTCGAGGCGCCGCGCCGGCTAAGGGCATTCGTTCGCGCCCACGAAACGAGCCTGGTGGTGCTTGCGGCGCTGGTCGGAACCACTGGCGGATTGGTGGTGGCGGCCATGAGCGCGGCGGTCGAAACGCTCCATGTGGCGCTTTTTGACCTCGGCGCGGGGGATCGTCTTTCGAGTCAGATCAAGATTGAGCCACTGCGCGCCCTTCTGGTCCCGAGTTTCGGCGGGCTGTTGCTGGGGGTGGCATTCCTGTGGCTCGCGCGCTGGCGGCCGGCGCGTGAAATCGATCCAATCGAGGCTAACGCCTTGCATGGCGGACGGATGTCTTTCCGCGGCAGCGTGATCGTTGCGTTGCAGACGATTTGGTCGAGCGGCGTCGGCGCCTCGGTCGGACTTGAAGCTGGATTCACCCAGCTTTCCAGCGGCCTCGGCGCCTCGCTCGGCCGCGGATTTCACCTGCGCCGTGCCGATCAGCGCCTCATGGTCGGCTGCGGCGCCGCTGCCGCGATCGCGGGCGCGTTCGGTGCGCCGCTGGCCGGCGCGTTCTATGCCTTTGAACTCATCATCGGGGGGTATACGCCCGCCAGTCTGACGCCGGTCGGTGTTGCCTCGGTCGTCGGCTATTTTGTCGCTCACGCATTTGCGCCGCTGTCGCTCGGCGTTGGCGTCGGGCCGATCGGCGAGGTGCTCGGGCGTGACCTTGCCATCGCTGGACTGCTCGGCGTTCTCGCGGCGCTGTTCGGCATCGGAATCATGCGTGGGGTAGCCCTGTTGGAGACGCTGTTGTCGAAGACGGGTCTCTGGCCGCCGTTGGGCCCGGCGCTCGGCGGCTTCGCGGTGGGTGTGCTCGCGCTGAGCGCGCCGGAAGTTTTGTCGTCAGGACACGGCGCACTGCATTTTGCCGGGATCGTTTCCATGCCGTTGGCGTTCATTGCCACGGTGTTCGTCCTGAAGACGGTCGCGTCCGTGATATCGCTGGGCACCGGCTTTCGCGGCGGCTTGTTTTTCGCCACGCTATTTCTGGGCGCGATCGGCGGGCGTCTGTTCGCGGACGGCTTTGACACGATCTGGCCGGGACTCAACCTCGATCCGAATGTCTACGCGATCGTCGGCATGAGCGCGCTGTCAGCGTCCGTGATCGGCGGACCGCTGACGATGTCGTTCATCGCACTGGAATCGACCGGCGACCTCTGGCTGACCACGGTCGTGCTGGTCGCGGTGATCATCTCGACCCAGATCACCCGCGAATTGTTCGGTTACTCGTTCGCGACCTGGCGATTGCATCTGCGCGGCGAGACCATCCGCAGCGCCGCCGATGTGGGCTGGATCCGCGATCTCACGGTACGGCGCCTGATGCGGCCGGACGTGGCTACCGTGAACGCCGATATGCCGATAGGAGAGTTCCGCGCCAAATTTCCGCTGGGATCGAAGACCCAGGTGGTCGCGGTCGACAATGCAGGTCACTATGTGGGGCTGGCGCTGGTAGCGGAGGCCCACGCGCCGGATCTCGATGCGACGAAAGGTGTTCGCGGCATCCTTCATCACCAGCGGGCTGTGCTGCATCCGGGTATGCACATCCAGGAAGCCATTGCCGCTTTCGACGCCGCCGAAGCCGAATCGCTTGCCGTGGTCGAAGCTGGCGACGAACGCCGGCCGATCGGCATTCTGACCGAGGCCCACGCGATGCGGCGCTACGCGGAAGAATCCGAGCGAAGGCGGCGCGAGGTTGTCGGTGATGCCTGATCGCACCATCCGCCGATTTCGGAGAAGCCCGATGCGCGGATGGCTGACGGCGATGGTTGCTGCCATCTTCGGTCTCGGATGGACCGGCATCGTCGCGGCGCAGCCCTATCCGGTCCGCACCATTACCATGATCGTGCCTTTTCCCGCAGGCGGCGCGACCGATACGCTGGCACGTTACCTGGCCGAGCAGATGCGGGGAATTCTCGGGCAATCGATCATCATCGAGAACGTCGCTGGTGCCGCCGGCAGTATCGGCGTCGGCCGCGCCGTTCGTTCGCCCGCCGATGGCTACACGCTCAGCATCGGTACCTCGACCACGCATATGCTCACCGGCGGCCTCTATGACCTGCCGTTCGATTTGTTGAAGGATCTTGAGCCGGTCATCGAAATCGGCAGCGAACCGCTTTTGATTGCCGCCCGGAAGAGCCTGCCGGCGGACGATCTCAAGGGATTGATTGCGTATCTCAAGGCCAATCCCGACAAGGCGTCGGCAGGGATCGCCGGCGTCGGGGCGACAGGCCATCTCGCCGGAATCTCGTTTCAGAAGGAGACCGCGACGAAGTTTCAGTTCGTGCCCTATCGCGGCAACGCGCCGGCGATGCAGGATCTGCTGGCGGGGCAAATCGATTTCATGATCGAGCCGGCCTCGAATTTCAGATCGCTGATTGCTACCGGCAGCATCAAGCCATATGCCATCACCGGCAGAACGCGGCTGTCTTCGTCACCTGAAATTCCGACGGCGGACGAGGCCGGGCTATCCGGATTCGTGGCCACGCTCTGGTACGGACTTTGGGTGCCGAAGGATACCCCGAAGGGCATTGTTGAAAAGCTCAATACCACATTGAGGCAGGTGCTCGCCGATCCCTCGGTCGAGCGGCGCTTTGCGGATCTCGGCATTCAAATATCGCCACGCGACCAGCAATCGCCGGAGGCCCTGCGGGCTTTTCAGAAGGCCGAGATGGAACGGTGGTGGCCCATCATCAAGGCGTCCAACGTCAGGGCGCAGTGAAAGGTGCCTGCGGAGAAGCCGCGCCGGCTGGGAGATTTGTCGGTCTCAGGACCGGCCGGCGTCGCGCCGTTCGTGTGAGTGCGGCAGCAGGCCCTCCTCGATTGCCTTGATCTGCAGCGCCAGATATTTCGAGTTGATGCGGCATTGCGCGAGACTGCCGGCGATGAACCAAAGACCGGGCTGGCCGGTACGCGTATACATGTTGCGCAGTTCCTGCCCTTCGCCGAATCCCCAGATCGGGCCGACACGCTCGGCGACTTCCTCGCCGAACAGCTGGCGCACCAGATATTCCTGAGGCTTGTAGCCGGTCGCCAGCACGATCAGGTCGGCGGCAAGCATCTCGCCGTTCTTCATCCGTACGCCTTCGGCGGCGAACGTTTCGATATCTGAAAATGACCGAAGTCCGATTTCGCCTTGCACGACCAGATCGGAGCAGCCGACGTTGAAATAATATCCGCCGCCTCGGGTGAGGTATTTGAACTGCCAGCCGGTGCCGCCGTCGCCGAAATCGAGCTTGAAGCCGACGCGCGCCAGGCCATCGAGCAATTCCCGATCGAAGTTTTTCGATTGCTCGGTCAGCATCACGTGGCTTTTTTTCGCAAGCGCAAGTGGCATGGAGGTCGCAATCAGGTCGTTATCCTCCAAGGTCCCCTCGTTGTAGGCCGCATAGGCCAGTTGCGCTGACGGTTCGATATTGGTGATCAGGGTCGGGCTGCGCTGAACCAGCGTCACCTTGGCCCCGCTCGAATACAGGTCCTGCGCGATGTCATGGCCGCTGTTGCCGGTGCCGATCACGATGGCCTTCCTGCCCCTCCAATCCTCGCCGTCGGTGTACTGGCTCGAATGCAGGACAGTCCCTGCGAAATTCTTCAGCGCTGCAAGTTCCGGCAGATTCGGAATGCCGCTGACCCCGGTTGCCATCACAACGTGCCGCGGATGCATGGTACGTTGGCTGCCGTCGGCGCGGCGCAACACCACCGACCAGCGTCCTTCCGCGGAATCGTAGGCACCGCTCTCAAAGGTAGTCGCGGTCCAGTAGTTGAGCTCCATGGCCTCGACATAGGCCTCGAACCAGTTGGCCAGCTTGTCCTTGGGGATATAGAC
The DNA here is from genome assembly GCA_052143915.1 of Bradyrhizobium sp. Lineage (GTDB taxonomy): Bacteria > Pseudomonadota > Alphaproteobacteria > Rhizobiales > Xanthobacteraceae > Bradyrhizobium. Next base: position 10,119 of record JBKQRS010000518.1, read on the forward strand.
CGGCCAGTTCGGCGGGAACGGCATATAGGGCAGGTGGTTGACGTGCACCTGGTTGTGCAGGGTCAGCGCGTGGTAACGCTTGCGCCAATTGTCGCCGATGCGCGGCCACCGGTCGACAATGAGCGTATCGATTTGCAGTTGCTTGCACCGTGCCGCGATCGAAAGCCCGGCCTGTCCACCGCCGACCACCAGAACGACCGGATCGCGGTCGGCATAGGCCGCCGCGGCCCTTCGCTGATCGAGCCAGTTGGGCCCGCGAAAATCGCGCGAGTAGAATTGGCCCCGCGGCCGCGCCGACCCGAGCGGCTCCTCAAACCCCTTCAATTCGTCGAGCGCGGTTAGAAGCGTCCAGGCTTTGAGCTTGTTGCCGTCGCCGGCGTCGGGGATCAGCCGCAGGATTCCGCTGCCGCGGCCATGGTTGGTTTCAAATTTGAAGATCGCTTCAATCGCTTCGGTGCCGGCGCGGGTGACGCGGCGCGGCACGGCACGATCGGGATCGATCCTGAAATTGCAGGGCGCGGCGCTGCGGCCAAGGACGTGCAGCTCGTTCAGGATGGTGTCGGCGCCGTTGATGGTCTGCAGGTTCCAGCTCAGCGCCAGCACGTCGCGCCAATAGCTGTCAGGGTGAAACAGCGTCTTCAGCGCGCCGTCGCCGCGGCTGGCGAGCGCGCTTTCGAATTGCGCCAGCCAGTTTTCGGCAGAGATCGAGACGTCGTCGGTCCTGTCCAGCATTCGCGGCCTCGCGAGCATCCGTCTTCGCGGCGTTTCCTCTGCCGCAACGCTATACCCTTTGAGATCGCGCAGAAAGCGGCTTACCCCACGAGCGACAGCATGTGGCCCTGCTCCGGCGGAATATGCCCGTTGAGCGTGTCGAGATAGACCTGCTTCACCACCTCAGGCCCGCGGCCTTCCACCACCGTGAGCCGCCTCGCAAGCGTCGGGGCGAAGCCCGACCATGCCGCGCCAAATCGCGTGTCGATGCCGCCCGGGCCCCATTCCCCGGCGCGTTTGCGAATCTGGTCGGGCGCGAAGAACCAGACAGGCTTTGCACCCGGCAGTTTCGGCTCGTCCGGCGATGACAGGCGGTGGGTCAGCCCGACCCGTCCGGAGTATTTCATCTGGTCGCCGAAATGCCGATGCAGCCGCGCGCGCAACTCGCTGCTGCCGGCCATGTCGACGAAGGCGACGGGTGAATCCGATGGCAGCGAGGTTGCGCGGTCATAGGTCAGGACCTCGTCATAGCAGCCGAGCGATCGGACAAAATCGACATTCACCGCCGAGGTGAGCCCGATCACCCGGATACCCTTGCGCTGCGTATGAAGGAGATGCGCGAGGCCGAACGCGGTCTTGCTGGAGGCGCTGGAGAGCATCACGCCGCGCGCGCCGTAAAAATCATTCTCGCCGAGAAAATCATCGACCAGGAACGACAGCATGAACAGCGGCCGCAGCAGCGCCTGATAGTCGCCCTCGGTTCCTGCGAAAGCGGGATCGCCGCTGACGCGCGCGTAAGCGTTATAGACCGGCGCCACGCCTTGACGATGCGCGGCGGCGTCGCGCAAGCCGCGCTTGCTGACACTGGCGGCTTCGATCACCAGATGCATTGCCATCGGAAAATATCCGAACAACCGTTCTCCGATGTCGACACCGGGATGGCCCGTGGCGATCACCTCGCCAAATCCCCACACCGGGATGTTGCCGAAATTATCCGGCGCCGGAAACAGCTGCCAGTATTTCAAGAGATCGCCTGTTAGTGCGTAGGTAATATTGTTGGCGGTGAAGGCGAAGCGATCGATCTTGATCAGCAGCGCCTCGTCAGGAAGCGCGGCTGCCTCCGGCAATTGGGTCTCGATGAATTTGCAATCTCGCAAGTCGTTGCGTGCAACGATGAAGTCGGTCGATTTCATTTTTTCGATCCCGGCATTTTGACTGCCGTTATCTTTGCTTTCGCCGATGACCGTTTTGCAACAGCGACATTGTTTAAAACAGGGTTCGCTTTTCCCGTTCCCGCGATCACGCCCTCGCGCTGCTTGACCGCCCGGTAATAGGTCCACCACAGATGCGCCGCGGCGCCGCGCATCGGGCGCCACGGCTCCGCGAGCGGCGCCATCTCTTTCGCCGTCGGGCGCGTCTTCAGCCCGAGTCCGATCCTCACCGCTTCCTGTACGGCGAGATCGCCGGCCGGCCAGGCGTCGCCATGGCCTAGGCAAAACAGCAGGTAGACGTCGGCGGTCCACGGACCGATGCCGTGCAGCGAAGTCAATGTATGGTGCGCGGCATCGGCATCTTCGTTCGCCAGTACGTCGAGATTGAGCCGTTCCGCGGCGATTTCCTGCGCCAGACTCTTCAGGGTCTTGATCTTCGCCGCCGATAGTCCGAGCCGGCCCAGACGATCGGCGCGGGTTCGGCGGATCGTATCGTGATGGAACGGATCGAATGCCGCCGTGAGGCGGGCCCAGATCGCCGCGGCGCTCGCGGTGGATAGTTGCTGGCCGCAGATGATCGCGGCGAGGCCCGCATAGCCGGGTTCGCGCCGACGCAGTGCCGGCATGCCCGCGAGCTCAAATACGGGTTTGAGCCGCGGGTCCTGCTTCACCAGGGCGTGGACGGCGCTTTCGAGATCGGCCTGGGTGTTGAGGTGGAGGGTCATTGCGACTTAAAACCACCATGTCCTGTGAAAGAGATCAATGCCGCCACCCGTCTTCCGCTTTGCGCCGAGTCCTAACGGCTATCTGCATCTCGGCCACGCATTTTCGGCATTGCTGAATTTCGATTTGGCGCGCCAGACCGGCGGCCGGTTCCTGCTGCGCATTGAGGATATCGATGCGACGCGGTGCAAGCCGGAATTCGAGGACGCGATCTATCAGGACCTTGGCTGGCTCGGCATCGCCTGGGAAACTCCGGTGCGCCGGCAATCCGAGCATCTCGCCGACTACCGCGAAGCGCTCGAAACGCTCATGGCACAGGGGCTGGCCTATCCGAGTTTCGAGAGCCGCGCCGAGATTGCCCGCCTGGTCGCCGAGAGGGAAGCCGAGGCGCCATGGCCGCGCGATCCGGACGGCGCGCCGCTCTATCCCGGCACGGCGCGGTCGCTGTCGCCCGATGAGCGCGCACGATTGCTGCAATCGGGCGTGCCGTATGCGTTGCGACTAGACATGGCGGCGGCGTGCGCGCGCGCCGGCGATCTGACCTGGACCGAATATGGCGAAGGCCCGGATGGCGCGAACGGAACCGTGGCTGCCCGGCCCGGTGCATGGGGCGACGTCATCCTCGCGCGCAAGGAGACCCCGACCAGCTATCATCTCGCGGTGGCCATTGACGATGCCCTGCAAGGCGTGACGGAGGTGGTACGGGGCCAGGATCTGTTCTGGTCGACCAGCGTGCATCGGCTGCTGCAGCGGCTCCTCGGGCTGCCGCAGCCGGTCTATCGGCATCACCGTCTCGTCCTTGACGGTGCCGGGCGAAAGCTGTCGAAATCGACCGAGGCCACCGGCTTGCGCGAGCTCCGCGCCGGGGGTGCGCGGCCTGCCGAAATTCGCCGCCTCGTCGGCCTGCCCTAGGCCCCCCGCTTTGCGGGAGTTCGATTCGCAGGGAAATCGCGCTTCGGCGTGACACCGCGAGGGTGGCCATGGCATGGTGATGCAGGGTCGGGGGAATCATGGCGTCGAAATCGCGCCCACGGCGCATCAGGCGGCGGTCGAAAAAGCGGCCGCCGAAGCAACGCGCAGCACGGGCTGCCGCCGGCAAGGCACGCAAGCCCGCCGCCAAGACGGCCGCTCCCGGCATCGTTGAGACGGCGCTGGCCACGTTCGCGCATGAGGTCCGTACGCCGCTAACCGGAATTCTTGCCATCAGCGATCTCCTGGCGACGTCCGACCTCGACGAGCGCGAGCGGCGCTGGGTCGATACCATCAAGGCGGGCGCTGAGCATCTCGCCAGCCTTGCGACATTGTTCGTGGACGCCGCCCGGAGCGGGCGTTCCGGGTTTGGCGTGCGGCAGGACTTTTTTGATCTGCGCACGCTCGCCCGCAACGCAGGCGATTCGCTGGCCGGCCGGGCAACGGCCAAGGGGCTGCAATCCCGCGTCGAGATTTCGGAGAAACTTCCGGCATTCGTGGTCGGCGATCCCGTCCGCCTGCGCGCGGCCCTGGAAAACCTGATCGACAATGCCATCAAATTCACCGAGCAGGGCGGCGTCGCGCTCATGGTCAAGCCGATGCGCGGCGCCAAGGGCAAGATCGAGGTCGCGTTTGTGATTTCGGACAGCGGCATCGGCCTCACGCTCAACGAGATCAGGCGCCTGTTCCGTCCGTTTTCGCAGGCCAATGTCAGCATCGCCTCGCGCTTCGGGGGCGCGGGCCTCGGATTGTCATCGGTGAAACAGCTCGCACGCGCGATGGGGGGCGATATCGTCGTCGCCTCGCGGCGCGGGGGCGGAACCACGTTCGCGTTGACGGTGTCGCTGACCCGCGCCAAAGCGTCGAAGGCCGCAAGTTCAGGATTGGATTCCGATATCTCGCCGGGGCATGCGCAGGGGCTGCGCATTCTCGGTGTCGAGGACAATCCGTTCGGCCGCGTCGTGCTCAATGCGGTGCTTACCGAACTCGGTCATCAGGCTGAATTCATCGGGCGGGGCGAGGCTGCCACCGAACGGATCGCGCAAGGTGGCTTCGACGCGGTGCTGATGGACATGGTGTTGCCGGGCATCGACGGCATCGAGGCCATCAGGCGGATTCGCGCGCTTGGCCCGCCGCTCGGCCGCATCGCGATCATCGGGGTGTCGGGCCGGGGCGACGACGAAGCGGCATCGCGCGCGGCCGGCGCGGACGCCTTTCTGGTCAAGCCCGTGTCTCCGAGGGCTTTAGCGACTGCGCTGCTTGAAGCGACACGCCGTGCGGCAGCTGCGACTTGATGATCGCCGCGTTCAGCTCGCCGCCATAAACGAAGATCGCGGCGATGAAATAGAGAAACACCAGCGCGATGATCACCGATGCAAGGCCGGCATACATCGTCACGTAGTTGTTGGCGAAGCGCGCAAGGTACTGTCCGAACACCATGCCCGACACCAGCGAGGCCACCAGCGTGAAGACGATGCCCGGCACGATCTGCAGAAAACCCCGGCGGCCCGCGGGTACCCAGGCATGGAGAATGAACAGCGCGACGATCAGCGCCGTGATGGTGACGCCGTAGCGCGAGACGTTGAGGAATTGTTCGTTGTTCTCGACGATCAGCGGAATGTGGCGCCGCGCCGCCTCCAGTATGAGCGGGCCAAGCACGATCAGGAACGCCATCGCCAGCGCCATAACGGCGGCTACCAGCGTATAAGCGATCGATTCCAGCCGCAGCCAGTACCAGCGCCGCGTTTCGATCACCGAATAGGCGCGGTTAAGCGCGATGCGCAGCGCTTCTACGCCGTTCGAGGCAAAGTAGACCGCGAGCACCGCGCCGATGGTGAGGATGTCGCCGCGGGTCGTCGTCAGCACGTCGTGGATCTCTCCCGAAAGCGAATCGGCGACCTGTTTCGGCCAGACCTGCAGCATCAGCCCCGCGGCCTGATCGGCAAGTTCCTTTGACCCGAAGAAACCGGCCAGCGACGTCAGCACGATCAGGAACGGAAACAGTGCCATCAATGTCGACAGCGCGATATGGCTGGCGATCGCCCAGCCGTCATCCGCCAGGAACGTGTAGAACGCGTCCATGACGACGTGAAAGATGTAGCGAATCTGCCTCACAATTGACCTTGGCCTGGAGAGGGTAGTCTATGACCAGGCTACTTTCTGATACTATTGAGCCAAAAGCCAGATCGTTGCACCAAGGTTCGGCGTGGGCAATGGCGAACCGCCTTGCGCAGTGTTATGTACGGCAAATGGCTTCATTCCTGAGTACCTTCGTTCTTCCCGTTGCCGTCGCTGCCGTCGCGTTCGTGCTGCTGCTTGGTCTCGTCAACATGATGCGGGGCGGATCGCCGGACCGGTCCCAGAAATTGATGCGGTTGCGGGTATTGCTGCAATTCGTTGCGATTATCATCACCATGCTCGCGGTCTGGGCGATGGGCCGCTAAGGAGATCAAGGTATGGTCGTCCTCAACCGTATCTACACGCGAACCGGCGATGACGGCACCACGGCGCTCGGCAGCGGCGAGCGCCGCCCGAAATATGACCTGCGCATCGCCGCCTACGGAACCGTCGACGAGACCAACGCCGTCATCGGTATTGTCCGGCTCTATCTGGCGGATGCGCGCGAACTCGACGCGATGCTGGGCCTGATCCAGAACGACCTGTTCGATCTTGGCGCCGACCTCGCGGTGCCGCAAGCCGAGGGCAAGGCGGAGCGGTTACGGATGCTGTCGAGCCAGGTCGAGCGTCTCGAGCGCGACATCGATGGCCTGAATGCGCAACTCAAGCCCCTGACCTCGTTTGTGCTGCCCGGCGGTACGCCGGCCGCGGCGCATTTGCATCTGGCGCGCACAATATGCCGCCGGGCGGAACGGATGATGGTGGAACTCGCGGCCAAACCCGACGAACCCGTGGGCGAGGCCGCGATCCAGTATATGAACCGCCTGTCGGATTTCCTGTTCGTCGCCAGCCGCGCCGCCAACAATAACGGCGCCGGGGACGTGTTATGGGTGCCCGGCCAGAACCGCTGACGGCCTCTCCTGGGGGCTGATTTTTGGCCTTCGCGCGTTGACCGGGGTTGGCGGGACCTTTAGGTTCCGCGCCCAAGCTGATCAAACCTTGGAATTCAAGCGAAAGAGGGTCGATGAAGGTCCTGGTACCGGTAAAACGAGTGGTCGATTACAACGTCAAGGTCCGCGTCAAGAGCGACGGATCGGGCGTCGAACTGTCCAACGTCAAGATGTCGATGAATCCGTTCGACGAAATCGCCGTCGAGGAGGCCTTGCGCCTGAAAGAGGCCGGCAAGGCGACCGAGGTCGTGGTGGTGTCGATCGGCCCGGCGCAGGCGGCCGAAACCATCCGGACCGGGCTCGCCATGGGCGCCGACCGCGGCATTCTGGTCAAGGCGGACGGCAATGTCGAGCCGCTGGCCGTGGCAAAGCTTCTCAAGGCCATCGCCGACGAAGAGAAGCCCGGCCTCGTGATTCTCGGCAAGCAGGCCATCGACGACGATAGTAACCAGACCGGCCAGATGCTGGCGGCCCTGCTCGGATGGTCGCAGGCGACCTTTGCCTCCAAGCTTGAGGTCGATGGTTCCGATTTCAAGGTGACCCGCGAAGTCGACGGGGGCCTGCAAACCGTGAAACTGAAGGGACCGGCCATCGTAACTACGGATCTGCGGCTGAACGAGCCGCGTTATGCCAGCCTGCCCAACATCATGAAGGCGAAGAAAAAGCCGATCGCCGAAAAGAGCGCATCCGATTACGGCGTCGATCTCACGGCCCATCTGGAGATCCTCAAGACCTCCGAACCGCCGGGCCGCAAGGGCGGCGTCAAGGTCAAGGATGTCGCCGAGTTGGTGTCGAAGCTGAAGAACGAAGCCGGGGTTCTGTAGATGACTACGCTGTTGATCGCCGAACACGATAACGCATCAATCAAGGACTCCACCAACAAGGCGCTGACCGCCGCAGCCGCGCTCGGCGGCGAAGTGCACGTGCTGGTCGCCGGCGAAAACGCCAAGGCTGCCGCCGACGCCGCGGCCAGGCTTGCGGGAGTGAAGAAGGTCCTGCTGGCGGACAACGCCGCCTACGCCCACGATCTCGCCGAGCCGCTGGCGGCCCTGATCGTGGCGCTGGCGCCTTCCTACGACGCCTTCGTCGCGCCGGCGACCTCGCGCTTCAAGAATGTCATGCCGCGCGTGGCGGCACTGCTCGACGTCATGCAGGTGTCGGAAATCATCAAGGTGGTTTCGCCGGATACCTTCGAGCGGCCGATCTATGCCGGCAACGCCATCCAGACCGTGAAATCGAAGGACGCCAGGAAGGTGATCACCGTGCGGACCTCGACGTTCGCAGCCGCTGGTGAGGGCGGCAGCGCGCCGGTCGAGAATGCCGCGTCGGCGGCCGATCCCGGTCTTTCCAGCTTTGTCGGCGAGGAAGTTGCCAAGAGCGACCGTCCCGAACTGACTTCGGCGAAGATCATCGTCTCCGGCGGCCGCGCCATGCAGAGCCGCGAGAATTTCGCCAAATATATCGAGCCGCTGGCTGACAAGCTCGGCGCCGCGGTCGGTGCGTCGCGCGCTGCCGTCGATGCCGGATATGCGCCGAACGACTGGCAGGTCGGTCAGACCGGCAAGGTGGTGGCGCCGGAGCTCTATGTTGCGATCGGTATTTCCGGGGCGATCCAGCATCTCGCCGGCATGAAGGATTCCAAGGTCATCGTCGCGATCAACAAGGATGAAGACGCGCCGATCTTCCAGGTTGCGGATTACGGCCTGGTCGCGGATCTGTATCAGGTGGTGCCCGAACTGACCGAGGCGATCGGCAAGCTCGGGAAGTAACGACGGTTGAAGCGGCGCGTGTTCTGCGAAGAGTGGAGACCGGAGCTTTGCCGGATGAAGCCTATGCTGGTGTTGACGCAGAGGGACGGGCGGCGCGGGGCGCGCGTCGCTCCGGTGAGATGACAAAATGGCGGTTATGATCAAGAAGGTCGGCGTAATCGGTTCGGGCCAGATGGGCAACGGCATCGCGCATGTGGCGGCGCTGGCCGGCTTCGACGTGGTGCTCAACGATGTATCCTCCGACCGCCTGAAGTCGGGGATGGCGACCATCAACGGCAACCTGTCACGTCAGGTCGCCAAAAAAATCATCACCGACGACGCCCGCAAACAGGCGCTGGAGCGGATCGCTCCCGCCGAGACCATGGACGGACTGTCCGACTGCGACCTCGTGATCGAGAGCGCGGTCGAGAAAGAAGAGGTCAAGCGCAAGATTTTTCACGACGTTTGCGCGGTGTTGAAGCCCAGCGCCATCGTCGCCTCCAATACCTCGTCGATCTCGATCACTCGGCTTGCCGCGTCGACCGACCGGCCGGAGCGCTTCATCGGGATTCACTTCATGAATCCGGTTCCGTTGATGGAACTGGTCGAGCTGATCCGCGGCATTGCCACCGATGACACGACCTTCGACGCGGCAAAGGACTTCGTCACCCGGCTCGGCAAGCACATCGCCGTGTCAGAGGATTTCCCGGCCTTCATCGTCAACCGCATACTGCTGCCGATGATCAATGAGGCGATCTATACGCTGTATGAGGGGGTCGGCAACGTCGAGGCCATCGATGCCGCGATGAAGCTCGGGGCGCACCATCCGATGGGACCGCTCGAGCTTGCCGATTTCATCGGTCTCGATACTTGCCTGTCGATCATGCAGGTGCTGCATGAGGGGCTGGCCGATTCCAAATACCGGCCGTGCCCGCTGCTGGTGAAATATGTCGAGGCCGGCTGGCTCGGTCGCAAGACCCAGCGCGGCTTCTACGATTATCGTGGCGACAAGCCGATCCCGACGCGCTAACCGGTCTGTCCCTTTTGGTCACGTCAGCGCCCGCACCAATGCCAGCGCGGCGGGAGTGAGGCCGATGGCCGTCGCCGCACCCGCGCCAAGTCCCAGCAGGTGTGCGACCAGAGCCACGCGAAGCTCGCGGGCGCGGCGGCGCAGGATCGAAGCGGGCGGGGGGTGAATGCCGCCGACATGCTGTGAAAGCCCAGGCATGGCCGTCACTTGACGTACTGCGCTACGCCGTGCCCGAACGACCAGTTTTCAGGGAGCACCTCCACCAGATTGATGAAGACATCCTCGGGGCGTAGCCCGGGGTTCTCAGTCAACCGCTCAACGATGCGCTGATAGAGTTTTTGTTTTTGCGCCCTTGGTCGCGTGTTGCTGATGGTGAGCTGAATGATGACCATGTCGTCACTGCGTTCGATGCCGAGATAGTTCGCGTCATAGACGAAACCGTCCTCATCATGTTCGCTGACGATCATGAAGCGGTCGCCTTCAGGGACGTCGAAGGTCTCGCGCATGGCCTGATAGAGGCCCTCGAGGATGGCCTTGCGATAGGCGGCGGATTTGCCCCGCCTCAACGAAATCCGGGCCAGCGGCATGATGATCTCCTTTGGTTGCTAGTTGGGACGAGATCGAATTTAGGAGCTTCTTGATCATTAGAAAACAATATGGAATACTATTTCAGTGATTTCATTTTTCAATGGATCGTGATGAAGGCGCTCGATGTCGAGGCGGTCCAGGCCTTTGTCCTGGTGGCCGATCTGAACAGTTTCACCCGTGCCGCTGAGGCGATGGACACCACGCAGTCCACCGTCAGCCTGAAGATCAAGCGTCTGGAAGATGGGCTTGGTCGCCGGCTGCTGGAGCGAACTCCCCGGCGCGTTCAACTGTCCGCCGAGGGAAGCGCTTTCCTTGGCGCTGCGCGCAACCTCGTCGCCGCGCATCAATCGGCGATCGGCGCCTTTGCCGTCGAACATTGCCGGCTGTCCGTCGGTATCAGCCATCACATTGTCGGCCCGGAACTTGCGGCGCTGCTGAAACGGATGAGCGCCACCGATCCGGGGCTGGTCATGGAATTGCACATCGACACGTCCCGCGCTGTCCTGGGGGCATTCGACGCTGGCGCGCTGGATGCTGCGATCGTGCTCGGCCACGATGCCAGGCGCCGCGGCGGCGATGTCCTATTCGAAGAGCAATTCGGCTGGATGGCCGCCCCGGATTTCCAACGGCAGCCGGGAGAGCCGCTGCGTCTTGCGACCCAGGCCGAACCTTGCAGCGTGCGCGCCATGGCGCTCGGTGTTCTCGACGCCGCCGGCATACCCTGGACCGAGGTGTTTGTCGGCGGCGGAATTGCCACGATAGGTGCTGCGATATCCGCCGGCATGGCGGTGGCGGCGCTGGGGCGCCGGGTCGCGCCATCCGGCACCATCGACCTCGGATCGCGGCTCGGTTTGCCGCCACTGCCGACCCGTGAGGTCATCCTTTATTCGAAATTGTCCGACGCCCGCACGCGCCGGGCGCTGCGCACGCTTGGCGCGGCCTTCGCAGCGACCGCGGCCTGACGCCGTCGGCAAATGGATCGTTAACGCCTGCCCGGTAGGGTGCCTGCGACGGAGCGGGGGCGTGAGTCATGGATGTAACGAGTTTGGCCAGCAGCATTCTCGCTGCTCAGGCGGGTAACACCCAGCAGCAGGTCGCCACCACCCTCCTGAAGTCGAACCTCGATGCGGAGAAATCTGCGGTCCAGACCCTCTTGGGTGCTGGAACTCCCTCGCTCGCCAATGTCGGTCCGGGTATTGGCGGCAACATCAACGTGACGGCCTAAGCCTCACTGATCCGGCAAGCGCCTACTACTCAGGCTGGCCGCCGCCCGGCCTTTTCTCCCTGCGCTATTTCCGGAAAAATCGCCTCGTCCTGCGGTATCACGTCGGCAGGCTTTTCCCGATACGCCGCCAGCAGATTCGCCGCCTTGTAAGCCATTGCCCCTCATCACGGCATGCGATAGCGAGATATTCGTCGCCGGCGCGGCGCGATGTTCCCTAAAATACCTCGTCTCGAACACAAGGGCATCCGATGAAGTTCGCAAGTTTCAAAATCAACGGCACCACAAGCTGGGGCCTCATCGACGGCGCGGAAGCGGTGGATCTCGGCGCGCTCACGCGCGATCGGTTTCCCGATCTGAAATCCGTCATCGCCGCCGGAGCACTGGCGGAGGTGGCGGCGCTCGCGGCGAAGGCAACCCGGCATCCGCTCGCAAACATCGCCTGGCTGCCGGTGATACCCAATCCCGACAAGATCCTCTGTATCGGTCTCAACTACGAGACGCACCGCAAGGAAACCGGCCGCTCCGAGGTCGAGAACCCCACCGTGTTCGGCCGCTTCGCCAACAGCCAGACCGGACATCTTGCCAACATCATCCGCCCGCTTGTGTCGAAGGCTCTCGATTTCGAGGGCGAGCTCGCCGTCATCATCGGCAAATCGGGCCGCTATATCCCACGCGCCGCGGCGTGGGACCACATCGCGGGATACGCCTGTTACAATGAAGGCAGCGTCCGCGATTACCAGCGTCACACCCATCAATTCACGCCCGGCAAGAACTTTCCCGAGACCGGCGCGTTCGGCCCCTGGATGGTGACGCCGGACGAAGCCGGCGATCTGGCGCCGCTGCGGCTGCAGACCCGCCTCAACGGTCAGGTGGTTCAGGATGCGACCATCAGCCAGATGATCTTCGATATCCCGCGCCAGATCGAATATTGCTCGTCATTCACGCGGCTGGAGCCCGGCGACGTGATCGTGACCGGTACGCCCGGCGGCGTCGGCTCTAGACGCACGCCGCCTCTGTGGATGAAGCCCGGTGACGTCGTCGAGGTCGAGATCGACCGGATCGGTCTGCTGCGCAACGGCATCGCCGACGAGGCGTAGAGCCAAAGGTCGGCGGGACGTCGCTGGGACTTCGGACCTTCGAAGCCCTTCAGTCTAGGAGCCCTGGGGCGCCGTCGCCGCCGTGATCAGCTTGACCGCGTCGTCGCTATCCCATTCCGCGGGGCCGGCAATGGTGCCGATCTCGCAGCCCTGGCCGTCGACCAGCACCGAGGTCGGCATGCCCAGCGCCCGGCCTATGGCCTTAAGATCCTGAAAGACCTTGGCTTTCTGGTCGCTAAAGTAGCCGAGCCGGGTTAGATTGGCCGCTTTCAGGAATGTCTTGGGCTTTTCGGGGTCGCGGGTATCGATGTTGATCGCGACCACCTCGAAACCCTTGCCGCCGAGCCTGGTCTGGAGGCGCTCCAACGCCGGCATTTCCTTGCGGCAGGGTACGCACCAGGTCGCCCACAGGTTCACCAGCACCGTCCGGCCGCGCCAGTCCGAGAGCTTCCTGGGCTTGCCGTCGCCATCCTCGAAGGCGAGGTCTGGCAGCCGCAGCGGCGCGGTCGCCATGGTCAGGGCGGCGACCTCGCCATGCGCCAGGGGCGCGAGCTTGCGCGAAAGGTCGACCGCCGCGCCGCAGGCCGAATCGCCCGCCGCGTTGCGCTTCAGTCCGCCAATCCCGTATATCCCGGCAAATCCAATCGCCGCCCCGACCAGGACCGCCGCAATGACATAGGGAATCCGGCGCATGGGAGCCGGGGCGGGCGAGGGTCGTTCGGGCATATCGTTTGTCATCCTGTATCAGATACGGCTATGCAGGGCTTCGGTTGCGCAACTAACGGCACCCGGCGTGTTCACGGGCGCGGCGATAAGCGGCAGGCAGATAAGCGGCAGGCATGAGTAACGGGTCATGAGCAACAAGATGTGGGGCGGCCGGTTCACGGAGCGTCCGGATGAGATCATGGAGGAAATCAACGTCTCCATCGACGTCGATCGTCACCTTTACGCCCAGGACATCGCCGCGTCCAAGGCCCATGCCGCGATGCTCGCAGCGCAAGGCATTATTTCCGCGAACGATGCGAAAAATATTGCCAAGGGTCTAGACACGATTTTGTCAGAAATCGGCAAGGGATCGTTCGATTTCAAGCGCGCGCTGGAGGACATTCACATGAATGTCGAGAGCCGGCTCGCTGAGCTGATCGGACCCGCCGCGGGACGGCTGCACACCGCGCGCTCGCGCAACGATCAGGTCGCAACCGATTTTCGGCTGTATGTCCGCGACACCATCGACGAGACAGATGCCGCGCTCGCTTCCTTCCAGCTGGCGCTGGCGCAGCGGGCGCTGGAACACGCCGCGACCGTGATGCCCGGATTCACCCATCTGCAGACCGCGCAGCCGGTGACGTTCGGGCACCATCTGCTCGCCTA
>JBKQRS010000519.1:0-3560 GCA_052143915.1 Bradyrhizobium sp.
TTAACTAGTACCCCCTCCCCGTGGAGGGGCGGTTCGTTTTGGGGGCCGTTCGCCGCGGGAGAAGCTGCCGGGTGAAAGCGTTACCCGCTCAGTAGGCTTTTTTGCAGTTCAACCGATAAATTCTGGAGATTCGCCAGCGCGGCCAAAAGCGCGGCCAGATCGGAATTCGGCGCTTTCTTCTGCGGCGGAAAGATCGTTTGGACCAGCATTTGGATTTCGCCGCTCTTGGCATGGATCGCCTTCGCGGCATCCATGACGGGATTCGCCGCGCCGCTTTTGGCATGGGTCGCGAAACCGAGATTCAACATTTCCGCCAACAGGCGGACCCGCTCCTCGGCGGCCTCACCCGCGCCGCATGGAATCGGATCGCCTTCGCCGTCGTCGACGCACCATTGCCGCTCATCCCCGGGAATATGGACGTGGATTTCCCGGGCGCTCCAGGGATGCAGATGCATTTGAACCTCCTCCTATCCGTTGCGGCTCAGGGCAGGCCCGAACCCGCGGCCATGCCGCTCAATGCCCGATTGAGGACGGAGAGCACGCCGAAGAAACGCCAAATCAGGAAAACGAAAGGCAGGCTGACGACGAGCATGACGAACAGCTTGACGAACCAGACATAGGCAGCCGAACGGAAGAACGTCTCGTATTTCAACGGATCGGTCAGGTCGTCGACTTCTTGCTGAAATTCCGGATCGTCGGGCGAACGCGGCGCGCGCTCGCGTTCCCAGAAAGCTTGCGCCTGCCCAAAAGAGGGCGGTGGTTTAAGGGCGAGAGGCGCGCGACCCATGTGAGCCTCCTCAGGCCACTTCCGTCATCGCGCCGCGCTCGGTGGGCGTAAACGCCTTCCCGCTCCGCAGGATCGCGGCGATGTCATGCGCGGTCACGGCGCGGCTGAAGTAAAAACCCTGTGCATCGTAACAATTTAGATCGCACAGGAATTCGGCCTGGGCCGCGGTCTCGACTCCCTCGGCGATCAGGCCGACGCGCAGCTCGTGCGCCATTTCGACGATTGCCCGCACCACGGCGCGGTCCGCTTCGTTTTTCAGCATGCCGGAGACGAATTCGCCCGCGATCTTGATGCGCGAGGGACGGAACCGCTTCATGTAGGCGAGCGAGGAATATCCCATGCCGAAATCGTCGATGCTGATGCCGATGCCGTGCTGCCTGAGCCGCTCCAAAATGTCATCCGACCGTTTGGATACTTCCATCATCGTGTATTCGGTTATTTCCAGCTCGATCCGGCCCGGCGGGATGCCGTGTCTGTCGATGACCGCGAGAATCTTGCTTTCTATCCCCGCGATCTTGAGCTCCGTCGCCGAGATGTTGACGGCCAACACCGGCAGCGCAATGCCGGCATCGAGCCATTCCTTCATCTGCCGGCAAGCTTCGTTCATCACCCAGCGGCCCAGCGGCGCGATCAGACCGGTCTGCTCGGCGATATGGATGAAATTGCCCGGCAACAACAGCCCGCGCGCCGGATGACTCCAGCGCACCAGCGCCTCGAGCCCCTTGATCCGTCCGTCGCGGACGTCGACCTGGGGCTGATAGTGCAGAATCATCTGCCCATGGGCGATCGCCTCGCGCAGTTCGTCGGCCAGCTTGACCCGCGCATGCACCTCGGTATCCATCGATTCCGTGAAGAAGCGGTAGGAGCCGCGGCCTTCGGACTTCGCCCGGTAAAGCGCAAGATCGGCGTGGGACAACAGCGTTTCGCCGTCGCTCGTCCCGGATTCGCCGACCGCGATGCCGATGCTCGTGCCGCTCTGGATGCGATTGCCTTCGATCGAAAACGGCTGGGCGATGATCTCGATCAATTTGCCGGCCAGGGCCGCCGCATCGGCCGGATCCCCGATATCGGTCTGCAAAACCGCGAACTCGTCGCCGCCGAAGCGGGCGACCGCGTCGGTCACGCGAATGCTGCTTCGCAGCCGCTCGCCCGCGGCCTCGAGCAATTCGTCGCCGACCCTGTGGCCCAACGTGTCGTTGACGTCCTTGAAATAGTCGAGATCGAGATAAAGGACGGCGAAACCCTTGCCGCCGCGGCCGGTCCGGCCGATCGCCTGGTGCAGCGCCTCGACGAAGGCCCGGCGATTGGGCAAGCCGGTCAGCGGATCGGTTCGCGCCAGGCGCTCGACTTTCTGTTCGGCCTTTCGGCGCACGCCGATCTCCCGCGCGAGATACAGTCCCAGTCCGCCCAGGAAGAGCGTGGCGCCGGCGGCGACCGCCAGGATCGTCAGGGTGATTGCCCACCACGACGCCAGCCCTTCGTCATAGCCAAGCCCGATATTCACGAACAGCGGGTAATTCGCGACGCGCCGAAAACTGTGGATACGCCTGACATGGTCGATCGTGTCCTGCTGGATATAGAAACCCTGGTTGACTCCCAGGGTATCGACCTGACTCATGTTGCCTTTGACGGGCTTGCCGACATCGGCCAGACCATCCGGGCTGTTCTTGCTGAAGCGGGCACGAACGATATTATCGAGACCGACCAGCGTGATGGTCCCGTGTTCGCCGAGATCGATGGATTTATGGAGATTCGTCAGGAGAGCGGGCGACAGCTCAAAATTCATCACGCCGACGAAGCGGCCGTCTCTGGTCTCGACGCGCTCGGTGATCGGGATCAATATCTGGCCGTCCGTCCGGCTGGTCACCGGCTTGCCGATGAATACGCCCTTGTACTTGCCGTCGAGCTGGATGCGGAAATGCTCGCGGTCGTTCATGTCGACGGGGTTCAAATCCGGCGCCCGCGTGCTGGCGATGAGTATCCCGTTGGGCGCGATGATGCCGGCCACGACGATAGGGCCCGTGACGATCGGAAGCTCGCGCGACCACGCGTAGATATCCATGTCCGATCCCTGGACGCGCATGCGGGCGGCGACAACGTCCATGGTTCTGACGCTGCTATCGAGGGTGTGCGTCACTTCCTCGTCGAAGGCGAAGGCGAGGTTGGTGGCGTTCGACTTCATCTCCGCGAGCGCGGCCTCCCGGGAGTAATAGATCGAGATCGCCGACGCCGCCCAAATGACGATGACCATGACGGCGACGATCGCCGCGATGCTTATTTTGAGGGCTTTCGCATGATCGCGCCGATCGCCGGCCGGTGCGATCGAGTGCGGCGCGGCGCGGCCGCTATCCGGATCGGCGCGCATCACGCAATGGCGCCGTTTTTGTCATGGAGGGAACGAAGAACGGAATTACGCATGGCTGCGACCCATAGGGCGGACGCGTTGTTGATGCGCGTCATTGTCACGCCGCCATGCCTAACGCGACGTTAACGATTGGTTATGGATTTCCACCGCTGTGGCAAGTTGCCGCGGTCAAAACGGCGGCCGGGGCCGGCCGCGCATCGGGGCCGCGATCCGGGCAATCCTTTTGGGGCTATTTGTCGAGCGTCTTGGCCTGGCCGCGCAGCAAGAATTTCTGGATCTTGCCCGTTGACGTTTTCGGCAAGGGCCCGAACACCACCGTCTTGGGAACCTTGAAGCGCGCGAGGTTGTCGCGGCAGAAGGCGATGATCTCCTCCGCCGTGGCCTGGGCGTTGGGCTTCAAGGTCACGA